>DMYQ01000299.1:838-4874 GCA_003482555.1 Janthinobacterium sp. | reverse complement strand
GTCAGCGTGAAGGCGCTGCCCAGGCCAAGGTCGGCCAATTTCCCTTTTTGTCCGCGACTGAAACTTGTCATGCTGTGTTGCTCCCCTGATCGTGTGTGTGTGCGCGCGGCAGCGCTGCCGCTGCGCTTTTATCAATGCTATCAATATTATCACCTGCGTGGCCGATCCCGAACTGGCGCGCCCGTTCGATCACCCCGCGCGCCCAACTGGCGTGGGTGGCCACTTCGCACATCGATTCCTGCATGCGGAACACGGCCGGGCTGTCCGGGTCGATGATGCGCAACGCCAGTTCGATGTCGGCCTGGGCGACGCGGTAGTGGCGTTCGATCTGCGGCACCTGATCGGGATGGATCGCCGTCTTGGCGCTCAAGCCGTGCGCCAGATCCTGGGCCACTTCGGCGTCCAGCCAGGCGTGCTGCGCCAGATGCTCGAAAACCGGCGCGCTCAATTGGAAGCCGTGCGGGCGGAAGGTGGTGACCAGGCGCGCGATGACGGCGCCCAGCGGAGTCTGGTAAATGGTGCCCGTGCCCGGGCGGCGCAAGCCCAGCAGCGCCAGCAAGTCGTTGCCGCCTATGCGCAGCGCCAGGATGCGCGCGCGCGTCGCCGGTGCGCACAGGAGGCGGCAAAAGCGCCGCATTTCGGCGTCGTCGAACACTTCGGCCGTCTCAAGGGTCGGCATCAGCAGGTGATGGCTGTGGCGCACGCGCGAAAAATACTCGCCGAAGTTGGCGCGCGTGGATTTCGGCAGCACGAAGCCGGTCAGCTTGTGGGCGCCCGGCATGGCCAGCACGCGCCCCAGCACGTCGGGATTGCGCACCCGCACAAAACGCATGGTGGCGCAATGCTCGCCCATGTTTTGCAGGGCCAGCGACAGGTTGAACAGGGCGTAACTGAGATCGCGCTCGGCGATCGCATCCTCGGTGCAAAAAATCACCGAGCGCAGTTGGCGCAGCTTGTCGCCGTTGGCGATGGCCAGCAAGTCCTTGTGCGTGCTGGGCACGTACAGCGAGGCGCCCAGCGCCGCCTTGTGCTCCTCATGCTGCGGATGCGGATGCTGGTGGTTCTGGCCTTGCGCCTGCTGCTGACTCGGATTATCCATCGACCGCACTCCTGATGAGGGCCACCGCCTGGTAGGGCAGCCCCGCTTCCACCGATACCGGGATGGCTTTTTCGGCGGCCAGCAAACGTAAATGTGCCACGTCCGGCGCGCTCGTGTCGCGCAGGATCAGGCGCTCGGGTACGCGCCGCAGCAGCACCCGGGTGGCTTCGCCGATGCCGGGCTTGATCAGGTTGACGTCGGCGATGCCGTAGCGCTGGCGCGCCCGCGCCATGTAGTCGGCGCTGGCGGCCGCCATGCCGGCCACGCGCGCCGCCGCGGCGTCGGCGTGCGCGGCCGGCACGCCTTCGCGCGCCGCCAGCGCGATGCCGTCGGCGACCAGGCCGTCGGCGAAGCGGCGCGACTGGTCGTGGGCGGCAAATTGCGCGTAGTAGACGCAGCCATGGAAGTCGTCCGGCCCGATCGTTTCGTTCAGCACGGAGCGGCTGACCAGGCCCGAGACGGTGGCGTTCAAGATGCTCGACGGGATCAGGTAGTCGTCGCACGAGGCGGCGCAGGCGGCCGCGCCGGCCAGGTCGGAGAGCACGTACAGGCCGGCGTCGATGGCCGTGCCGTGCAGGGCGTTGAAGTCGGCCACGGCGCGCCGCAGCTCGCGCGAAATCACGCCCTTGCCGGTCCAGCCGTCGACGAAGACGAGCGACTCGGGCGCGTGGCCGCGGCCCAGGATATGCCGCAGCGCGACGGCGTCGATGCCGCGGTCGCGGATGATGGACACCGAGTAGTGCGCGCACTCGCGGCCGAAGACGCTCCGCAGCAGATGGCCGAGGATGACGCCGACCGGCGTGCCGGCGCGCGCCAGCGACACCAGCGCGATCGGGCCGTCGCGGCGCGCCGCGATCAGGGCCGCCAGGCGCAGGCAGTCGCGCGCCATGCGTTCGCGGTTGGCGCCGAAGGCGCCGGCGAACAGTGCCAGGTAGGCGGGCGAGGGCAGCGCTTCGGGGGACAGCATTTCGCTGTAATGGCGCCGCCCGGACTGGATCAGGCGCTCTTTTTCGGCCAGGTCGAGGATCGGCGCCAGCGCGATCGGCGTGAGCAGGAAGCTGACGTCGTCGGCCCGGTAACTGCCGCAAAAACTCATAGCGCCGCCAGGGTCAGGGCCGCCAGCTGCGTGCCGCTGGGCACGATGGCGTAGTCGCAGGCGGCCATGAAGCGCGCGTCCGAGTGGCTGTCGCCCATGCCGAAACTGAGGATGGGGCCATGTTCGGCCTCCAGCTCGGCGCGCAGGTATGAGACGGCGCGCGCCTTGTTCAACGCCAGCGGCAGCAGGGCCAGGTTGTTGCCGTTGCGGTGGATGAAATAGTCGGCGCCGGGGCCGGCCAGCCAGGGCCGCAGCGCCTCTTCCTCGATCTGGGCCAGGCGTTCGCCGTTCGCCTCGTGGTCCTTGATGACGAGGTAAAACGGGGTCGCGTAATCCTCGATCAGGCGCGCGCGCGCGGGCCGGCCCAGCGTGGCCTGGAAGTCGTCGATGACGCGCATGGCTTCGCGCAGGCCGGGCAGGGCGGCGTGCATGTCGGCGCGCATCAGGTCGAGCCAGCCGGCGTCGAGCGCGCCGCCCGGCTGCAGCACGACGCCGCCGTAATCGAGCACGGCGTAGCTGGCGAAGGGCAGGTCGACGCGGCCGAAGGCGTCGGCGTTGCGCGCCGTGGCCGGGATCAAGGTCATCTCGCGCCGGGCGAAGTCGAGGAAGGCGCGCTGGCGCGGCGTCGTGAAGGAGCAGGGCGCGCCATCCTTCAGATAGGCGGCCGGCTCCAGCGCCGTCTCGGCGGCGCATTTTTTCGGGGTCTGGAACAGGGTGTCGTCAAGGTCGACGAACAGGAATTTCTTCAATGGTGGTCTCGGACTGGAAGTGGAACAGGCGGCCGTCCAGCTGGCCGGCCAAATGGACGAGGGCCGCGTTGACGGGCGTCTCGTGGCAGATGAAGACGTGCCGGTACTGGCCCGGCGCGACGTTGTACAGATAATTGGCGACGCCTTCGCCGTAGTTGTCCGGGCAGCGCAGGATGTGGTCGACGGCGCCCCAGGCGAGGATGGGCGAGCGCGTGGTCGATTGCACCAGCACGCGCTTGCCGAGCGCTTCCAGTTCGCGCGCCAGCAGGAAGGATGGGTGCATGAATTCGCCGGTGCCGAGCACCAGCACGGTCTCGTCGTCGCCGATCTGGCGCGCCAGTTGCGCCGCCAGTTGGCGCGGCGCGGCCAGCGCGCGCTCGATGCCGATGCGGCCGAAGGCGGCGCTGGCGCCCCGTTCGGCGTCGGCCTCGAAGCGCTGCGCCGGCGCGGCGTCCGGCGCCGACGCCGGTGCCGGTGCGGCAGCGGCGCTAAAACTGTAGTGGCCGGACAGGGCCGCGCCGACCGTGGTCGGCAAGCCGAAGCGCGGCGTCAGGCCGGCGTTGGCGGCGGCGCCCATGAAGTTGGTGATGACGGCCAGGTGGATGCGCTCGAGCAGCGGGTTGCGGGCGCGGCATACAAAGGCCAGGTTGACGAAGGTATTGCCGGTGCTGGCCTCGTCGTCCACCAGCACCAGGCCGCGGGCGCGCGCGAACAGCTCGCCGGCCTGGGGCGACAGGTGCAGGAACTGGCGCGGCGCGTGGCTGTGCGCTTCCTCGAATTCAAAGAAGGGCAGGCTGCCGACGCGGTAGCGCGAGCTGTGCAAAAAGAGCGCTTCGCGGCCCGGATGGGCGCGCAGATAGGCTTCGAAGACGCCCTGGCCCAGGCCGATGGCCGTCTCCGCCATGGCGATGAAGATCAAGGGGCCGGGCAAGTCGGCCGGCACTTGCGCGGCCAGGTCGACGTGGATGGCGTGCATCGCGCGCGGCGTCACCGGCCAGTGCTTGCCCAGCACCTTGGACAGGAACAGGAAGCCGCGCTTGGCGTTGGCGCGGGCGGCGAAACCGATCAGCGCGTCGAGCGGGAAGCGGGCTT
>DMYQ01000299.1:0-677 GCA_003482555.1 Janthinobacterium sp. | reverse complement strand
CGCGCAGCTCGATCAACTGGCCGTGGCCGGCGACCAGGGGCTTCTTGCGCGGAATGGCGCACAGCAGCGCGCCCTGGTCGGCCAGGCAGTCGACGCTGTATTCATGGCCGTCCAGGTATTCCATCAGTAGCAGGGGCTTGAATTGTTGCATCAGCGCGAGGCCGGCCCGCAATTCCCCCGCGTTGACACGGTAGGCTGCGCCGGCCAGCAACAGTTGGGCGCCGCTGCGTTCCTCGTCGAGCACGGCGAAGCCGATGCCGTACACGGATTCGGACGGTTTCACGCACAGGGTGCGGTGCAGCGGGCGCAGCTCGGCATAGGCGGCGTCGTAGGCGGCGATGTCGGCGACGGCGCGAAAGCGGGCCGGCGGCGCCTGCGGCAGGTCGAGGCCGGCGCAAAAGCGCGCCTTGTCGTGCAGCAGCGCCAAGGTGTCGCGGCTGGCGACGCTGAGCACGCGCGTGCCTTGCGCCGCGAAGCGGGCCTGTTCGGCGGCGATCAGGCCGGCTTCCTTGCCAGGCCAGAAAATGTCGATGCGCCGTTCGCGGCAAAACGCCAGGCACCAGTCCAGGTAGGCGGCGCCGACCAGGCCGGCTGGTTCCACGGCCGCCTCGTGGGCGGCCAGCAGGGCGGCCGCGTGCGGGTTGCTGTTGCTGCACACGAGGTGATAGCGGCCGGCG
>DMYQ01000139.1:1171-4840 GCA_003482555.1 Janthinobacterium sp. | reverse complement strand
TCAGGCGTACAGCGGCGCGAACAAGCCCTTGCAGGCGGCGCTCAACTCGCCCTTCAGCACCATCTGCTTGGCCGCCTCGATATCCGGCGCGAAGAAGCGGTCGGTGTCGAAGAACGGCACCTTCTGGCGCAACTGCGAATGCACGTGTTCCAGGTGCGGCGAGGTTTTCAAAGGCCGGTGGAAGTCGATGCCCTGCGCCGCCGCCAGCAGTTCGATGCCGACGATGACAGCCGTATTGTGCGCCATATCGTCCAGGCGGCGCGCCGCGAAGGTGGCCATGCTGACATGGTCTTCCTGATTGGCCGAGGTGGGCAGGCTGTCGACGCTGGCCGGGTGCGCCAGCGACTTGTTTTCCGAAGCCAGCGCGGCCGCCGTCACGTGGGCGATCATGAAGCCGGAATTGACGCCCGGGTCGCGCACCAGGAAAGGCGGCAGGCCGGACAGGGTGGCGTCGATCAGCAGCGCGATGCGGCGCTCGGCCAGGCCGCCAATTTCGGCGATCGCCAGCGCCAGCGTGTCGGCCGCGAAGGCGACCGGCTCGGCGTGGAAATTACCGCCCGAGACGATGCTCGCCAGGCCGTCGCCGGAGTCGGCGAAGATCAAAGGATTGTCGGTGACGGCATTGGCCTCGATCAGCAGGGTGCGGCCGGCGTTGACGATGATGTCCAGGCAGGCGCCCATCACTTGCGGCTGACAGCGCAGACTGTACGGGTCTTGCACGCGCTCGTCGCCTTCCAGGTGCGAGGCGCGGATGGCGCTGTTGGCCACCAGTTGGCGGTACATGGCGGCGGCCGCGATCTGGCCCGGCTGGCCGCGCACCGCGTGTACGCGCGCGTCGAAAGGCGCGTCGCTGCCCTTGGCCGCATCCAGCGCCAGGGAACCGGTGACCATGGCCGCTTCCAGCAGGCGCTCGGCCATGAACAGGCCGTGCAGCGCCAGCCCGTTGGAGACCTGGGTGCCGTTGATCAGCGCCAGCCCTTCCTTCGCCGCCAGCACCACCGGCGCGATGCCGGCCGCCTTCAGGGCGTCGGCGGCTTGCAGCAGCTCGCCCTTCACGCGCACTTCGCCCACGCCCAGCATGGCCAGGGTCATGTGCGACAGCGGCGCCAGGTCGCCGGAGGCGCCGACCGAGCCCTTGGCCGGGATGGCCGGCATGATGCCGGCGTTGTAGAGCGCGATCAGGGTGTCGACGATCAGGGGACGCACGCCGGAAAAGCCGCGCGCCAGGCTGCCTATCTTCATCAGCATGATCAGGCGCACCACGGCGTCCGACAGCAGCGCGCCGGTGCCGACCGAGTGCGACAGGATCAGGTTGCGCTGCAGTTGCTCCAGTTTTTCGTCCGGGATGCGGGTCTTGGCCAGGATGCCGAAACCGGTGTTGATGCCGTAAGCCGCCTCGCCCTTGGCGACGATGGCGTGCACGGCGGCGGCCGAAGCCTCGATCACCGGATAGGCTTCCGGCGCCAGGGTCAGTTGGGCCGGGCCGGCCCAGACGGCGCGCAAGTCCGCCAGCGTCATCGCGCCCGGCTTCAGGGTCCAGCTTTTCGAGTGATTGTTCATGTCTGCTTTCGAATTATTTAATCTTATTTGACCATGGGGAGATTCAAGCCGTTGCGCTTGGCGCAGGCGGCTGCCGTCTCGTATCCCGCGTCGGCGTGGCGCATCACGCCCGAGCCGCTGTCGTTGACCAGCACGCGCGCCAGCCGCTTGGCCGCCGCTTCGCTGCCGTCGGCGACGATGACCATGCCGGCGTGCTGAGAATACCCCATTCCGACGCCGCCGCCATGATGCAGCGAGACCCAGGTGGCGCCGCCGGCCGTGTTCAGCATGGCGTTCAGCAGCGGCCAGTCGGACACGGCGTCGGTGCCGTCCTTCATGCTTTCGGTCTCGCGGTTCGGGCTGGCGACCGAGCCGGTGTCCAGATGGTCGCGGCCGATGACGATGGGCGCCTTCAGCTCGCCCGTGCGCACCATTTCATTGAAGGCCAGGCCGGCGATGTGGCGCTCGCCCAGTCCCAGCCAGCAAATCCGCGCCGGCAAGCCCTGGAAGGCGATGCGCTCGCGCGCCATGTCGAGCCAGTGGTGCACCTGTTTATGCTCGGGGAACAGTTCCTTGATCTTGGCGTCGGTCTTGTAGATATCCTCGGGATCGCCCGACAGGGCCACCCAGCGAAACGGGCCGCGGCCCTCGCAGAACTGGGGCCGGATATACGCCGGCACGAAGCCGGGGAAGTCGAAGGCATTGGCGACGCCGTGGTCGAGCGCGACCTGGCGGATGTTGTTGCCGTAGTCGACGGTGCGCACGCCCATGGCGTGAAAGTCCAGCATCGCCTCCACGTGGGCGGCGCAGGATTCGGCCGCCGCCGCCGTCAGGGCCGCGTGCCGGTCCGGGTCTTGCTGGGCCGCCTTCCACTCGGCCACGCTCCAGCCGCGCGGCAGGTAGCCGTTGATCAAATCGTGGGCCGAGGTCTGGTCGGTGACCAGGTCGGGCACGATGCCGCCGGCCTTGGCCCGCTTCACCAGCTCGGGCAGGATCTCGGCCGCGTTACCCAGCAAGCCGATCGAGATGGCTTCCTTGCGCCCGGTGTGATACTTGACCAGGGCCAGGGCTTCGTCGATGTCGGCGGCCTGCTTGTCGAGGTAGCGGGTGCGCAGGCGGAAGTCGATGCTGCTCTGCTGGCATTCGATGTTGAGCGAGACGGCGCCGGCCATGGTCGCGGCCAGCGGTTGCGCGCCGCCCATGCCGCCCAGGCCCGCCGTCAAGATCCAGCGCCCGCCCCAGTCGCCGCCGAAATGCTGGCGTCCCGCTTCGGCGAAGGTTTCGTAAGTGCCCTGGACGATGCCCTGGGTGCCGATGTAGATCCAGCTGCCGGCCGTCATTTGCCCGTACATGAACAAGCCCTTGCGGTCGAGTTCATTGAACTGTTCCCAGTTGGCCCACTTCGGCACCAGGTTGGAATTGGCGATCAGGACGCGCGGGGCGTCGGCGTGGGTCTGGAACACGCCGACCGGCTTGCCCGACTGGATCAGCAGGGTCTGGTCGTCTTCCAGCTCGCGCAGGCAGGCCAGGATCTGGTCGAAGCAAGCCCAGTTGCGGGCGGCGCGGCCGATGCCGCCGTACACCACCAGATGCTTGGGGTTTTCCGCCACTTCCGGATCCAAATTGTTTTGCAACATGCGATAGGCGGCTTCGGCCTGCCAGCTCTTGCACGCCAGGGCGGTGCCGCGCGGGGCGCGGATCTCACGGCTGGCGTCGTAGCGGGGATCCTGGTCCAGACTGCTCATTTCGGTCCTCATATTGTCTCCTGAGATGGTGATAGGGTGGATGCGGGCGCGAAACGCCCATCGCGTCATCAAAGGATAGGTTGTCTATACAACTAAGTCAAACGTTTTTTTCACCGCTGGCCCCGGGCGCTTATTTTGCATACACGCGGCGCCCGCCGACCCAGGTTTGCAGCACCGTGGTATGGCCGATGTCGGCCGCCGGCACGGCGAACATGTCCTGGTCGGTGACGATGAAGTCGGCCCACTTGCCCGGCTCCAGCGAACCGAGGATCTTTTCCTGGTGGGCGGCGCGGGCCGCGTCCAGGGTGAAGCAGCGCAAGGCTTCCGTCAGCGTCATGGCTTGCTCCGGATGCCAGCCGCCGGGCGGCGCGCCGGCCATGTCTTG
>DMYQ01000139.1:0-990 GCA_003482555.1 Janthinobacterium sp. | reverse complement strand
GGCGCCGATGCGCGCCTCGGCCATGTTGCTGTCCGAAGTGGCGTGGGTCGGCTGCATCGACGGCAGCACGCCGAGCGCCTTGAAGCGCGCGATGTCGGCCAGCGCCACTACCTGGGCGTGCTCGATGCGGTGGCGCAGCCCGGCGTCGCCGTAGCGCTTGCGCATGACTGCGAAGGCGTCCAGGACTTGCCGGTTGGCGGCGTCGCCGATGGCATGCACATTCACCTGGTAGCCGGCCTTGACCGCCTTGTCCATCTTCGCGCGCAATTCGGCGTCCGTGAGGAACAGCAAGCCGCTGGCGGAAGGCTCGTCGCTGTAGGGCGCCAGCAGGGCCGCGCCGCGGCTGCCCAGGGCGCCGTCGGCGAACAGCTTGACGGCGCGCAGCGCATACATATCGTGGGCGAAGGATGGCAGCGGCCCGTTCCTGGAGAGTGCGTCGAAGTCGGCGCCGGTGTCGCGTATCATGCCGTAGACGCGCACCGTGAGCTTGCCGCGCGTCGCGTAGTCGCGGTACAGCGCGTCCTGGGCCGCGCCCACGCCGGCGTCGTGCACGCTGGTCAGGCCGGCCTTGGCCAGTTGCGCCAGCGCGTCGTCGAGGGCTTCGCGCCGTTCGGCCTCGCTGGCCGGCGGCAGCACCGCTTCGACCAGGTTCATGGCGCGGTCGACCAGCACGCCGCTGGGCGCGCCGTTCGCGTCGCGCAAGATCTTGCCGCCGGATGGATCGGGAGTCGTCGCCGTGATGCCGGCCAGTTTCAACGCCCGGCTATTGGCCCAGCCGGCGTGGCCGTCGACGCGGCTCAGCCAGACCGGGCGGGCGGCCTCGGCCTTGTCCAGTTCGGCCGCGCGGGGAAAGCGTCCCAGCTTCCAGATTTCCTGGTTCCAGCCGCCGCCGACCAGCCAGGAACGCCGCGGGTGGACGCGGCCATAGTCGGCCACCGCGCGCAGGGCCGCCGCCAGTGTAGGCGAGCCGGCCAGTTCGACGCCGGCGGC
>DMYQ01000031.1 GCA_003482555.1 Janthinobacterium sp. | reverse complement strand
CCGCCGTTGGCGTGCGGGTTGGCGCCCATGCGCCGCGCGCCCGCCGGCGCCAGTTCGGCCAGTTCGGCGATCAGGCGGCCCTGGGCGTCGAACAGCTCTTCCGGCTTGTAACTCTTCATCCAGCGCTCCAGCTGCGCCAGGTGTTCCGGATGGGCCCCATTGATGGACAGCGGCACCTGGTGGGCGTGGAAAGTGCCTTCGATGGCGACGCCGTCGACCACTTTCGGCCCCGTCCAGCCTTTCGGCGAGCGCAGCACGATCATCGGCCAGCGCGGGCGCGTGGTGTTGCCGTTGACCCTGGCATCGCGCTGAAAGGCTTGTATTTGGGCGATGGCCGTGTCCAGCGCGGCCGCCATCGCCGCGTGCATGGGGGCGCTTTCACTGCCCTCGACAAAGATCGGCGCCCAGCCGCAGCCGCGCAGAAATTGTTCCAGCTCTTCAGGCGTGATGCGCGCCAGCACGGTCGGGTTGGCGATCTTGTAACCGTTCAGATGCAGGATCGGCAAGACGGCGCCATCGCCGACGGGGCTGAGAAACTTGTTCGAGTGCCAGGCGGTGGCCAGCGGGCCCGTCTCGGCCTCGCCATCGCCGACCACGCAGGCGACGATCAGGTCGGGATTGTCGAACACGGCGCCGAAGGAATGGCTCAGCGAATAACCGAGTTCGCCACCTTCGTGGATGGAACCGGGGCATTCCGGCGAGGCGTGGCTGGCTATGCCGCCGGGAAAGGAAAACTGGCGGAACAGCTTTTGCAGGCCCGCTTCGTCGCCGCTGATGTCCGGATAGACTTCGCTATACGTGCCTTCGAGATAGGTATTGCCGACCACGGCGGGGCCGCCGTGGCCGGGGCCGGACACGTACAGCATGTTCAAGTCGTATTGCTTGATGACGCGGTTCAAGTGCACATAGATGAAATTTTGCCCGGGCGTCGTCCCCCAGTGACCGAGCAGCATCTTTTTCACGTCGGTGGCGACCAGGGGCCGCTTCAACAGGGGATTGTCGTAGAGATAGATCTGCCCGACCGACAGGTAATTGGCGGCGCGCCAATAGGCGTCCATCTTGCGCAACAGTTCGGGTTCCAGCGTTGACGTCGGCGTCACGGTGTCATTCCTTGCGCGCGGCGGCGCTGGCGACGTCCGGATGCGCCGAGCCGGTGGCGAGCGCGGCATCGGGCACGGTCGTGATGCTGACGGCGATCGGGTCGCTGGCGGGGAAGGATTCCCGCAGCGCCTCGTCGAGGGCATCGTTTTGATGCTTCAGTTCGTCGGCCACGCTTGCGGCGCAAGGGGAAGGAAGTGCGGGACTGTCGGGCATGGAATGCTCCTGATAACAAGGTGAAGGCCAAGTGGCGACCTACGTGACGGACGGAACCGCGTTCCGGCGGCTGGGACTAGCCATGAAACACCATATCAGCCGCCGTGACCGTGCGTTCACACACATTGCAGCCTCCCAGGCAGGCCGAAATGGCCGTCGCGGTCCATGCTGGCGGCGCCCCGGCTTTCGGCCGCCGGCATGCCCGGTTTCAGCGGTACAATGTCGTCCGCGCCGCCTGTACCCGTGGGCCGCATTCAACGCCACTAAAGAAAAAATTCATCCCATGTCAAGCACTCCAGCAAGCTCCCCCCTCTCCGACGAAGAATACGCCGCCCTCGACGCGCTTTTGGCCGCGCCCGCATTGGACGGCCGCGCGATGGATGTCTCGACCCTGGAGGGTTTGCTGACGGCGATGGTGATCGGACCCAACCTCGTCATGCCCAGCGAATGGTTGCCCTGGGTCTGGGACATGCAGGGCGGCAACGCCGGCATGGGTTCGACAAGCATGGAAGACAGCCAGCGCGCCATGGGCCTGGTCATGCGCCACTACAACCACATGGTCGAGTGGATGATGAAAGATCCGGGCAGCTTCGACCCGATCTTCACTTGCGGCGCCGAATGGAGCGCGGCGGCATGGTGCAAAGGTTTCCTGCTCGGCACGCGGCTGGACGAGGCCGGCTGGGCCCCGCTGATGGCGGCGGAAGCGGCCTGGTTCGCGCCCTTCGCCCACCTTGGCACGGACCAAGGCGAGCCATTGACGGACGACGAAGCCGAACACTGGATGGACGAGGTGGCGCCGGCCGTGGTGAAGATCAACGCCCACTGGATGATCCTGCGGCGCAAGCAGAATCCGGGGCTGGGACGCGGCGGCGCCGCTCCCTCGCATCGCCCGGTCGTGCGCGAGATCCCCAAAGTGGGACGCAACGACCCTTGCCATTGCGGCAGCGGCAAGAAATACAAAAAATGCTGCGCCGACACGGATGCCGCCGCCGCCGGCTAAACCATGGCTCCGCCCACACCGCTCAAGCCCTCGATGCCCAGCGACATACCCGTCCTGATCGACGCCTGAGCGCGGCGCGCGATCAAACGGCGATCAAGCGGCGATCGGGCCGTAGCCGGATAGCGCCGCGATCCGGACGATTTCTTTTGCGATATCTTCCGGCGCCAGCACAAAGTCGATGCAACCGCTGGCGATGGCGCTTTCCGGCATGTCCGGCTGGCTCGCCGTACTGAGCTTCTGCGCGATCGCTATGCCGCCGACATCGCGAATGCCGCACAGGGCGGCGGCGCCATCGCCGTCGAAACCGGAAACGATGACGGCGATGATTTGCCCATCCCAATTGCGCGTCAAGGAGCGCAGGAAAACCGTGATGACATCGGGCCAGCCGCGCGGCTTGGAAATGGGAACCAGATGAAAACCTTTGTCGTCGACGTGCAAATCGCGGTTCGATGGAATGATATACACACGGTTCGGCTCGATCATCATGTCTTCTTCGATCAATTCGACCGGCATGGCCGTAAAGCGGGGAAGAATTTCATGCAATTGGGTGGGCATGATGGTGATGTGATTGACGATCACCAGGGCGACGCCCATGTCGGCCGGAAGATTGCTCAGCAAGCGTATATAGGCATCGAGCCCGCCCGCGGAACCGCCTATGCACACTACCGGACATTTTTGTCTCATCTGGACGCCTTCAAGAAGCTTTCAATTCCATCCCACCGTGCGCCGCAAGGCACGCACTTCATCATCGCACAAAACGGGTCGGACGCCATGTTCGCGTGGCGCGCAATCGCCCTGCCGGTCCGGGTCCCGCACCGTCCTCAATCGCCAAGATCGATGAGCGCCGCCAAGGGCACGTCCCTGGGCGCTTCGTAGTCGGCCACGACCCAGGCGCGCGCGCCTTGGCGCGTCTCGCCGCGCAGCAAATCGAGCACGAAAGCGATGGATATTTTGTCGAGCGAGGCAAACGGCTGATCCAGCAATACCACCACGGCGCCCGAGGCGAACGCCGCCGCCAGCCACACCTTGCGTTTCGATCCAGTCGATAGCATGTACAGAAACTTGTCGAGGTGCGGCCCCAGCGACAAGCCCTCGATCAGTGCGGCCAGCGCCCGCTCGTCGAAACCCGGGTAGCGCCCGCGCACGGAGGCGAAATAATCGCGCGCCGTCATTTGCTCGAAGGCGTCGGCGTCGGGATCGGCCCAGAACACCCGACCGCGGTACGCCGCGGGCTCGGCGTCCAGGCTCAGCCCATTGATCCGCAAGCGACCGGCATCGGCCAACAAGGCACCCGCCAGCAGGCGCAACAAGGTGCTCTTGCCGCGGCCGTCGCCGCCGCGTACCAGCGTGACGCCCGCCGGCACGCGTAGCGACAGGCCGCCGAACAGTTCTTGCCCGGGAAAGCTGAAACGCAAAGCCGTCGCCTGCAAGACGGTCGGTGGAGTGATGGTGGATGCTTCGATGATATTTTCCTTGGATAAGCATGGCCACGCGGCACGCGCCGCAAACATGAGCGCAGGCATGCATGATAGTACAAGCCGCCCGCCAGCGGGATGGCGCCGACCCGCCCCCGAGGGCCGGAGCATCAAATTTCACCTGTCGGCTGTAGGCCAA
>DMYQ01000273.1:6873-7098 GCA_003482555.1 Janthinobacterium sp. | reverse complement strand
GCGGCGGGCGTGGGTACTCCAGTATGTTTGCTGTCCATCGGTTCCACGCAAAAATTAAGAATCGGACGGCGCGCCGGATGTCGGGCGCGCCAGTGATGGAGCGATGCTCCGATCGACGCGACGTCGATTCTCCATTCCATCCGGGCGGGGTTCGATCGCGCCGGCGGCCACGTCTTCCTGGCCCGGTTCAAAGGCAGCCCCAGCCGCAAGCGGGCGCCGCAAGCG
>DMYQ01000273.1:3054-6703 GCA_003482555.1 Janthinobacterium sp. | reverse complement strand
CGCAAGCGGGTGCCGCAAGCGGGCGCCGCAATGGAGAGCTGGCATTTTATCAGGAATTGTATTTTTATGAATAGATGACGCGAAGCGCGCCCCCGCGTATGATCGTGTTGCGCGCACGGAAAAGCGCCAGCCGCACGCCTTTGTGCGGCGCCAGGGTCGTCAGCGCCGTTTTCCACGGCTTGTTCACTCACTTCATCAAAGGATTTACCATGAATAAACGTCAAGCCATGATCGCCGCCGCCCTGACCACCCTGTGCGCCAGCGCAATGACCATCGTCCAGGCGGCCGATGCCAACGCCTCCAAGGAAAAATGTTTCGGCATCGCCAAGGCGGGCCAAAACGATTGCGCCAGCGTCATGGGGACCCATTCATGCGCCGGCCAGGCCAAGAAAGACATGGATGCGACGGAGTGGAAATACGTTGCCAAGGGAACGTGCGAAAAAGCCGGTGGCAGCACCGCCATGCCGAAGGGGGCGAAAGCCAAATAAGCGACGGCGTCCGGCGCACGCGTCAGGGCTTACAAGGCAGTCAGTGTAGTGTTGCGCAACACTACGCTGGCTTAGGCAAGCAAAGGATAGCCTTGCTCGCGCGCCGCCGATTCCAGCGCCAGCACACTCTCGTAGTCGGCGCTGGCGCAGTGCCGGAACGCTTGAATGTGCAGGGATCGCATCGGCTCGGCCATGCGCTGGCTCGGTTCCAGCAAGGCGCCGCGCAGACAAGCGAGCAGATCGTCCCCCACGGCGCCGCCGGCGATGATAGGCAAGCCCGGTGACAAGGCCGAATATTGCAAGATGACCAAGCCCTCCAGGCTGGCCGGCGCGCCTTCCTTCAGGTAGGCGAAGGTGACGCAATCGATGGCCGCGATATCGGCTTCGCCGTCGCGCGGCATGCGCAGGCCTTGCGCGCGCAAGGTCTGCACCAACCCGGTCAGCGGGGCGTCGTGCGACGCGCGATGTCGGGCGAGACGGCGTACATCGGCAGGGCAAGTTTCCAGCTCATGCGATTATCCGCGCCGCTCTTCATGCGCTGACGCGGGCGCATCCGGATGCACGGGCGCGGCCACCGGCCGGAAGCCGAAGCGGCGCATCAACTCGCCATAGCCGCGCACGTGGAAACCGCCGCTGCGGGCAATGTAGGCGGCGCGGCGGGCATGAAAAATGCGCGGCAACAAGTACCAGGGCAAGGTGGGGAAGTCATGGTGCACCAGATGCAGCTTATTGTTCAGGCACAGCAGGCGCAGGAAGAAGCCCGCTTAGTTGAGGACGATGCGCCGCTTGTCACGTTTGAACGCGCCGAACTGGCACCGTTCGACATGCGTGACGCCGTCATCGCCTTCGACGATGGCGCAGGCCGTGATTTGCGCCTGATGCACGTCCAGGCCGATCACACGTTTATACAAGGAAACGAACTCCATATCGTTCTCCCTTGCGCTACACTGCGATCAAGGAAGGTGACGGACGCCGGCGCTGAATCAGCCTCGAGGTGACAAGTCGCCAACGGCCTGTTTGACGTGCGCTCTCGAGGAGGCAATCCCGGGTACGGGTCGGCGCGACGGGTCTTGTCAAGCTCGGGCTTGGTCCGCCACAGCGTTTGACCTCTGCCCTACACCTTCCGCCTCACAGTCTCTTTCATTCTCCCGGGCGGCGGCGCACGATGCCATGTTCCTTAAGTTGGAATTTCCCGCGCCCGTCACGGCGGGGCGCCGCCCAGTTGAAGGCTCTGGCGGGAATCAATCTGAAGCGCGAAAAGCAAAGAGATGTGTTGCATCAAGTGCACGTCAAAAAATGGAAGCAGGCATCAATATTTGTTGCACGGAAAATATATCGCCATGTATCGTTGTGTAACGCAGTGTTTCCACGAACAGTCAAGGCAAGTATCCGCAACCGCGGACATGAGCGGCGCAACCATCCGAATACCTATGCAACGCAGCCCACATTCCGCCTCGCTCATCACAGCCATGCGCGCCGCGCCAAACCTGTCGTCGAACTTGTCCTCGAATGTATCGCCGAACTTGTCATACCTGTGGCTGGTGGCTGTCTTCGTTTTTCCCGGCCTCACCGGACACGAGCCATGGAAGGCCGACGAGGCATATGTGTTTGGCGTGGTGCAGCACATGCTGCAATCCTCCGACTGGGTGGTGCCCACGCTGGCTGGTGAACCGTTCATGGAAACGCCACCGCTGTACTACTGGGTGGCGACGCTCCTGTCGCGCGCCCTGTCCGGCAGCCTGCCCATTCACGACGGCGCCCGCCTGGCCTCCGGCATGTTCATGCTCATCAGTTGCCTGGCCCTGGGCGCCTGCGCGCGCATCTGATGGGGGGCGCGCCGCCCTGCCTTGCGCCATCCTCGCTTTTCTGGCCTGTTTCGGGCCGCTCGTGCAAAGCCATTCGATGATGCCGGACGCATCCCTGCTGACCGGCTTCGCGCTATCGGCGCTGGGCTTCGCCAGCATTTTGACCCGCCCCGGCAGGGGTGGCGTCTGCATCGGCCTGGGCCTCGGCATCGGTTTCCTGTCGAAAGGCTTGCTTGCGCCCGGCGTCATGGGCGTGACGGCCCTGGCCGTGCCCGTGCTCTTCCCGCAGTGGCGCACGGTAGCCTACCGACGGGGCATGGCCATTGCGGCGGCCGTGGCCACCCCCTGCCTGCTGATTTGGCCGCTGGCGCTCTACCTGCGCTCGCCGGCCCTGTTCATGGAATGGTTTTGCGCGAATAACATCGGCCGCTTTGTCGGCTTTTCCGTGGAGCGCCTGGGCACCGAACACCTGCCCTGGTTTTGGACCAAGACGATACCTTGGTTCACCTTTCCGGCGCTGCCGCTCGCACTCTGGAGCCTGTGGCGCGCACGCCATACGGCATTGCGGGAACCGGGCATCCAATATTGCGTGATCGCCTTTGGCGTGTTGATGGCGCTGCTGGCCGTTTCCTCGTCCGGTCGCGCCGTGTACGCCTGGCCCTTGATCGTTCCGCTCGCCATTCTGGCGGCGCCGGGCGCGATGTCCCTGTCGCGCCGCGCCAACCAGTTGTGGGCGGGGAGCAGTTTCGTCTTGTTCGGCTTGCTGTCCGCGACCATCTGGACCGGATGGCTGATCATGATGCTGACCGGGGCGCCACCGGCCTGGCCGCGCCTGCCGATCTTGCTGCCCGCCGATTTCGTTCGCGTCTTCAGCGTCAGCACGGCCGTTCTGGGCGTGCTTGTCAGCGTCGGATCTTTATCTATTTGGCAACAATTGCGCAAGCAGTCGGGAAGCGGGCTGGCCGCCTGGACCATAGGCCTCACCCTGACCTGGTCCTTGTTGATGACCTTGTGGACGCCGTGGCTGGACTACGCCAAAAGCTACCGCTCCGTGTTTATGTCGATGCCGATCCCGCCCAAGGTCAACTGCGTCGCCAGCGTCAATCTGGGGCAAGGCGAGCGCGCCATGCTACGCTATGTGACCGGTCACAATCCGGTGCGCCAGGAAGTGGCGCCGGCGGCGCCTTGCCGCCTCTTGCTGGTACAGCGCGAAGCGAAATTTGGCGAACCGGAGATCGACCCGGCAAGCTGGGAAATTGGTCAAACCTGTTGGGTGATCACATTCAAGCGCGCGCCGGCCTGGCGCCGCATCAAGGCGCGGTCTGGATGGGCACGGCAACGATTGCGCTGATCGCA
>DMYQ01000273.1:0-2848 GCA_003482555.1 Janthinobacterium sp. | reverse complement strand
GACACTTGCCGGCTACGGCCTGGAACTCATAGGCGGCGAGGCGGTGCTCAATGTCTGCGCCCTGTGGCCATTCGACGCCGGCTTCATGCCCTGGCAACTCGTGAGCTATGCTTTCCTGCACGCCGGCCTCGCCCATCTCGTCTTCAATATGCCGGGTCTGTGGCGGTTCGGACGCGAGCTGGAAAAGGTGCTGGGACGACGGGCCCTGCTGCAACTCTTCTTTGCCGGGAGCCTGTCCGCCGGCGTCGTGCAACTGCTCGTGACCATGCTCACCGGATTGACCTACCCGACGCTGGGCGCCTCCGGCGGCGTATTCGGGCTCTTGCTGGGATTCGCCATTTTTTACCCGAATCGCATCGTCCTCTTGATATTCCCGCCGATTCCCATGCCCGCATGGCTGTTCGCCATTGTGTATGCGGTAATCGAACTGAGCCTGGGCGTGACGGGCGCGCAGGCCGGGGTCGCCCATTTTGCCCATCTGGGCGGCATGGCCGGGGGTTATTTCTTCATCCGCCTATGGTTGCGCCGGTGCCCCATGGATTGACGCGCCGGCGAGCGGCGTTGGCATTTGGGCGCGCAGATGCCGCATGGTCTGGGTCGCCCCCCCCAGCTTGTCGCAATGTCAGGTTTCCGCCATGCCGCGCAAATATTCGATGTCCGCCACGGCACTTTTCCAGGCCGCCTCCGATCCTGTGACGGCGGCCGTCTGTATCGGCAAGCGAATTTCTTTCAACACTTTACCATCGAGCAAAATTTTATAATGCAAGCTCGTGTATTCGATGGCATAAGTGCGTTGCAAACCATGTCGACGTGTATAGGTTTCCTGAGCTGCTGGCATACGGCCTCCTTGATGATGCCGAAATCCTAACATGCGGCGCCTTTCCCCGGCGCCGCGTTAGAACCAGTCACTAGTCCGCGATGCTGCGCAGGGCCTCGACCCGAAAGTTGGCGGCTTGCTTGGGGTCGGGAATTTCCGCCGCCAGCAGCATCACCAGGGCGCGCAGGTCGCCGGCGGCGTCGGCGTGGTCGGCGCAGACGATTTGCGCCATCGGCCCGATGTAATTGGCCAGGACAGCCTCGAGCGTCGCCAGGGATGCGCGCGCGCGGGGGCGCGCCGCCGCCTGACGCGGCGCCGGGGCCGCCATGGCCGCCTGCGGCGCCTGACCGGCCGCGCCATCGCTCAACAGGGCGAGGATGGCGTCGGAATTGAAGGCTTCGCCGTCCGCCGGCAGCGCCATGTTTTCATCGAAACGCATCTTGGCGTTGCGCATGCTGCTCATGCCGGAAAGCGCGTCCAGGCCGCGTCGACCGCGACACGACAGCATCATGATATTGCCGCGCTCCAGATACACTTGCGCCATGCGGTTGTCATCGCTGACGATGAAGACGGCGCCGCTGCGACTCTGGGCACAGAACTGCCTGAGTTGATCGACGATAGAAGAAAATGGAACCATCTCGGGATGTGCCATCGCCATCTTCCTCACTCAACGCCAGATTTCTTGCGCAATCTGTTCATCGCCATCTGAATGCTGACCCCGAGCCGCTCGATCGCCCGCGCCAGGGCGCCGATCTCGTCGCCCCTGCTCGTTTCAGGTATGCTTTCAGGGAACACACCCTTGCTCAGCTGTTCCGTCACGGCGATCAGGCGATTGATGGGACGCGTCATGCGCATGCCGAGCAGGACGGCGAGGATACCGACCAGGACGGCGGTGATCAGTATCAGCAGGCTGGCGCCGTGCTCGAGGCGCAGCAGCGAAGCATAGGCTTCCTCGTAATCTTGCTCGACCAGCAAGGTCCACCCTTGCGGCAGCTTGCGCGCATAGGCCAGCACCTTCTTGCCGCCCTGCTTGTAGACCGTCGGCTGGTCGGAGATACCGTCCACCTTCAGGGCTGGATAGTCGCTCAGGTCTTGCAGTTCCGTCTTGCTCATGCCCGACTTGCCGGCCGCGATGACTTTTTTGTCGGCGTCGAGCAAGATCGCGTAACCGGTGCCGCCGATGTGGGTGTCGACGATGGCCTTGGCGATGTCATCGAGTTTCATCGCCATCGCCAGCACGCCGACGGTCGTTCCGGCCTGGTCGCGGATCGGTACGCCCATCGACAGGCAGGGCTTGCCGGTCGACTTGCTGATCACCACTTGGCGACCGATGCCGCCCCGTATGGCCTTTTGAAAATAGCCACGGTCCCCGAAGTTCACGTTCGCGCCCGTATCGCTGCGGGCGATGCTGCTGCCGCCCGGTTCGGCGACATACACGAGAAAGGACCATTCATAGGTGTCGTTGATGGCGTGCAGCACCGGCGTTTGCTTGGCGCCATCCATGCTGACGATAGCGCCCAGGCGCGCCGCTTGCCGCAAGGCCCTGACGTTGGTGTCGTCCCAGCTCACGATGCCATTCGCGATGCCCATGGTGGCCGCCACCAGATGTTGCGATACCGTGGTCTCGGCATCGCTGCGAATCTGCGAACTGGCCACGTACCAGACGGCGAGCAAGGGGATCAGGGCGACAGTGAGCAAACTCAACAAGAGTTTGTGAAAAATATTTAAGCCGAATCGTTTTGTGCGCATGGCGATGATCCTTTGACAGGTGAGAGGCGCGTTTCCCGACCAGCCAAGCTGTCGGCTGAGAATCATGTGGGCAAGCGCGGGAACAAATGGGACTGCAGAAGCACGGTAGGCGCGAGTTTGCTCCGCATCGGCAACTTCCCGGTATTGTGGATCTCCACAATACAAAAAAAGCCGCGAATTATACTATTGAGGTTTCCGGCAGGAAATGATTTGGCGCGACGTGTTTGACGTGGCGTCGACAGGATTTGAAGCGGCGCCTCGTGCGGGCGGGGGCGCCCGGCA
>DMYQ01000266.1:2697-11025 GCA_003482555.1 Janthinobacterium sp. | reverse complement strand
ACAGGTTGCTGTGGGCGCCGTAGGACAGGCCGACCGAGGCCGAGGCGCGCGAAATTTCTTCCATCGCCACGATGTGGGCCAGGTAACCCATGCCGCTGCCGCCGTATTGCTCGTCGACGGTGATGCCGAGCACGCCCAAGTCGCCCATCTTGCGCCACAGATCCATCGGGAACTGGTCGCTGCGGTCGATTTCGGCGGCACGCGGCGCGATTTCGGCGGCGGCAAATTGTTGGATCGCTTCGCGCAGCGCGGCGATGTCTTCGCCATGGTCGAAAGTTAAGCCTGGGAGATGGAGCATGTCGTCCTCGTCGTAGAGACAGTTGGCGGAATGGATTTTGTTTGAAGCCCAAATGATACGCTGGTGTGACGTTAACGTAAACGTAAAGTAAGCGTCAAGTTTTCCTTAATTTTACGTCAAGTTTGCGTCGAGTAAAGTCCGTTCAAGGCACCGCCTTGGCGCCGGCGATGCCGGCCAGCAAGCGTCGGCACTCTTCTTCGTGCGCGGTGATTTCCTCGAGCGCCATCTCGATATCTTCGCGCTGCTGTTCCAGCGTTTCCCGGTGCTGGGCCAGCACGCCCAGGAAGCGGTTCATTTGCGCGCTAGTGTCTTTCGGTGTTTCATACATGTCGACCAGGCTCTTGATTTCGGACAGGGTCAAGCCCAGCCGCTTGCCGCGCAAGGTCAGTTTCAGGCGGATGCGGTCGCGCGCCGTGTATACGCGGTTGCGCCCGCCAGCGCCTTCGCGGGTCGGGCTGAGCAAGCCTTGATCTTCGTAAAAGCGGATCGCGCGCGCGGTGATGTCGAATTCACGCGCCAGTTCAGTGATGGTGTAAGAGTTTGGCATCGGGGGCTTGCGGTTAAAGTTGCGGGGCCGACGATGGCGCGTCCCGGTCCGGGCGGTATGTCGCCGCCAGGTTTCCGTTTACGTCAACGTCAACCGCATTGTAGCGCGCCCGCCTGAAAAGTGAAGCTGAAAGATTGTCCATGCGCGTGCACAAGAAATACCACCCCCGGCCTTGTGTCCGCGATGCCGCCGTCTTACACTCGGATAGTTCATGGATAGTTGGTGACAATTGACGGGTAACCGTAGAGGGTGGTGACGCGCTTTCGGATTGTGTCGGCATGCAATTCAATGTATTAATGAAACTATTGCATGGTCCGGAATGTGATTTGATAACATTATCCACCTCCGTACGAAGTAGAGCCCGGGCGGCCAATTGCGCGCCGTCACAACGGCAATCGGCGGCGTACTGGAGATTTCAATGCCGGGTGGCCGTTGATCGCAATATTTAATTCGGCGTCGAAAGTGCCGAAAATACGCTACGGGGAGTGTAAATTGTTAAATCGCAAGTTTAAATTTTTTACAATCGGCGTGCTAATTCAAGAGACTGACTTTCATGTTCCAACATGAAATAGTGCCGCTATGAATTCTTCCATTGAACGCGAAAGCTTTAGCCAGCGCCTCCAGCTGGCCCTCAAGAACGCCCACTACTCCCCGGACAGCCCCACCAGATTGGCCCGGGAATTCAATATCCGCTTCGACGGGCGCCCGATTACGGTACATGCCGCACGGAAATGGCTGGTGGGCGAGGCCATACCCACCCAAGAAAAGTTGCGCATGATCGCGCAGTGGCTCGGCGTACCGGCCGAATGGCTGCGTTTTGGCGGCCCGGAAGCGAGCGCTCCGGCCGGCGAATCGCCGAATGCGCTGTCGCGGTTTGAGTCGGCCGACGTAAAATTAATTGCAGATTTGCAAAGATTAGATGAACATCATCGGCAGATCGCCCGAGAATTCATCCGCATGCTGGTGCGCGTGAACTACCAAAAGTAACAATTTTGGCCATTGCGGGGATGGAAGCGGCGATATTGAAAGGTGGACAATAGCCGTTTTTGACACTGTCCCGATTGCGCCAAGTCATGCTTCCTACATGAATTCGGCGCAGAATAAGTCGTTGTTCTGCGTTATCGCAATATTTCCATGAGTAAATTCATGTTGAAATACATGAATTCAAATAATGGCTCATAATCGGATGAGTTTTAGCTAGGGGCGGCCCTGCCTTGCCATATTTACTACGGAGTCAAGCATTTGAGCCCTCTTATGAAAAGTAATTACAGCAATACCGCGCAGCTAAAAGACTTGATGACGGTGCCGCCGATGACTGCCGCGAAGCACGCCGAAGTGATGCGCAAGCGCATCGCCCAGCGCAGGATGGTGGAGGAAGCCAGGGATTTGAAGCATGCCGCCGGGGAGCAGTTCGAGAAGCGTTGAGGAACGCAGTGGGGTCACACTATTGGGGAGGGGTACATAGGGCGCAGGAGCGGGGACGCGCGAGCGGCCACTGGGTTGTGAGCGCTCAGCCGGCCGACCCGGGTGCCGCTTTCAAGCCGGCCCAGCGCGGCGCCAGCGCGTGCTCGATGCCGAACAGGTCGATGACCCGGCCCACCGTGTGGTCGACCATTTCGGCGATGCTTTGCGGCTGGTGGTAAAAGCTCGGCAGCGGCGGGAAGATGATGCCGCCCATTTCGGTGACGGACGTCATGTTGCGCAAGTGTGCCAGGTTGAACGGCGTTTCGCGCACCATCAGCACCAGGCGGCGGCGCTCTTTCAAGACCACGTCCGCGGCGCGCGCGATCAGGTTGTCGGACAAGCCGTGGGCGACCGAGGCCAGCGTCTTCATCGAGCAGGGCGCGACGATCATGCCGTCGGACTGGAAGGAACCGCTGGCGATGGTGGCGCCGACATCGCGCAATTTGTGCGCCACATCGGCCAGCGCCTCGACTTGCTTGCGCTGCAAGCCGGTTTCTTGGTGCAGGGTCAGCACGGCCGCGTCGGACAGGATCAGATGGGTTTCGACGCCGGGGGTGACGCCCAGTTGCTGCAACAGCCGCACGCCATACACGGCGCCGGTGGCGCCCGTGATGGCGATGATCAGCCGTTTTTGCCGATCAGGCATCCAGCAAGGTCTTCAGCTCGCCGGATTCAAACATTTCATTCATGATATCGGAACCGCCGATGAATTCGCCCTTGACGTAGAGCTGGGGAATGGTCGGCCAGTTCGAGAATTCCTTGATGCCCTGGCGTACTTCAGGGTCGTCCAGCACGTTCACGGTGGCGATGTTATCGACGCCGCAGGCTTTCAGGATCTGGATGGCGCGACCGGAAAAGCCGCATTGCGGAAACTGTGCCGTGCCCTTCATGAACAGCACGACGGGTGCGCCCGTTACGGTTTCTTTGATCCAGGTTTGTACGTCGCTCATGGCTGCCTCGTGTGTGAAAAATAAATTAGATGACGACATTTTATAAGAAAACGGGAGCGCCGGTGCGGCGGCGCCCGATTAAAGGCGGGAGCGCCGGCCCGTAGTCCGGTTTTGCAACACTTTCAAGCGGCCCCGGCTCGCCGATCTCGGCGCCGGGGCCGCCGAACCCGGGCCTTAGCCGCGCAGCTTGGCGAAGGCGGCCGCCATGCTGCCGGCCGCTTCCGGGGTCCGGCTTTGCTGCTGCTGATGCTGGGCCAGGTGCTTGCGGTCGTTGCGGTCGCCGCGCTGTTCCGGCTTGGCGCCCGCTTGCGGCGCGCTGTCCGTCAAGCGCATGGTGAGGGCGATGCGCTTGCGCTTTTCATCGATTTCCAGCACTTTCACGCGCACCACCTGGCCCGCCTTGACCACCGTGTGCGGATCCTTGACGAAGGTGTTCGACAGGGCCGAGATGTGCACCAGACCGTCCTGATGCACGCCGATGTCGACGAAGGCGCCGAAGGCGGCCACGTTGGTGACGACACCTTCCAAAATCATGTCCGGACGCAAATCGCGGATTTCTTCGACGCCTTCCTTGAAGGTAGCCGTGCTGAATTCGGGACGCGGGTCGCGGCCCGGCTTTTCCAGTTCCTTCAAGATATCGGTAATGGTCGGCACGCCGAATTTCTCGTCGGCGTACTTGGCCGGGTTCAGCGATTTCAGCAGCGCGCTCTCGCCGATGACGGCCTTGATGTCTTTTTTGATATCGGTCAGGATCTTTTCCACCAGCGGATACGATTCCGGATGCACGGCCGAAGCGTCCAGGGGATTTTCGCCGCCCACCACGCGCAAGAAGCCGGCCGCTTGCTCGAAGGTCTTGTCGCCCAGGCGCGGCACCGCTTTCAGGGCCGCGCGCGAGGCGAAGGCGCCCTTCTGGTCGCGGTAAGTGACGATGCTTTGCGCCACGCCCGCGGACAGGCCGGAGACGCGCGCAAGCAGCGGCGCCGAAGCCGTGTTGACGTCGACGCCGACGGCGTTCACGCAATCCTCGACGACGGCGTCGAGCGAACGCGCCAGCTGGGTCTGACCGACGTCGTGCTGATACTGGCCCACGCCTATCGATTTCGGGTCGATCTTGACCAACTCGGCGAGCGGATCTTGCAGGCGGCGCGCGATCGAGACGGCGCCGCGCAGCGACACATCCATGTCGGGCAATTCGCGGGAAGCGAATTCGGAAGCCGAGTACACCGACGCGCCCGCTTCCGAGACGACGATCTTGGTCATCTTTTGATCCGGGTGCTGCTTGATCAAGTCTTGCGCCAGCTTGTCGGTTTCACGCGAGGCGGTGCCGTTGCCGATTGAAATGAGCGACACATTATGCTTGGCGGCCAGGCGGCCCAGGGTGTGCAGCGAGCCGTCCCAGTCGTTTTTCGGCTGGTGCGGATAAATCACGGCCGTATCCACCACCTTGCCGGTGGCGTCCACGACGGCCACCTTGACGCCCGTGCGCAAACCGGGATCGAGGCCCATGGTGGCGCGCTGGCCGGCCGGCGCGGCCAGCAGCAGCGCCTTCAGATTGGTGGCGAAGACATTGATGGCGTCCAGTTCGGAGCGTTCGCGCAAGGCGCCCATCAGTTCGGTTTCCAGGTGCATGAAGCTTTTCACGCGCCAAGTCCAGCGCGCCGTGTCGGCCAGCCACTTGTCGGCCGGACGGCCCTGGTTCTTGATGCCGAAACGGGCGGCGATGCGGCCTTCGCAGGGATTGTGCGGCGCATCCCACTTCGGCTTTTCCGCTTCCGTGTCGAGGCGTAGCGCGACGTCGAGGATTTGCTCGCGGCGGCCGCGCAACAGGGCCAGCGCGCGGTGTGAGGGTACGGTGTTGATAGTCTCGGAGTAGTCGAAATAGTCGGCGAATTTCTCGCCCTCGTCCTGCTTGCCCTCGACCACCTTGGATTCCACGATGCCGTGGTCGAGCACGTATTCGCGCAGGGCCTGCAGCAGGGTGGCGTCTTCGGCGAAGCGTTCCATCAGGATCTGGCGGGCGCCGTCCAGGGCCGCCTTGGTGTCGGCCACGCCGGCGTTGTTGCCGTCGCTGGTGGTGAACGCTACACGCAAATACTTGGCCGCTTCCGTCTCTGGATGTTGCTCGGGATCGGACAGCAAGCCCTCGGCCAGCGGCGCCAGGCCCGCTTCGATCGCGATCTGCGCCTTGGTGCGGCGCTTTTGCTTGTACGGCAGGTACAAGTCTTCCAGCCGGGTCTTGTCCTCGGCGTGCATGACGGCGTTCAGCAATTCCGGCGTCATCTTGTTTTGCTCGGTGATCGAGGCGACGATGGCGGCGCGCCTGTCTTCCAGCTCGCGCAAATAGCGCAAGCGCTCTTCCAGCAGGCGCAGCTGAATGTCGTCCAGGCCGCCGGTCGCTTCCTTGCGGTAACGGGCGATGAAGGGCACCGTGGCGCCTTCGTCGAGCAGGGCGATGGCGGCGGCGACCTGTATCGGTTTGGCGACAAGTTCAAGGGCAAGACGTTGTTCAATAGAGGGCAGCATGGTCTGTTCCAAAGCGATCAAGCCTGGAATGATACCCAATCGGCGCGATTGCGCCAGTCTTGACAGGGCAAATGGACTGTGCGTTGCGCCAAATCATGATATTGAATAAACCACGATGCCGGCAATGGCGGATAATATTGCCTGTTAACGATACAGCTATTGCTTTTGAAACTAATGCGAACAATGGATTTGACCCGCGACGAAATCAGTGAAACCCCGGCCGCCCCGGCCACCACGGCGGCGCCGCCGCTGCCATACGCGGCCGCCGCCTGGCTGTCGCGGCTGGACGCGGTCGTGCACCCGAAAGCCGACCTGGCGGCGTTCGATCCCGACCCAAAGCTGAACCAGTACCGCCTCATCTACGTGCTGGCGCCCACCAGCGGCGGGCGCCACGTGGCCCTGTGCCTGTACAAGGCGCGCCTGCGGGCGAACGGCGACGTGGCCGCCGCGACCCCGGTCAGCGAAGTGTTTTCGCTGCTGTCGGCGCCGCCGCCCTTCTTGCTGGCCGGCGACGAAGACCTGGTGCGCTTCTTTGTCGCCATGCGCAGCGGCCAGACCTCGCAGACTGGCAGCGCGACCGAGCCGAAGGGCAAGATCGGCGCCGCCCTGCTGCACATGCTGGCGGCGCAGGGCAAGCTGTTGTGGGCCAATTCCTGGGCCGACGTGGGCAACGGCCTGGTGTATCCGCTGCAGGCCGGGGCGCTGCGGCGGGCCAGCCTGATCTGGCGCGACGAGGGCAAGCACCTGCGCCTGGGCTGGCAGGTGGCCGCGCCCGAGGGCGCCAAGCACCACGCGGCCGACCAGATCGACTACATGTTGCCCACCGATCCGCCCTGGTATATCGACAATTTGTCCTGCGGCGAACTGGCCCTGGAGCAGGGCGGCGCCGACATCGCGCTGGCCGACCTGCAGGCGCTGGTGGCGCAAGCGCCGCTGCTGAACGCGAACGACAAGCTGCGCATGTCGCAATTGCTGCTGGCGCACGGCTTGCAGCACTTGATGCCGCTGCCGCTGCCACTGCCGCAGCGCTTGCGCGAAGACGTGCGGCCGCAGCCCGTGCTGGTGCTCGACAGCGCCCTGCTGGCCGACGCCAGCCTGCAGCGCTGGCACGACTTCGCCGTGCTGTCCTTCGACTACGACGGCGAACGGGTCTCGGTCGACCCCTCGCAGCGGGTGGTGCGGCAAATCGGCGAAGTCACGGAAATCATCTTGCGCGACGCGGCGGCGGAAGCGGCCGCGCTGGCCGAATTGGGCGCGCGCGGCTTCAAGAAGCCGGCGGCGGCGCCGCTGAGCGGCTTGAAGGGCGCGCTGCTGCTGGCGGGCCAGGCCGAATGGCTGCGTTTTAGCGGCGCCGGCATCGCCGCGCTGGAGGCGCAAGGCTGGATTGTTGAAAAATCCGTCAAATACCGCTACGACGTCAGCGCCGTCGACGACTGGTACGCCGCTATCCGGGAACAGCCGACCGACGGCGGCAAGGCCTGGTTCGAGCTGGAGCTGGGCATCGTCGTCAACCAGGCCCGGGTGCCGCTTCTGCCCGTGCTGGTGCAATTGATACGCAACGCCCCCAACGACTTCAACCCGAAGGCGCTGGAAGCGCACGCCGACGCCGACCAGATGCTGGCCACCTTGCCCGACGGCGCCCGCGTGGCCCTGCCGTGGGGGCGGGTCAAGCCGATCCTGAACACCCTGGGCGAACTGTATTTTAGCGACAAGATCAAGACTTCGGTGCGCATGTCGACGCTGGACGCGGCGCGCCTGGATGAATTGGCGCGCGGCCTGGAGCTGCGCTGGAGCGGCGGCGAGCAATTGCGCGAGATGGGGCGCAAGCTGAGCCAGTTCGGCTCGGTGCAAAAAGTGGCGCCGCCGGCCGGCTTGCGGGCCACCTTGCGCGACTATCAGGCGGATGGCCTGGCCTGGATGCAATTCCTGCGCCATTACGACCTGGCCGGCATCCTGGCCGACGACATGGGCCTGGGCAAGACGGTGCAAACCCTGGCCCACATCTTGATCGAAAAAGAAGCCGGCCGCCTGGACAAGCCGGCCCTGGTGATCGCGCCCACCAGCCTGATGGGCAACTGGCAGGACGAGGCGGCCCGCTTCGCGCCCGACTTGCGCGTGCTGCTGCTGCAAGGCAAGGACAGATTGCAACAGTTCGAGCGCATCGCGGACAGCGACCTGATTCTGACCACCTACGCCCTGCTGCCCCGCGACGAGGAAAAGTTGCGCGAACACGATTTCCACCTGGTCATTCTGGATGAGTCGCACTACATCAAGAACACCCGCTCGAAGGCGGCGCAGAGCGCCGGCCTGTTGCGCGCCCGGCACCGCCTGTGCCTGTCCGGCACGCCGCTGGAAAATCATCTGGGGGAGCTGTGGTCGCAATTCCACTTCCTGTTGCCGGGTCTGCTGGGCGATGAAAAAAGTTTCAATACCCAGTTCCGCCACCCGATCGAGCGCCAGGACGACCCGCTGCGGCGGCAGTTGCTGAACCGCCGCATCAAGCCCTTCCTGCTGCGCCGCACCAAGGACAATGTGGCCAAGGAATT
>DMYQ01000266.1:0-2635 GCA_003482555.1 Janthinobacterium sp. | reverse complement strand
TGTACGAAACGGTGCGCCTGGCGATGGATCAGAAAGTGCGCGAGGAAATCGACAAGAAGGGCGTGGCGCGCAGCCAGATCGTGATCCTGGAAGCGCTGCTCAAGCTGCGCCAGGTGTGCTGCGACCCGCGCCTGGTGAAGTCGCTGCCCTCGTCGAAGAAGCAGGGCGCCGGCTCGGCCAAGTTGATCGACTTGATGCAGATGGTGGAAGACTTGCTCGACGAAGGCCGCAAGATCCTCGTGTTTTCGCAATTCACCAGCATGCTGGCCTTGATCGAGGAAGAGCTGGAGGCGCGCGACATCCCCTATGCCCTGCTGACCGGCGAGACCAAGGACCGCTCGGCGCAAGTGGCCGCCTTCCAGCAGGGCGCGGTGCCGGTGTTCCTTATCAGCCTGAAAGCCGGCGGCGTCGGCCTCAATCTGACGGCGGCCGATACCGTGATCCACTACGACCCGTGGTGGAACCCGGCGGCGGAAAACCAGGCCACCGACCGCGCTTGGCGCATCGGCCAGGACAAGCCGGTCTTCGTCTACAAGTTGATCGCCAAGGGCACGCTGGAAGAAAAAATCCAGTTGTTGCAACAAAAGAAGGCGGAATTGGCGCAATCGATCCTGGCCGACGGCGAAGCGCAGAAAATGGCGCTGACCCAGGAAGACTTGCAACAGATTTTCGCGCCGCTGGAGGATTAGCGCCCTATACTTGGCAATCTGCAATATTTAGCAAGCGAAACGATGTTGTCCACGACTTTGGTAACTTTGGTGATTTTTTTGCTGGCGGCGCTGGCGTCGCTGCTGTGGCGCCAGCGCCGCTTGCACGCCGACTTGCTGCGCGCGCGCGCGGCCGAGGCGCGCCTCGGCTTGCTGGCCGAGCACGGCGCCGGCTGGATCGTCGATGGCGCCACGCGCGACTTACTCTACATCAGCCCGGCGGCCTTGCGCCTGCTGGGCGAGGCCGCCGCTCCGGCCGCGCTGGCGGCGCAACTGGCCGGCGCCGCTTCGACCGACACGGACGAGGGGGCGACGGCGCTGGTTTTCGAGCACCTCCACGGCGACGGCCGCCTGCTGACGCTGGAAGCGACGGCGACCCTGGTGGCCGGCGCGCCAGCGCTGCTGGTGGGCGTGCTGCGCGACGTCAGCGTCGCGGCGGCGGCGGCGCTGGCCCAGGAGTCGGCGCAAAAGCGCTTCGCCTCGATGTTGTCGCACGAATTCCGTACCCCGCTGGCCACCATCGACGGCGCCATCCAGCGCCTGGAAATGACGGGCGTGGATGCCGATGAAGCAACCCGCAAGCGCTACCGCAAGATCCAGAGCGCCGTCGACCGCCTGCTCGAGCTGATCGATGAATACCTGTCGCCGGAACGCATGGCCGCCATCGGCCGCCAGCGTCAGCCCGACGGCATGGCGCCGCTGGAGCTGCTGGAGGGGGCGGCGGCGCAGGCTCGCTCGTCCGCGCACGCCGTCACGGTCAGCGTGGACGGCTTGCCGGCCCACCTGCGCTGCGACCCGGACGGCATGCGCCTGTGTTTGCAAGTGCTGCTCGACAACGCGCGCGCCTACACGCCGGAGGGCAGCCCGATCGAATTGCGCGGCCGCCCGAGCGCCGAGGGCGGGGTCGAACTGTGCGTCCTCGACCACGGCCCCGGCGTCGAGGACGACGAGTTGCCCAAGCTGTTCGACAAGTTTTTCCGGGGCCGCAATGCCGGCGCCCACCTCGGTTCCGGCCTGGGCCTGTACATGGCGCGCTCCGTCGTGGAAGTACATGGCGGCACCCTGACGGCGCAAAACCGTGCGGAAGGGGGGGCTACTTTCCGCATTTGGCTGCCGATCCCGGCCGATCCCGGGAAAAGCCTTGCGTCCACCGGTTGCAACAGTGATAATTCCTTGAAGTAAACTGATACTCGCATGCTGAACAGAGTGAGGCGGTTTGCTCACTAACCGAAGAATGGCCCAGTAATGACGAAAATATTGATCGTCGAAGACAATCTGGACTACGCCGAAGTCATGGCGGAGTTCTTGATCGAGCTCGAACATGAAGTGCATATCACCAGCTCGGCCGGCGACATGTGGGCCGCGCTCAGCCATGGCAACATCGGCGTCGTCGTGCTGGATCTGGGTTTGCCGGATGAAGACGGCTTCAACGTGATCCCGCGCATGCGACAGCTGTATCCGCACATAGGCGTGCTGGTGTTGACGGGAAGGGTGGCTTTCGACAGCCGCATTCTGGGCCTGCGCCTGGGCGCCGATCATTATCTGACCAAGCCGATCAAGTTTCCCGAGCTGGCTGCCCACATCGAGGCGCTGGATCGCCGCGTCGGGCCGCAAGACCCGCTGCCGGTGCCGGGCAAGTGGACCTTGAAGGTCAGCGCGCGCCAGCTCGAACTGATGGGCGCGGTGATTCCGCTGACGGAAAAGGAATTCAACTTTTTGCATTTGCTGACGATCAATACCCGTCCGGTGCCGCGCGACGTCATCGTGGCCGGCATGGGCGGCGACGACCCGGACGCCGGGCGCCGTGTCGACATGCTGGTGTACCGCTTGCGCAAGAAGGCGCGCAGCGGCCTGGGCCAGGACTTGCCCCTGCGCAGCGCCTACGGCGAGGGCTACAGCCTGTCGACCAGCTTCAATCTATCCTGAGA
>DMYQ01000008.1:7541-7886 GCA_003482555.1 Janthinobacterium sp. | reverse complement strand
TCGAGGCTGACTGTCGTCAGGCGAGATGAGACGTTCCCGGCGTTGTCGTTCAACGCTGCGGGTGCCGTCGCCGTGGTATCTGGCATGTGGGGCTCCAAAATGGTAATTCAGATCGCGTCTGCCGTTCGGTGCGCCGGGTAGGCGCGGGAACGTCGGACGATGCGGCCGCTGAGTGAGCGGCGGGTACGGACATTTTAAGCTTAAAAGATGCGCCGCGGCGCCAGTGTAGGCCGAACTTACCCGTTATGGAAATAGGGTTTTCCGATGGGGCCATAAGAAAAAGTGATACCCCCGTGACCGGGCTTGCTTGGCGATACAAGGTTGGGGGCGCCGAGCCGGGGGCGC
>DMYQ01000008.1:4960-7358 GCA_003482555.1 Janthinobacterium sp. | reverse complement strand
CGCCGAGCCGGGGGCGCCGAGCCAGGCGCGCCTAGGCGGGAACGCCGAGTCCGCCGGAATCCGGCCCCAGCTTGGCCAGGCTGGGGCCGGCGGGCCGGGCCAGCACGCGCGCGCCCGGCCAGTTGCCGCTGGCGCACAGTTGCTCGCTCACTTGCAGCACCAGGCGGCCGACGGCCGCCGCCGCGTTCGTCAGCGGGATGTTCCTGGAGGCGCACAAGACCACGGTGCGCGACAGCGGCGGGCTGTGGATGGGGTGCGAGCGCATCGTGCCGCGCTCGAGCTCGCCCAGCAGCGGCGCCGTCGGCAAGATGGTGGCGCCCATGTCGGCCAGGATGGCCGACTTGAGGATGGCGATCGAATTGATTTCGATCACATTGGCAAGCGCCAGGCCGGCCCCGCGCGCCGCGCTTTCGATGCGCGGGCGCACGCCGTGCTGCAGGCCGGGCAAGATCAGGGTGGCGGCCAGCGCCTGTTCCAGGCTGATGGGGCCGCGCCCGCGCAGATAGGGGGCGTCGGCGCGGCAAATGAAGCGCAATTCCTCTTCCGCCAGCGGGGTGCCGGCAAAAGGCCCCAGCTGGCCGTCATCGAACAGCAGGGCCAGATTCACGCGGCCCGATTTGAGTTGTTCGCTCAGGTTGCCGGTCAGCTCTTCCGTCAACTGCAGCGTGATTTCCGGATACTGGGCGCGCGCCGCCGTCAGCAGCGGCAGGGCCAGCGCCCCGGATATGCTGTGCGGCAAGCCCAAGGTGACGCCGCCCGAAGGCCGCGTGGCCGATTGCGTGACGGCCGACTTGGCGTCGGCCACTTGCTTGAGGATGGCTTGCGCGTGTTCGTAAAAGACCTTGCCGGCGTCGGTGCTGAGCACGCCCTGCGCCGAGCGGTGCAGCAGTTGCGCGCCCAACTCTTCTTCAAGCCGGCGCAATTGCTGGGTCAGGGCCGGTTGCGCCACGTGCAGCACCAGGGCCGCCTTGGACAGGGAACCGTGGTCGGCGATGGCGACAAAATAACGGAGTTGGCGTAATTCCATGGATATCAACAGGCTCGACGAAAGGAAAGTAACTAAAAGAATATTGCCGGAATTGGCCCGACCTTCATTCCTGTACAACACAATTTGCTATACTCATTTTACGCGTTCCCGCTTTGCGGCCCCTCTATGGTAGGAATGAAAATGTTTAAAAAGGTCGATTCCGCGCAATTGAAAGTGGGCATGTACATCCACGACCTCAGTTGCGACTGGATGACGCATCCGTTCGTGCGCAACCGCTTCATGCTCACCAGCGAAGATGAAATCCGCAAGATCATCCAGGCCGGCATCCACGACGTGGTGATCGACAGCGTGCGCGGCCTCGACGTGCAGGACGCGCCCACCCTGGCCGAGGCGGACGCCGCCACCGAGCGCGAACTGGCGCTGATCGCCAGCGTGCCGCCGCCGATCACGCGCGTCTCGCTGGGTGTGGAATTGGCGCGCGCGGCGCGCATCCGGCACCAGGCCGCGAACGTGGTGCGCGGCGTGATGACGGACGCGCGCCTGGGCCGGGCCATCGAACTGGACCGGGTGCGGCCGATGGTGCAAGACATCACCGAATCGATCACGCGCAATCCCGGCGCCCTGGTGGGTTTGCTGCGCATCAAGACCAAGGACGATTACGCCTTTTTGCATTCGGTCAGCGTGTGCGCGCTGCTGGTGGCGTTTTGCCGCTCGCGCGGCATGGATGCCGAGATCACCCAGCAGGCCGGCCTGGGCGGCTTGCTGCACGACACGGGCAAGGCCATGGTGCCGGACTCCGTGCTGAACAAGGCGGCCCCCCTGACCGAGGCCGAGTTCGAACTGGTGCGGCGCCACCCGCGCGACGGTTACGACATCTTGCGCCAGTCGCCGGAAATCGGCCCGATTCCGCTCGACATCACCCTGCACCACCACGAGCGGCGCGACGGTAGCGGGTATCCGGACAAGCTGGTTGGCGACGCGATCGGCGAACTGGTGCAGATGGCTTCCATCGTCGACGTCTACGACGCCATCACGGCCGACCGCTGCTACCACAAGGGCATGTCGGCGGCCGAGGCGCTGCGCAAGATTTACGAATGGAGCAAATTCCATTTCAATCCGCAGTACGCGCAGGAATTCATGCGCTGCGTCGGCATCTATCCGGTCGGCACCCTGGTGATGCTGGAATCGGGGCGCCTGGCCGTCGTCGTCGAATCGCACGAGACGAATTTGCTGGCGCCCAAGGTGAACGTGTTCTTCAGCACCCGCAGCAACGCCTACATCAAGCCGGAAACGGTGGATCTGTCGCGCGGCTTCGGCTTCGGCGGCGGCGACAAGATCGTCGGCCACGAATCGGCGTCCAAGTGGAACGTCGATCCGATGCGCTTCATCAATCTCATATAAAGCGCTGAT
>DMYQ01000008.1:1159-4916 GCA_003482555.1 Janthinobacterium sp. | reverse complement strand
AAGCGCTGATCTGAAGCGTCGATCCGCGGCGCGGGTCGGAAGCGGCTCTAGAAAAACTCGGCGGTGTCGTTGGCGGCGACGGCTTGCAACTGGCCGCTGGCGACCAGTTCGTCGTAGTGGCAAGCCAGGTTGCGGCCGTGGCTCTTGGCGTAATACAGGGCCTGGTCGGCGCGCCCGAGGATGATGACGGGGGCTTCGAAGGCGTTCAGGCTGACGAAGCCGACGCTGACCGTGACCCGGCCCACCTGCGGGAAATCGTGGGCCTCGACGTTGGTGCGGAAGCGGTCGATGATCTTTTGCGCGTTGTCCAGATCGATCGAGCGCAGCAGCACGACGAATTCCTCGCCGCCGAAGCGGAAGATGCGGTCCTGGGTGCGGAACGACGATTGCAGCAGGTTGGCGATCAAGATCAGCACCTCGTCGCCGTACAGGTGGCCGAACTTGTCGTTGACGAGCTTGAAATGGTCGACATCGACCACGGCCAGCCACTGCTTTTCACTCTCGCCCGGGTGGCGCCGCTCTTCCTCGCCGGGCAGCTTGTGGTTGTCCAGTTCGCTGTTCGCGTGCAAGATCTTGGCCAACTGGTCGTCGAAGGTTTTGCGGTTCAACAGGCCGGTGAGAGAATCGCGCTCGCTGTAGTCAAGCAGGTTCTGGAAGTTGCGGTAGACGCTGACGATGCCGCCGATGACCTGAATGGTGGCGCCGTCGTAGGGCGTGGGGTTGGTGATTTCAAGGCAAGTGTCGGCCTTGTCGCCGATCCAGATCGGCAGCCACAGCATTTGGCGGCCGTCGGCGCAAATCATGTCGGCGCTGGCTTCGCGCCGCTCGATGCAGGCCGCCAGCGCGGGAAAGCTGGAAATCGGTTCGCCCGGCAAGCCCGAATCGGGATGCTCTTCCATGCGCGCGGGGCTGTCGGCGCCGATGATGGCGCGCGAGCGCACAAACACCTGGCCGCGCACGGTGGTCAAGGCCAGGACCCGGGTTTGCGCCGCCGCGGCCAGTTCCTGCACCGCCGAAATCACCGAAATGTCGAGCATCGTGTGATCGCGATGGCCGGTCATGTCCACCATGTGTTTGAGTAGGGAATCCATTCTCGATCTCTGGAAAATTGTCACACAAGCATTGCGCCAAGCTGAAAATAATCTGCGCCCACCAAACAGCTTACATCGTTACGACAGCAAGGCGCGCTCTACAGCCTGGCATGATGCGTCTCCAAAGAAGAACTAAGCAGGATAATGGCTTTTTGCATTATAGGCAATTCTAGTGTGTATTTTTCTTTGAATATCCCGCGATTTACCATTTCCCGGCCACAGACGCCGAAAAAACCACGCATCGTCCACACCCTGGCTGTGTCCCGTGCGCAACGGCGACACCGTGGCCCGGGCGGCGACCGCAAAAATAATTTCCACATGGAAAACTTGTGCCAAGTCAACTCGGCAAATTCTGCTGACTCTATAGTGAAGTCATGGCGCGGTAATTTACGGTAGGAAACATGTTAGCAGGGAACTCGCCATGTTTCATACCTGATTGCGTCCGGGTACCTTCGATTCATCTTTCTTGGGAGTATGTCATGAACACATTTCTATCGGCAGCCAAACAATTCATCGACGACGAAGACGGCGTCACCGCCATCGAGTACGGCTTGATCGCGGCCCTGATCGTGGCCGCCCTGGCCAGCACCCTCACCGGTGTGACGAATGCCCTGAAAGGCAAGTTCACCGCGATCGTCGATGCCCTGACGGCGCCTTGAGCAAGCGCCTGGCTTTCCGGCGGCCCATGCCACCGGAAAGCCGATTTTTCTTCACGAAAGCCCCATCATGTTCATCCTGCCGCCCCTTGAAACGACCCTGATTTGTTTCGTGACCCTGGCCGCCATCAGCGATCTGGCCTGGCGCAGGATTTCCAATGTCCTCATCTTGAGTGGCCTGTGCTGCGCGCTGGCCCTGCATCTGCTGCACGCGCCGGCCGCCGTGCCGGCCGTGTGGCTGGGCGGCGCCCTGAGCGGGTTTTTTGCCTTTCTCCCCCTTTACCTGCTGCGCGGCATGGCCGCCGGCGACGTCAAACTGATGGCCATGGCGGGCGCCTTCCTCGGCCCCTGTCCGGCTTTGCAGGCGGCCGCCGCCAGCGTCCTGATAGGCGGCGCGATGGGCCTGGCCATCGTCATTTACCGTGGCCGCCTGCGTCAAGCTCTGGGCAATGTGGCCTTCCTGCTGACGCCCCTGCTGTGGCGCGCGGCCGGGGCGCCGCTCAAGCGGGTCACCCTGGCGCCCGGCGCCAGCGTGGGCGGCATGCCTTATGGTCTGGCCATCGCGCTCGGCTGCCTCTGGCTGGTGCTCAAGCGCTGAGCGGATCGCGGCTGGCGCGCAGTGTGGCGTGCGGCTTGCAAAAATGCACTTTTTGTTTTGTATCAAGCGGCCCCGACCGTGCCGTGGATAAAATCGACTTCTGACATTCGCATGCTTGCACGTGGGAATGCCCCCAACTGGATAGGAGAAGGCGCATGATCGATATCGACTCGCCGCCGCCCGTGGCCCTGGCCGGGGATTGGCCCGCGGACGCGGACGCGGTGCCGGCCCTGCCGGCGGCGCCGAAGACCCTGCGCGAGACGGGGCTGGAGCAGCAATTGATCGTCGAATTGATCGCCAAGGCCATCTTCCTGGGCGGCCGCAGCCATCTGTCCAGCCTGGCAAGCAAGCTGCGCCTGTCCCTCAACGTCTTGCGCGAAGCCCTGGCCTTCATGGTTGCCGAACAACTGGCCGAAGTGAGCTGGCGCGGCGAGTCCGACATCGACGTCCAATATCAGTTGAGCGGCGTCGGCAAGGAGCGCGCCGGCGCCTGGCTGGAGCGGCGCGCCTATGTGGGGCCGGCGCCGGTGACCCTGGCGGCCTACCATGCCCAAGTCGAGCGCCAGTCCTGGCGCCATCCCGCGCGGGCGCGCGTCAGCGCCGCCGACATCGCCGCCGTGTACGGCGCCGACCACCTGGACGCCGGCGTGCTGCAACTGCTGGGCGCGGCACTCTATTCGGGCCGCTCGATCTTCTTGCACGGCCCCTCGGGCGGCGGCAAGACGGCGCTGGCGGCCAAGCTGGGCTTGCTGCTCCAGGGGCTGGTGGGCGTGCCCTATGCTGTTATGGTTGGCCAGGAAATCATCCAGGTCCACGATCCCCTGCTGCACCCGTCCCTGACGCCGGCGCAGGCGCGCCTGGCGCCGCGCGGCGCCGACCCGCGCTGGGCCCTGTGCCAGCGCCCGGCGATCCAGATCGGCGCCGAATTGAGCGCCGACATGCTGGAACTGCGCCACGACGCCTTCGGCGGCTGCTACCAGGCGCCGCCCCATTTCAAGGCCAACAACGGCATCTTCATCATCGACGACCTGGGCCGCCAGCGCCTGCCGGCCGCGGAACTGCTGAACCGCTTCATGCAGCCGCTGGACGCCGGCCACGACCAGTTGTCCCTGCGCGGCGGCCACAAGTTCACGGTACCCTTCGACGTGGTGCTGGTGCTGGTCACCAACCTGGCGCCGGCGGCCCTGCTCGACGACGCCTTCCTGCGCCGGCTCGGCTACAAGATCCACCTGGGCGCCCTCGACGCCTCCGCCTATCGCGGCCTGTTCCGCCAGCAGTGCCGCGCCATGAACCTGGCCTGCGACGAGGCCGCGCTGGCCTATCTGCTCGATACCTTGCACGGGGCCGGCGACCGCCCCCTGCTCGCTTCCCACCCGCGCGAGCTGCTCGGCCGAATCGTCGATTTCGCCGGT
>DMYQ01000008.1:325-1026 GCA_003482555.1 Janthinobacterium sp. | reverse complement strand
GGCGTCGCCACGCAAGCCAACCCCGCTTGCCAGTACGAGAAAATCGCATGAAGAACCGACGCGCCATCGCCGTCATGGCCCTGGCCATGTTGCTCGGCCTGGCGGCGGTGGCGCTCGCTTCGCGCTGGCTGCTGCGGCAGACGCCGACCGTGTCTTCCCGGATCGTGGTGGCGGCCGCGGACGTCAACCTGGGACAGCGCCTGACGCCGGAAATGCTCAAACTGCTGGACTGGCCGGCCGACAATCTGCCCAAGGGCGCCATGCCGGACCCGCTCAAGCTCAGCGGCCGGGTGCTGAAGACCAGCATCTTGCGCGGCGAACCGCTGACCGAGGCCAAGCTGGCTCCGGCCGGCACCCTGGGCGGCCTGTCGGCCCTGATCACGGAGGGCAGGCGCGCCATCACGGTGCGGGTCAACGACGTCATCGGCGTGGCCGGCTTCGCCCTGCCGGGCAATTATGTCGACATCATCGTCAACACCCAGCGCGAGGGGGACGGCACGCCCCAGGCCCAAGCGCGGGCCATCTCGAAAATCGTGCTGGAACGGATACTCGTGCTGGCCGTGGCGCAGGAAGTGGGGCGCGACGAGACCAAGCCGCGCGTGGTCAACGCCGTGACCCTGGAAGTGACGCCGGAGCAAGCCGAAAACCTGGACCTGGCGCGCAGCGTCGGCACCCTCTCGCTGGTGCTGAGGAACCAGGTC
>DMYQ01000008.1:0-129 GCA_003482555.1 Janthinobacterium sp. | reverse complement strand
CTGGCGCGCAGCGTCGGCACCCTGTCGCTGGTGCTGCGCAACCAGGTCGACCCGGCGCCCGGGGTGACCGGCGGCGCCACCAAACTGACTTTGCTGGGCCAGGAGCCGGCCGCCGCGGGGCCGCCGCCG
>DMYQ01000207.1 GCA_003482555.1 Janthinobacterium sp. | reverse complement strand
CGGGCGCACCACAAAAAAAAGCCCGCTGGGGAGCGGGCAAAGTCCAAAACTAGGGATGTCCTGAAAGAGACAGCCCCACTATATTCCCGCTCCTGGCCGCACTCTGTGCGGTCACACACATAGCGGCCGCATTCCGAGCGCCCATGAAAAAGGGCGGCTGGCGCCGCCCTTCAAGGTACTGCCAGACTACGCTCAGACCACGGCGCCGTCGGTTTCGTCCTTTTCCTTGACCGGTTTGATCAAGTCTTCGCGCTTCACGCCCAGCCACATGGCGATCGCCGCCGCCACGAACACCGACGAATAAATGCCGAAGCAGATACCGATGGTCAGCGCGATGGCGAAGTAATGCAGGGTCTGGCCGCCGAAGAACAGCATCGACAACACCATCATTTGCGTGCAACCGTGGGTGATGATGGTGCGCGAGATGGTGCTGGTGATGGCGCTGTCGATCACCGCCGTCACCGTCGACTTGCGCTGCTTGCGGAAGTTTTCACGGATACGGTCGAAGATGACGACCGATTCGTTGACCGAGTAACCGAGCACCGCCAGCACGGCCGCCAGCACCGTCAGCGAAAATTCCCACTGGAAGAAGGCGAAGAAGCCGAGGATGATGACCACGTCATGCAAGTTGGCGATCACCGCCGCCACCGCGAATTTCCATTCGAAGCGGATGGCCAGGTAAATCATCACGCCGATAATCACCATCACCAGCGCGTTCAAGCCGTTTTGCGCCAACTCGTCGCCCACTTGCGGGCCGACGAATTCGACTTTTTGCAGCTCCACCGATTCGGCGCCGGCGCCGTCCACGCAACCGGCCTTGGCGACGTGCTCGCCCTTGGCGGTGACGCTATCCATGGTCTTGGTCGTGCCCTGCTCGGCCTTGCACAGGGCCTCGAACACCAGTTGCGAGCTGTTCGCGCCGCTCACGGTCTTGACGATCGGCAAGCGTATCATCGCGTCGCGGGCAGTGTCGAAACTGGTCACTTCCGGCTGCTCGTAACCGAGACCTTCCAGCGTGTGGCGGATGGCTTCGAGATTGGCCGCCTTCGGGTACTTCACCTCCATCACGGTGCCGCCCTTGAATTCAACCGACAGGTGCAGGCCCTTGTGCACCAGGAAGAAGATGGCTGCCACGAAGGTCAACGCGGAAATCACGTTGAAAATCAAGGCATGGCGCATGAAGGGAATATCTTTTTTAATCCGGAAAAATTCCATGAAATCCTCTGAGTTCTTGTTGCGCGCCCGGCGTCAAAGCCGGGCGCTGTGCTGTTACTTGGACAGGCCTGGGACCCAGACCGTGCCGATGGCCAGCGAGGTCAGCTTTTTCTTGCGGCCATACCAGAGGTTGACCACGCCGCGCGAAACAAACACGGCCGAGAACATCGACGTCATGATGCCCAGGCAATGGACGACGGCGAAGCCGCGCACCGCGCCCGAACCGAACAAGAGCAAGGCCAGGCCGACGATCAGGGTGGTCACGTTGGAATCGAGGATGGTGGCCCAGGCGCGGTCGAAACCGGCCGAGATGGCCGCTTGCGGCGTGCTGCCGGAGCGCAATTCCTCGCGGATGCGTTCATTGATCAGCACGTTGGCGTCGATCGCCATGCCCAGCGCCAGCGCGATCGCGGCGATACCGGGCAAGGTCAGGGTCGCTTGCAGCATGGACAGCAGGCCGATCAGCAACAAGAGATTGCAAGCCAGCGCCAGCACGCTGAAGAAACCGAAGATCACGTAGTAGAGGATCATGAAAACGGCGATGGCGGCAAAACCGTACACCGTCGAATACAAGCCCTTGGCGATGTTTTCGGCGCCCAGTTGCGGCCCGATCGTGCGTTCCTCGATCACGTCCATCGGCGCGTACAGGGCGCCCGAGCGCAGCAGCAGCGCCAGTTCATTCGAGTTCTCCGAATTGCCCATGCCGGTGATCTGGAATTTGGAACCGAGTTCGCTTTGGATGTTGGCCACCGACAAGACTTCCGGCTTGCCTTTTTCAAACAGCACGATCGCCATTTTCTTGCCGACACGGTCGCGCGTCGCTTCGCGCATCTTGCGTCCGCCGTCGCCGTTCAAGTCGATCGCCACGGCCGCTTGCTGGTTCTGGTCCAGGGTCGCGGTGGCGCTGGCGATATAGTCGCCGGTCAAGACCACGTCCTTGCTCAACACCACGGGCACGCCCTTGCCGACGGTGAACAATTCCGAATTGAAGGGAATCGCGGCCGACAGTTCCGTACCCGGCGTCACGCTTTCGTCGACCATGCGGATTTCCAGGGTCGCGGTGCGGCCGATGATGGCCTTGGCGCGCGCCACGTCTTGCACGCCTGGCAATTGCACGACGATGCGGTCGGGGCCCTGCTGCTGGATGATAGGTTCGGCCACGCCCAGTTCATTCACGCGCTTCGACAGGGTGGCGATGTTTTGCTTGACGCCGTCCTCGATGGCTTGCTTGAGGGCGGCCGGTTTCAGGCTGACCACCAGCTTCAGGTCGGCGCCCTCGCCGGCATCGACGAAGGCCAGGTCGCCCGACTGCGACGACAATATATTGCGCGCCGTGGTACGCGTGTCGGCGTCGCGGAACTTGATTTCAAGGGTGTCGCCGACACGCTCGATGCCGGTGTGCCGCACATTCTTGTCACGCAACTGGCTGCGCGCGGCCGCCTGGATACCCTGCATGCGCTTGGCCAGGGCCGCCTTGATGTCGACCTGCATCAAGAAATGCACGCCGCCGCGCAAGTCCAGGCCCAGGTACATGGGCAAGGCGTGGATGCTTTGCAGCCATTGCGGCGTGTTCGGTTGCAGATTCACCGTGACCACATAGGTCGGATCGGCCGGATCGGCGTTCAGATCCTTTTCCAGCAGCAATTTGGCCTTGAACTGGGTGTCCGGATCGGCGAAACGGATGCGCACGGATGCGCGACTGCCGACGCCGTCAAAACTGACGCCTTCCGACTTGATTTTTTCCTTCGTCAACGCCTGTTCGACTTGGGCCGCGGTCTCGCCCGTCACCTTGACGGTCGATTTACCGCTCGTCACTTGCAGGGCCGGCGATTCACCGAAGTAATTGGGCGCCGTGTACAGCATGCCCAGCAACAAGGCGACGGCGATGAGGATGTATTTCCAGAGGGGATAGCGATTCATATTGGTTCAGCGTTCAGTGTTGAGCGTCGGAGGCGTCATGACGAGCGGCGCGCAAGGCGCCGCTCGAACCGGTGTTAGATCGCCTTCAGTGTGCCTTTTGGCAACAGCATGGTGATGGCGCTTTTTTGCACCACGACATCGGTGCCAGCCGACACTTCGATGGTAAGGTAGCCTTCCGACACCTTGGACACTTTGCCCAGGATACCGCCGGCGGTGACCACTTCGTCGCCCTTGGCCAGCGCGTCCATCATGGCCTTTTGTTCTTTGGCGCGTTTTTGCTGCGGACGGATCATCAAGAAATACATGACCACGAACATCAGGATCAGAGGCAGGAAGGTCGTCATATTGCTGCTCAGACCGAGACCGTCGAGTGGGGATTGCGCGTAAGCATTGGAAATGAACACAGGGACTCCGATTCTAATCAATTTGAAAAATAGCGCTGTATTCTAGCACTGGCCGGCGCGCATCAGACGCCCGGCCCATATGGCGGGTGTAAATCTTTTTACAAGCCCCGCCGAATTACACGCCGCGCGCCCGTTCCGCGTGAAATTGCAGCGTAAACGCGTGGAAACGGTCTGCATCGAGGGCGTCGCGCATTTGCCGCATCAAGTCCAGGTAATATTGGAGATTGTGGGATGGTGTTCAGGCGCGCGCCCAGGATTTCCTTGGAGCGG
>DMYQ01000206.1:28440-29072 GCA_003482555.1 Janthinobacterium sp. | reverse complement strand
GCACTAAGCCGTGTCAAGTTGGGGCGGCGGCGCCAGGTTCAGCGGGCCGCGCTTTTCGGCAGGGTCGCCGTCAAGATGCTGCCGCGCGGCGCGTTGGCCGTCAGGGTCAGGTTGCCTCCCAGGTAGCGCAGGCGCTCGCGCAGCGCGCGCAAACCATGCTTGTCGCCGGACTCGGCGGCCGCACCGGGCGCGCCCACGCCATTGTCTTTCACGGTCAGGGTGAGGGCGTCTTCATTGTCGTCGACGACGATGTCGACTTCGCTGGCCAGGGCATGGGCGGCGATATTGCTCAAGCCTTCTTCCAGTGTGCGCAGCAGGGCCACGCCGTGGGCGCGCGGACAGTCCAGTTCATCTTCCGGCAAGCTGCAACGCACGGTGACATCGCCCCCTTCGCCAAAGCGCGCGGCCAGTTCGGCCAGCGCGACACCGGCGCCCAAAAATTCCAGCTTGTCGTTCCACAGCTTCATTTGCATTTCGCGGTTGCTCTCGATGACGTTCTGCAGCAACTGTTTCATTTGCGCGACGCGATCTTGCAGCGCCCGCTCCTGCGGCATTTGCGTGGCCAGCAGCGACAGGTGCATGCTCAGGGCCGTCAGCGAGGAACCCATGCTGTCGTGCAACTGGCGCGCCAG
>DMYQ01000206.1:21383-28235 GCA_003482555.1 Janthinobacterium sp. | reverse complement strand
GCCGCCGCGTCAACGGCCGCCGCTGCGGACTCCCGCGCTGCCGTCAATGTCCTGTCTTGATCTTCGTTTGCCTGTGGACGCATAGCCTGCCGTGAAAGTTGATAGATGAGTTGGCCTTGTTACGTGTCGATAATACATGAGCCGTCGAATGCATGGCGCACGGCGGCTGGCCTCAGGCGCCGATGCAACTGCCTATGGTGCGCAGCAATTGATCGATATCGACCGGTTTCACCAGGTGCAGGTCGAAGCCGGCCTCGAGCACGCGGCGCTTGTCTTCGGCCAGGCCGTAGCCGGTCAGCGCGATCAGCTTGACGGCGCGGGTGCGCGGGTCGGCGCGCAGGCGGCGCGCCAGCTCGTAACCGTCGATGCCGGGCAAGCCGATATCGAGCAAGGCCAGGTCCGGTGGGCGGGCGAACGCGGCCTGCAAGCCCTGCCAGCCGTCGGCCGCCTGACGCACGTCGTAGCCATTGCCGCTGAGCATCATGGCCATCACTTCGCGGCCATCCTCGTTGTCTTCCACCAGCAGCACGCTGAGGGCGGCGCGCGCGCCCGGCGCCGCCCCCTGCGCCGCCGTCCCGTCCTTTGCTGCCGGGGTGGCGAGCGGTAGGCGGATGGTGAAAGTGCTGCCGGCGCGGGCGCCGTCGCTGTGGGCGGCCACCGTGCCGCCGTGCAGCTCGGTGAGCCGGCGCACCAGCGACAGGCCGATGCCGAGTCCGCCCTGCGTGCGATCCAGGGTGCTCGCCCCCTGCACGAAGACGTCGAATACATGCGGCAATAATTCAGCGGCGATGCCGACCCCGGAATCGCTCACGGTGAGCACCACCTCGCCGTCGTCGACGCGCACCGCGATGGCGATGGCGCCGCCCGGCGCCGTGTATTTCAGGGCGTTGTCGATCAGATTGCTGACGATTTGCTCGAGGCGGGTGGCGTCGCCGTCGACCCAGACGGCGGCCACGTCCAGGCGCAATTGGTAGTCGGCGATGCGGCCCGTGGCGCGGAAGGTTTCCACGCAAGCGAGAACCAGGGCGCCCATGTCGAGCACTTGCCGGCTCAGCAGGATCTTGCCCGACATGGCGCGGCTCAGGTCGAGCAAGTCGTCGACGATGCGGCTCAGGTGGCGGCTCTGGCGCACGATGATGGCGCGGGCGCGGGTGGCGCTGTCGGGCTGCACGCCGGGCAGGCCGAGCAGGGCGGCGGCGCTGCTGATGGCGCTCAGCGGGTTGCGCAGTTCGTGGCCCAGCATGGCCAGGAATTCATCCTTGGCGTGGTTTTGCTGCTCGGCGGCCTGGCGTTCTTCGATTTCGCGGGTCAGGCGCGCATTGGTGGCCGTGAGCTCGGCGCTGCGTTCGCTCAACTTGTGCGCCTGGCGCTTCAATTCTTCATTCTTGCTGGCCAGGGTGACGAAGACCGCCACCTTGGCGTGCAGGATTTGCGGGATGACGGGCGTGAACAGGAAGTCGACGGCGCCTTTCTGGTAAGCCTTCAGGCGGTCGATTTCATCGGCCAGGAAGGCGGTCACGAAGATGATGGGAATGTCGGCCGAGCGGGCGCGCTGGTGGATGGCCTCGGCCGTTTCAAAGCCATCCATGCCCGGCATGTTAACGTCGAGCAAAATGACGGCGAAGTCGTGCAGCAGCACCTGGCGCAAGGCTTCCTGTCCCGAGCGGGCGCCGATCACCTCGTAGGGTTCTTGCCCGGCCCAGCGATCGAGCAGGCTGGTCAGCGCGAACAGGCTATTGGCATCGTCGTTGACGACCAGAATTTTTGGCTTGTTTATTTTAGGCACGGGGTCTCTGCGCTGCGTGGGTCGTCCGGCGGCGGGGCCAAGGGCCGGCGCCGCGCGTCTGTTGCCGGATGTTACCTGAAAAACGCCCGGCCCAGCGCAGTAATGGCGGCCGCCGGCCGTCGCCTATTCGTGGTCTGTGTTCGATTCCGTACATACGGGACGGCGCGGCCGTGCCATATTGAGCCATCCCATTCAACTAAGCATAAGGAAACGATATGAATATCAAGGCCATGGTAGATCAGGAATACGTCGACAAGAGCTTTTGCGAGATCGCCGCCGCACCCCTCAGCGCCTTGCGCGGGGTCAGCGTCAAGGATGCGCGGGCGCTGGAGCAAGCCTTTGGCGTGCGCAGCGTGCGCGAACTGGCCGATTTGAATTTCGTGAAATGGGCCAGCGCCTTCGCCACGCTGGCGGACGCGGAAACGTCGAGTGCGACCGACAAGGCGCAGGAAGAATTGCTCGACGAAGCCGTCGAAATGACGTTTCCGGCCAGCGACCCGATTTCCGTCGATTCCGGCATCACCCGGGTCGAAGTGGCGCCCGACATGGTGGCCGCGCACACCGACCACCAGCATGCCGGCAAACATGAAGTGACGGCGGAGACGGCCACCCTGAGCGATGTCGAACTGAAAAGCGGTTCCTAAGACAGGTTGGAACAAGGCTGCCCGCGGGCTGCCGGCAGCGGTTTGCAGCGGTTGCGATGCCGTCGGGCGCTCAGGCGATCGACGGCATCGCGCTTTTGACGGTGCGGGGGCCGCCGGCGACGCCGGAGGAGGTGCAGCAAAAGCGGTTCTTGCCGGCCCGCTTGGCCTGGTACAGAGCGGCGTCGGCCAGACCGATGAGCGTCTCGACGTTGTCGGCGTCGTCGGGATAGATGCTGATGCCGATGCTGGTCGACAGCTTCAAGGTCAAGTCGTTGATGAAATACGCTTCGGAGACGATCTCGACGAGCTTCGAGGCCGGCTCGCGGGCGTCGCCCAGGCCGGACAGGGAGCCCAGCACAATGACGAATTCATCGCCGCCTATGCGCGCCACCGTGTCTTCCTTGCGCGAGGCGCCGACCAGGCGCTTGGCCACCATTTTCAGGATTTCATCGCCGCAGCTGTGGCCGTAGGTATCGTTGATGGCCTTGAAGCCGTCCAGGTCCAGATACATGATGGCGGCCTTGCCACAGTTGCGCTCGGCATGCTGGAGGACGTTGGAGATGCGGTCTTCCAGCAGGCGCCGGTTGGGCAGGCCCGTCAGCGGGTCGTGCAGGGCCAGTTCCTGTTGCTGCTTGCTGTATTGCGCCAATTCCTTGTACAAGAGCCGCACTTCGAGCATGTTGTGGATGCGTTTGTGCACTTCCAGCAAGTCGAACGGTTTGCTGATGAAGTCGCGCGCGCCAGCCTCCAGCGCGGCGATCTTGAAGCTCGGTTGCGCCGTCAACGCCAGCACCGGCAAATACCCTCCCTGTTCGATTTCCTTCAAGCCCTTCATGACCTGAAAACCGTTCAATTCGGGCATTTGCAAGTCGAGCAGGATCAGGTCGTAGCAATGCTCGCGGTGCAGCGGACACACCTGTTCCGGCTTCATGGTCGAGCTCACGCTGGTGTAGCCGGCGTCGCGCAGGATTTCCAGCATCAAGTCGATATTGTCGGAGGAGTCGTCGACCACCAGGATCTTGGCTTTCAAAATGTCGTCTTGGCTAGGCATGATGGTCTCCGTCTGTACTGAAAAACAACGCCGCTGGCGGGCGTGCAAGGGAAATGATCGCGCTCTGATACGGCAGCGAGCGCACATGATGCAAGCAACCAGGCCGTTTCGCGCGAGCTATGCGCCGGAAACGTCGTGCTTGGTGGCTACCTTTAGTGTAGCAAAGTCCTTCGATGTTGCTTGTAGGACAGAGCCGCGTGTGCGGGTAGGAAGGGGCGGCGCGGCGCATGCTAGTCCGCCGCCCTGGCCGCATGCTGCGCCGCGGCGCCGCGCCGCCGCACCAGGCCGGCCACGGTGGCGATCAATTGCGCCGGTTCCACCGGCTTGGACACATGGGCCAGGAAGCCCCGCTCGAGCGCGCGCTGGCGGTCTTCGGAGCGGGCGAAGGCCGTCAGGGCGATGGCCGGCAGGGCGCCGCCGCGGGCCGGGCCCAGCGCGCGCACCATGGCCAGCAACTCGAAGCCGTCGATGTCGGGCATGCCGATGTCGCTCAGCAGCAGGTCGGGGCGCTCCCGCTCGAACAGGCGCAGCGCTTCGACGGCGCTGGCCGCCGTGCGCACGCTGGCGTGGCAGTCGCTCAATATGCGTTCTATCAATTCGCGCGCGTCGGCGTCGTCGTCGACCACCAGCAGGGTCAGGCCCGACAGGTCGGGCAGGGCGGCGCCGCACCCGCTCGCCGCGGCCGGCAGCGGGGACGGCGTGGGCGCGTCCGCGCGCGGCGCCGACGCCAGCGGTAATTGCACGGTGAAGGTGGCGCCCCGGCCTTCGCCGGCGCTAGCGGCGCGCACGGCGCCGCCATGCTGCTCGACGAGGTGCTTGACGATGGCCAGGCCGAGGCCGAGGCCGCCATGCTTGCGCGTGGTCGAGGCGTCGCCCTGGCGGAAGCGCTCGAACACGTGGCCCAGGAATTCGGGGCGGATGCCGACGCCGCTGTCGCTCACGGCGATCTCCAGCGAGGCGTCGGCCGCGCGCACGCCGATGCGAACAAAGCCATCCCTGGGCGTGAACTTGAGCGCGTTCGACAGCAGGTTCCAGATCACCTGTTGCAGGCGGCTGGGGTCGCCGGCGATGGCGGTGCCGGCCGCGCTGGCGTCGACCTCGACGTCCAGGCGGATGTTCTTGGCGTCGGCGGCCGGACGCAGCGTTTCGATGGCGGCTTCGATGACGGCCTTTGGCGCCACCGGCTGGATGTCCAGCAGCACCTTGCCGGAAGTGATGCGGCTCATGTCGAGCAAGTCTTCGATCAACTGGGCCTGGGCGCGCGCGTTGCGCTCGATGCTTTGCAGGCCGCGGTGCAAGTCGGCCTGGTCGCGCGTGCCGCGCCGCAGCACCTGGGCCCAGCCGAGAATGGCCGACAGCGGGGTGCGCAGCTCGTGCGACAGGGTGGCCAGGAATTCATCCTTCATCTGGTTGGTGCGCTCGGCTTCGGCGCGCGCGCTGCGTTCGCTGTCGAGCAGCAGCTTGCGCTCGTCGGCGGCGCGGCGCGCCAGTTCGTACAGGCGGGTGTTGTCGATCGCCACGGCGGCCTGGGCGGCGACGCCGCCGACGATGCGCTCGCTGCGCGCGTCGAACGCGCCGGGTTTTGGATGGCCCAGCAGCAGGGCGCCCACGCTCGCGCCCGAGCGCGACAGCACCGGCACGGCCAGCAAGCTGCGCAGCGGCGCCGGCAACATGGCGCCGCGCGGGTCGGCCGCGGCGTCGTCGAGGCGCAAGGTGGCGGCCGCAGCGGCGCAGGCGGGGCCGCACTGTTGCAGCAGGTGGGCGTCCGGGCCGGACAGGACATGGCGGGCGGCGCCGTCGCCGGCGTAATAAAAGGCGCCGCACCGGGCGCCACTGATGCGGATGGCGGCGTCGGCCGCCTGGTGCAGCAAGCCGTCCAGGTCGAGCATGCCGGCCAGGGCCGTTCCTGTGCTGTTGAGCAATTCGAGGATATTGCTTTCATCGCGCAGCGCCGCGTGCGCGCGCCGCACCTGCTCGCGCAAAGGTTCTTCGCTCCCCCGTTCTTCGCTTCCCCGTTCGCCGGCCGCGCTGGCGGCGGCCGCGCGCACATACATGGTCAAGCCATCTTCGTCGGCTTGCAGGCGCACGTCCAGGCGCCGCTCGCCGGGGCCGTCGCGCCAGGCGAAGGCGGCGCTCTGGCGGTATTCCATCGCCTGCCGGCAGCGCCGCTCGAAGGCGCCGCCTTGTTCGGCGGGCAATTCCAGCCACAGCTTCTGGCCCAGGGGGTTGCCCGGATGGACGCGGCCCAGCATCTGTTCGGCGCGCCCGTTCATGCGCAGGATGCGCCAGTCGCGGTCGACGCTGACGACGCCGTCGCTGACGTTGTCGAGCAATCGGGCGTAGCGCTCCTCGGCGCGGCGCAGGGCCGCGCGGGCCTCGGCGGCGTCGCGCTCGGCCGCGACGCGCGTGTGCGGCAGGCCGCTGGCGCCGCCCGTCTTGTTCGAGTGCGCCAGCAGGGCTTGGTCATGGTCGTGTTTTGCCATCAGCGGCTCCCACCCGGCCGGGCGCTGGCGGGCGCCGAGGCGCGCGCGTCCCGCGAGGCTGGCGGACGGAGCGGGGCGTCGTGAGGCGCGATGGGAAGAATCATGATCATGCTTCGGCGTCGTCGTTGGTGGCACCGGTGGCCGCGCATTGTGCGCGGCCTGCCAAGTACCCTGGCATTGTAGCGCCATGGCGTCAAATTCAAGCGCACCATTGCCGCGCGCGCGCCGTTTGTCGTGGGCCGGGGCACGGATGTTCAGGCGGCGGCCGGCGGCGCCCCGTGAATGCCGTCCAGCGCCTGTTCCAGCTGCTGCATATCGTAGGGTTTTTGCAGGGCGACGGCGGGGAATTCGACATTCCTGGTCAAGGTGTCGCCGAAACCGGAGGCGAAGATGATGCGCAGTCCGGGCTGGATGAGCAGGGCCTGGCGCGCCAGTTCGACGCCGGAAATGCCGGGCAATCCGACGTCGGTGAAGAGTACGTCGAAAGGCTTCCGCGCCAGCGCCACCAGGGCCTCTTCGCCATGCCCGAGCGCCTGCACCTGGTGGCCGAAGGTGGCCAGCATTTCGCCGACCAGGAAGCGGGCGTCGGGATTGTCTTCCACCACCAGGATGCGCAAGCGTTCCCGGCCCGGCATGTGCGCCGGCGCCGCCGCCGGCGCGGCCGGGGCCAGGGCGCACAGCACGCCGCGCACGGCGCCCGCCTCGTCGCCGATGGGGGTATAGAACAAGTCCAGATGGCGCCGGGTGGCGGCGCCATCGCGCCAGACTTGCAGATCGGCGCCGGCGTGGGCCGAGGCGACGCCGCGCCAGGCCGCGTCCAGGGCGGCGCCGTTCCAGCTCCACTCGGGAGGCAGCATGGCCGGCACCCGGCCGCCCGGCGCGGGGGGG
>DMYQ01000206.1:0-21216 GCA_003482555.1 Janthinobacterium sp. | reverse complement strand
AGCGCCATCGCCAGCGGTGTGTTTTGCATGATGTCGACGCACAGGCGCAGGCAGGGCGGCCACAGCGCGGCGTCGCCGAGGTCGGTGTGCGACCAGTCGAACGGGGCCGGGTCGGCCGCGGCGGGGCCGTCAAATTGCGTGCTGTGTGCCACATGGTCTCCGTGTCGTGGTGGGTGCTGGCTTGGCGGGAGTCAATCGTACACTAAGTATAGTTGCTGATTCACCATAGTTATGGTTTTTTCCGCAAAGCGCGCGCCGGACAGGCCGCTGCGCGCACTGAATTTTGCGATACTTTTTGATAATAAAAATCGCTGCGATGCCGGCGGGCCGTGGCATCATGCGCCATCGATACTGACGTAGGGGGCATGGCAACGACGCTCAGGCACAGAAAGGTCAACATCGCTGCGCTCGACGGCGGCGGGACGATCGCCGGCCATTGCCGGCCGGGCGACATCGCCATCGTCGCCGACGATGCCGGCTGGTGGGTGCTTTTTGTCGGCGCCGATGGCCGGGTCGACAGTTACGAGGCGCCGTTTGCCAGCCACCGGGAAGCGCTGTGGGCGGCCAAGGCGGCGGCCGAATACGGGCTCGACCGAGCGCTTGAGAGCCTTTCGATCAGGCCCGAAAGACTCCCAAGCTCCGGGCGGGCGGGCCGGCGTTGTGCGCCCCTGCGCATTGCCACTGGACAGACGCCGATGTAGTCTCTATAATCCTGCTTCTTTCGGGGGTAAGCCCTCCGGTTCCGGGTTCGGATGCTGTCAAAGGCAGGCGGACGAGGGGCGAAAAGCGTACTTGTTCGACGTTGAAAAGAGCCAGGGAGCGTGCCGCGTTGGGCGCAAAATCGGCGGATCGCTTGAAAAATCGAACTTTTCAAAATCGGTCGAATACGTTATAATCTTGCTTTTGCGGCTGTAGCTCAGTTGGATAGAGTACTTGGCTACGAACCAAGGGGTCGTGGGTTCAATTCCTGCCAGCCGCACCAGAATTTCAGCGGGTCGATGCTTATTCGGCTTGCTATTTTCGACCAAGTTGTACCGGTTTTACGTTTCGAATTTTTATTTGCCGCGCTCTTTGAAGAGCTAAACAAACCGAAACGACCGTGTTATCATGTTTTTATCGCGGCTGTAGCTCAGTTGGATAGAGTACTTGGCTACGAACCAAGGGGTCGTGGGTTCAATTCCTGCCAGCCGCACCAGAATATGAGGGACTAGATTGCAAAATCTAGTCCCTTTTTTCGATTGCGCATTTTTCAGCGGCTAAAATGGTTTGTACGGTAAAAACTTGCCGTCCAGGGTGATGACGGCGCGCACGTCGCCGTTCGCATCTTCCACTTTTTTCAAATCGATCTTGAAATCGATGGCGCTGATGATGCCGTCGCCAAACTGTTCATGCACCAGGGCTTTCAAGGTGCTGCCGTACACTTGCACCATTTCATACAGGCGATAAATGGTGGGGTCGGTGGGGACGCCGCCGTCGATGCTGCCGCGCATGGGAATTTCCTGCAACAATGCCACCGCCGCCTGGTTCAGGCCGAGCCGTTCGCCGACGCATTGCGCGGCCTGCTTCGACAGGGGGTGCTGGCCGAGCAGGGCCGCCGTCACGAAGGCGACGCTGAAGCCGGTGCCGCTGGCGAGCTGTTGCCAGGACAAACCTTTGTGCGATTTCGCTGCGATAATTTCGGCCGTCAACGCCTGGCGCGGAAGCTGGGAAAATTGCGATTGCGGCATGGTATGTTTCCTTTCGTGGTAGGCGGGAAAGCGTGGGCCGTCGGCGCGGGGCGAGCAGCTTGGCGACCAGTGCGATGCACGCGGGCCGCCGTCGCGACGCTCTTTGCTTGAGCATTGTCGCGGCGCAATGTTTTGCGCGTTTATCGGACGCATCCAGAGTTTGGCTGATATTGCGCATCGCGCGCGCCCGATTCCACCGTGAAGCTGATACATATCAATGCCGCCATCGATATAGTCGGGGATCGGGCATCCTCGCCTCCCGGCATGCTTCTTATTGAAATTAGGAAATTTTCGAATGGCATGCCTTGGCCAATCGCCAAAGCCCTGCTATAATCTTGTCTGTCGCGGCTGTAGCTCAGTTGGATAGAGTACTTGGCTACGAACCAAGGGGTCGTGGGTTCAATTCCTGCCAGCCGCACCAGAATATGAGGGACTAGATTGCAAAATCTAGTCCCTTTTTTCGATTTGCGGGTCCGGCGCGCGGCGCGGCGCCCATTCATGGAATGCCTTGCGATGCCGCGCGCGGGTGCCGGCTGGGCATGGCCAACAAGCATATCAAATATGCATAGGCAATTCGCGCCAAATGGCCGATCATGGCGGCACCGACACAGGAGCGCGCATGACGATCATTACCTGCATTGAAGATTTGCGGACGCTGGCCCGGAAGCGCGTGCCACGCATGTTTTACGACTACGCCGACGCCGGTTCCTGGACCGAATCGACTTACCGCGCCAACAGCGAGGACTTCGCGCGCATCAAATTCCGCCAGCGCGTGGCCGTCAACCTGGAAAACCGCAGCCTGCGTTCAAACATGGTGGGCCAGGAAGTGGCAATGCCGGTGGCGCTGGCGCCCACTGGCCTGACCGGCATGCAGCACGCCGACGGCGAAATCCTGGCGGCCCGCGCGGCCGAGAAATTCGGCGTGCCGTTCACCTTGTCGACCATGAGCATCTGCTCGATCGAGGACGTGGCCGCGCACACAACGAAGCCCTTCTGGTTCCAGCTGTACGTGATGAAAGACCGCGACTTCATCGACCGCCTGATCGACCGCGCCAAGGCGGCCGGCTGCTCGGCGCTGGTGCTCACGCTCGACTTGCAGGTGCTGGGCCAGCGCCACAAGGACTTGCGCAACGGCTTGTCGGCGCCGCCCAAGCTGGGCCTGGCCACTCTGCTCGACATGGCGACCAAGCCGCGCTGGTGCCTGGGCATGCTGGGCACGCGCCGCCGCGGCTTCGGCAATATCGTCGGCCACGCGACGTCGGTGACGGACATGTCCTCGCTGTCGACCTGGACCGCGCAGCAGTTCGACCTGAGCCTGTCCTGGGCCGACGTGGAATGGATCAAGCGGCGCTGGGGCGGCAAGTTGATCATCAAGGGCATCATGGACGCGGAAGACGCGCGCCTGGCCGTCGCCAGCGGCGCCGACGCGCTGATCGTATCGAATCATGGCGGCCGCCAGCTTGACGGCGCGGAATCGTCGATCGCCGCGCTGCCGGCCATCGTCGCCGCCGTCGGCGCCGGGATCGAGGTGCACATGGACGGCGGCATCCGCTCCGGCCAGGACGTGATCAAGGCGCTGGCCCTGGGCGCGAAGGGCGTCTACATCGGCCGGCCTTTCCTGTACGGCCTGGGCGCGATGGGCGAGGCCGGTGTCGAAAAATGCCTGGACATCATCCGCAACGAGCTCGATTTGACGATGGCGTTTTGCGGCTTGCGCGACGTGCGCCAGGTGGACCGGAATATTCTCTTGCCGGGTCCGTTTTAAGGCTGGCGCGGCGCCGCTTCGCGGGCCGCTATGCATCGACGCAATGCCCGGCCGCGCGGCCGCTCGTGGGGCATCCGCGCCGACTCCGTCCCAACGCGAGTTGGCGCACAGACGGCGCCGCGCTTCAGGGCGACGATGAGGCTCTGGTCTTGGCCGCGCCGGTATCTCGCCGGGCGCTCAAAGGCCGCCAAGGAGTTGCCCGATGACCGCACTGAAATCCGCCACCGAACTGGCCGCCGCCGCCAGCAAACCCTATCCCAACGACAGCGCCGAATACCGCCTGGCGCGCGTCGCGCTGCTGGCCGAGGAAATCGAACTGCGGCGCCACATCGAGCGCGTCGCCGTCCAGCGCCGCGCCTTGCCGCCGGGCGGCGAGGCGGGCGACTACGCCTTCCAGGACGAGGACGGCAAAACACGACCCCTGGCCCAGCTGTTCGGCGAGCACGATACCCTCGTCACCTATTTCTGGATGGTTGGCCCCGAGCGCGCGCGGCCATGCCCGATGTGCACGGCCTTCCTGGGCGCGCTCGACGTTCCCTCGGCCGATATCGCGCAGCGGGTCGCCATCGGCGTCATCGGCCGCTCGCCGGTCGCCCGGCAACTGGCCATCGCGCGCGAGCGCGGCTGGCGCAATCTGAAGTTTTACGCCACCGTCGGCGACGACTTCGCGCGCGACTATCGCGGCCTGGCGCCCGACGGCAGCGAATGGCCGGCGCTCGATGTCTGGGTCAGGCGCGACGGCAAGGTGCGGCATTTCTGGGGTGCGGAGATGGGCGGCACGGCCGATCCGGGCCAGGACCCGCGCGGCGCGCCCGACCCGACGCCGCTGTGGAATATCCTCGACCTGACGCCGGCGGGGCGCGGCACGGACTGGTATCCGAAGCTGGCGTATTGAGCTGGCGGGGAACCGCGGGCGCGGCGCGTGCGCCAGCGCTTCGACCGGGCGCCGCCGTCACGCTCACGCGACGCGGGCGATGGCCGTCAGGCCGACGCGATGCGGGCGATCGCCACCACCAGCAGGTCGAGATCGGCCGGACGGGTGTGCAGATGCGGCGTCACGCGCACGCCCGCGCGGCCGTGGATGTCGCGCGTGACGGTGAAGATGCGATGCCGCTCCATCAACAAGTCGACCACTTGCCGGGCCGGCAGGCCGTCGATGTTGAAGGTGGCGATGGCGCAGGAACGCCGCGGATCGCTCGGCGTGAGCACCTCGACGCGCGGCATGGCGCGCACCCGCGTCAGCCAATATTGCTTCAGGTGGCGCAGGCGCGCCTCCTTGTTGGCCGCGCCTATCGAGTGGTGGAAGGCGAGCGCGTCTTCGATGTTCAAGATGGGCGCCGGCGGCACCGTGCCGAAGTGGGCCAGCTTGCCGATATCGGCGGCGTCGCGGGCCAGGTCGCCATACAGCGGCGCGATGTCGGCCACGCGCGCCTTGCGGATGTACAGCAGGCCGACGCCGAGCGGCGCGCCCAGCCATTTGTGCAGATTGACGGCGATGAAATCGGCGCCCAGGTCAGGCATCGTGTAGGCGATCTGGGCGAAGGAATGGGCCGCGTCCACCATCACATCGATACCGTGCCGGCGCGCCATGGCCGCGATTTTCGCCACCGGCATGATCTGTCCTGTGCGGTGCACCATGTGGGTGAGCAGCAGCACCCGCGTCCTGGATGTGATGGCTTGTTCGTAGATGCCGACCAGTTGTTCGTCGCTGTCCGGGGCTAGCGGTATCGTCACCCGCGCCAGGGTGATCGATTTGCGCTGGCGCACCATTTCCAGGGTATCGACGACGCTATCGTAATCGTGCCCGGCGAGCAGCACTTCGTCGCCCGCCTCGAAGGGATAGCCCTGGATGAGGATGTTCATTGCCTCGACCAGATTGCGCGTGATGAGCAACTCATCCGCCCCGACGCCGCAAAACGCGGCCAGCAGCCGCAAGATGGCGGCATGGCGCTCGGGAAAGCGCTGGCGCAGAAAATAAGAGTTTTCCCCGTTCACCTGGCGCTGGTGGTCGAGGAAGGCGTCGAACACCGGCCTCGCCTGGACGCCGAAAAAGCCGTTTTCCAGGTTGATGAAGTCGGGGCTGACGTCGTATTGGGCGCGCACGGTGTCCCAGAATGCTTCGTCGTCGGGCGCCCTGGAGCTGGTGTTGGGTGTCATTTCAGGCCAGCACGTTGCGCGGGCGGCCGGCCGCGAACGCTTCCAGATTGTCGATCAACTGATCGGCCAGCGCCTGCATCGCCTCGCCGCTGGCCCAGGCCGTGTGCGGCGTCAGGATGAAGTTGGGCAGGCGCAGATTGAGCAGCACGTTGTCGGGCGCCGGCGGTTCCGTCGCCAGCACGTCGAAGCCGGCGCCGCCGATGACGCCTGCCGTCAGCGCCGCCGCCAGCGCGGCCTCGTCGACCAGGCCGCCGCGCGCCGTGTTGATCAGCAGCGCGCCGCGCTTCATGCGCGCCAGTTCGGCCGCGCCCACGATGTTGCGGGTCTGCTCGTTGAGCGGCAGGTGCAGGCTGAGCACGTCCGAGGTTTCCAGCAACTCGTCCCAGGAGACGGCGCGCACGGCGGAGTCGGCGACCGGCGAACGGGTGTGCACGCACACTTCCATGCCGAAGGCGCGCCCCAGTTTCGCCACCGATTGTCCCAGCGCGCCATAGCCGAGCAGGCCCAGGCGGCTGCCGGCCAGGTCGCGGATCGGGTGGCCCAGCAGGCAGAAGCGGGACGATTGCTGCCACAGCCCGGCCTCGATGTCGGCGCGGTAGTCGAGCAACTTGCGGCGCAGGGCCAGCATCAGCGCCAGGCAGTGCTCGGGCACGGTGGCGACGGCGTAGTCGCGGATATTGCACACGACGATGCCGCGCCGGCGGCACGCTGCCAGGTCGATGACGTCGCTGCCGGTGGCGGCCACGGCGATCAGTTTTAATCGCGGCAGGCGCGCCAGGTCGGCTTCGCGCAGCGGCACCTTGTTGCTGATGGCGATGCTGGCGTCGCGCAGGCGTTCGACGACTTCGGCCGGCGCCGTGGCGGGATACTCGGCCCAGTCGTGGGCGAAGGCGGGCGCGCGCACCTTGGCGATCAGGCTGTCGCGGTCGAGGAAGACGATGCGTTGTGGGGATGGGCTGGGGGACATGTCAGGCGGCCTCGGGCAGGGTGGCGCGCGGCGCGGTCTTGAGCCGCATGCCGGGATGGTTGGAAAACAGTTCGGCGATCCATTCGACGAAGACGCGCACCTTGGCCGACAGGTGCCGGTTTTGCGGATACACGACGTGGATCGGCAGCGGGTCCGAGCTCCAGTCGGCCAGCAGCAATTCCAGGCGGCCGTCGGCGAGCATGGGCGCCATCGTAAAATTAAGCATCTGCACCACGCCGAGGCCGGCCACGCCGGCGCTGACGTAGGCGTTCGAGTCGTTCAGCGCGATGTGTCCGCTCATCGGCAAGACGATGCGTTCGGCGCCGCGGGTAAAATCCCAGTCGTAGACCTTGCCGCTCTTGGCGGAAAAATAGTTGACGCATTTATGGCGCTGCAAATCGTCCGGATGGGTCGGCCGGCCGTAGCGGGCCAGATAGGCCGGCGCCGCGCAGGTGGCGAAGTGGATGATGCCGACGCGCCGCGCGATCAGGGTCGAGTCGGCCAGTTCGCCGCCGCGCACGGCGCAGTCGACGCCTTCCTCGATCAAGTCGACGGGGCGGTCGCTGCAACCGAGTTCCAGCGTGATGTCCGGGTAGCGCGCGAAAAAATCGGGCAGGGCGGGGATGATGACGTCGCTGGCGATGCCGGTCGGCGCCTCCACGCGCAAGCGGCCGGTCGGGCTCAGGCGCGCGTGCGAGAGCGATTCTTCCGCTTCGCGCACATCCGACAGGATGCGCAGGCAGCGCTCGTAATAGGCGGCGCCGTCGGCCGTGATGCTGACCTGGCGCGTGGTGCGGTGCAAGAGCTTGACGGCCAGCGCCGTTTCCAGCGCCTGGATCAGGGTCGACACGGTGGCCTTCGGCAGTTGCATGTTTTCCGCGGCGCGCGTGAAGCCCCCGGCGTCGACCACTTGCACGAACACTTCCATGGCTTGCAGCTTATTCATCTCGCTTACTCATCTCGCTTTCGTCACGTTTATTCGCATCGATTATCGATTTCTCTGCCATTGTTCGGAATACTGAACAATCAATTCGTCATTGCACTATTTATCAGATTGTAGTTCAAGTTTATAGTTGTTGTACTGCAGCATGGAATGCAGGGCGTTTGGGATTTATCGGGAGAGTGTCATGTTTCATCGGAATGCAATCTTTGCTGTCGCGGCTTTGAGCTTGAGTTCGTTCGCATTGGCTGCCATGGTGTACACGGACGCTTACACGCAAGCGGCGCAATCCGAGGCCAGCGGCTACACGGCCCTGGTCCATCGCGTCTCCAACGACGACGCCCAATTGTGCGCGCTGGAGCTGACGACGCCTGGCGGCATGGCCCTGGCCGCCGACAAGGCGACGGCGCAATGAGCGCGCCGCTGGCTCCCTTGGCCATCCGCGACATCGAGGTTGGCGGCGCCCTGGGCGCGCTGGCGGCCCGGCTCTACACGGCCGGCGCGCCCGGCGCCAAGCAGGACAGCCTGATCGTCTTTTTCCACGGCGGCGGTTTCGTGGGCGGCGATCTGGACGAGGCCGACGAATTCCTGCGCTCCCTGGTGCAATGCAATACCCAGCATATCGTGCTGGCCGCCAATTACACCCTGGCCGCGGTGCGCCCGTTTCCCGCCGCCGTGGAAGACGCCCACGCGGTGCTGCTGTGGGCGAAAAAGAATAAGAGCAAGCTGGGCTGGACTGGCAAGCAATTGCTGGTCTCCGGCATCGAGGCGGGCGCCAACCTGGCGGCCGTGTGCGCGCTGATGTCGCGCGACCGCGGCGGCCCGGCGCTGGCCGGCCAGATCTTGATCATGCCGATGCTCGATCCTGGCTTGACCAGTTGCTCCATGCGGACGCTGCCGGCCGACCCCGACATGGTCGAGGTGGCCGACGCTTGCGCCGCCGGTTATCGGGGCTATCTGCCGAACGCGTCCGACCGCACCCATCCGTATGCCTCGCCGCTGCAATCGAGCCGCCTGAAGAATCTGCCGCCGGCCTTGATCGTGTCGGGCGAGGACGATCCACTGCGCGATGAAGCGGAACAATACGGCAGCAAGCTCATTTCCTGCGGCGTCAAGACGACCGTGCGGCGCATGCCGCCGGCGCCCCTGCAAGAACCGGGCGCCCGCAACGAGTGCGCCTGCAAGACGCAGGTTCTGGCCGAAATCGCCGCCTTCGTGGCCGGGCTGGAGCCGTCGACTTGAGAGTCCGGCTTGAGATTCATCAGTCTAAGTAATTTTGCAATTGTGTACTACACAGTGTAGTATACCTCTTATCACACTCGTTTTTCGCGCCAGTTAAGCCCTGGCGTCGCAAGCGCTTTTTCAAGCCGGGCAGCACCGTCTCGTCCACATCATTATCAATTTTCATATAAAAAGGGAATAACATGAAAAACGTTAACCATTTGACCGCTATTGCGCGGCCTCTGGTCGCCGCCATGGCATTGGCCGGCTTGGCCGCATTGGGCTTGGCGGGTTGCGATTCGGCCAACAGCAAGGTGCCGGACGCGCCGGCTGCGGGCGGGCCGCCGATTTCAGCGGCCGCCGTGCTGGAAAAGCCGATCACGGAAACCCAGGAATTCTCGGGCCGCCTGGAAGCCATCGAGCGCGTCGAAATCCGCTCCCGCGTGGGCGGCTTCATCACTTCCGTGAATTTCAAGCCGGGCAGCGAAGTCAAGAAGGGCGATGTCTTGTTCGTCATCGATCCGCGTCCCTTCCAGGCTGAAATGAGCCGCGCCGAAGCGGCCGTCAGTTCGGCCCGCGCCAAGGCCGACCTGGCCAAGCTGGAATTGAACCGCGCCGAAAAGTTGCTGGCCGAAAAAGCCATCCCGCAGCGCGAACTCGACGAAAAGGCTTCCGGCCTGAAGGAACTCGACGCCAATGTGCGCGCCGCGCAAGCCTCGTTTGAAGCGGCCAAGCTGAACCTGGGCTACAGCCAGGTGCGCTCGCCGATCAACGGGCGCGTCGGCAGGGCCGACATCACGCTCGGCAACCTGATCGATGGCAGCGCCATCCTCACCTCGGTGGTCTCGCTGGACCGTATTTATGCCAGCTTCGATGGCGACGAAGACACCTATCTGCGCGTCGGCGCGCTGTCCCACAAGGGCACGCCGGTGACGGTCAAGGTCGGCCTGGCCAACGAGACCGGTTTCCCGCACGAGGGTAAATTGGACTTCGTCGACAACCAGCTCGATCCGCAGACGGGCAGCGTGCGCATGCGCGCCACCTTCGCCAACGCCGACAACGTCATGGTGCCGGGTCTGTTCGCCCGGGTCCAGCTCGACGGCGGCAACGGCGGCAAGGAACAGAGCCGGGCGCTGTTGATCAATGAGCGCGCCATCGGCACCGACCAGAACCGCAAGTTCGTCTATGTCGTCAAGGCCGACGGCACGGCCGAGTACCGCGCCGTCAAGCTCGGTCCCGTCATCGACGGCTTGCGCGTGGTGCGCGAAGGCTTGAAAGCGGGCGAGAACGTGGTCGTCAACGGCTTGCAACGGGTTCATCCGGGCGCGCCCGTGACGGCGCAAATCGTGGCCATGGATTTCGATCCCGCCGCCCCGGCGGCCGCTCCGGTCAAAACAGCGGCTGCCAAAGCGGCGCCGAAAAACGTCGCCGCGACAGCCGCGTCGACCAACAAGGAATAAATCATGAATTTTTCACGCATATTTGTCGACAAGCCCATCCTCGCGGCGGTACTGTCGATCATTATCTTCGTGGCCGGCCTGCTGTCGATCTTCAAGCTGCCGATCTCGGAATACCCGGACGTGGTGCCGCCGTCGGTGGTGGTGCGCGCCCAATACCCGGGCGCCAACCCGAAAGTGATCGCCGAAACCGTGGCCGCGCCGCTGGAAGAGCAGATCAACGGCGTCGAGAACATGCTTTACATGTCCTCGCAGTCGACTTCCGACGGCTCCCTGGCGCTGACGGTCACCTTCAAGATCGGCACCAACGTCGAGCAGGCTGAAACCCAGGTGCAGAACCGGGTCCAGCGCGCCTCGCCGCGGCTGCCGGAAGAGGTGCGCCAGATCGGCGTGACCACCGTCAAAAGCTCGCCCAACCTGACCATGGTGGTGCATCTGACGTCGCCGGACGGCCGTTATGACGATCTGTACCTGCGCAACTACGCGGTGCTGAATGTGAAAGACCAGCTAGCCCGCATTCCCGGCATGGGCGAAACCAATCTGTTCGGTTCGGGCGACTACGCGATGCGGATCTGGCTCGATCCGCAAAAAGTGGCCGCGCGTGGCATGACGGCGGGCGATGTCGTCGCCTCCATCCGCGAGCAGAACGTGCAGGTGGCCGCCGGCGTGATCGGCGCCTCGCCCTCCAAGGGCAGCGAGTTCCAGCTCACCGTGAATACCCAGGGCCGTTTGAAATCGGTCGAGGAATTCGGCGAGATCATCGTGCGCACCAACGCCGACGGCGCCCTGACGCGCCTGAAGGATGTGGCGCGCATCGAACTGGGCTCGAATTCGTATTCCCTGCGTTCGCTGCTCAACAATAAATCGGCGGTCGGCATCGGGATTTTCGAGGCGCCCAACGCCAACGCCCTGCAATTGTCGACCGACGTGCGGGCCCGCATGGAAGAACTGAAAAAGGACTTCCCGCAAGGCCTCGATTACAGCGTGGTCTACGATCCGACCCAGTTCGTGCGCGAATCGATCAGCGCCGTCATCCATACCCTGATCGAAGCGGTCGCCCTGGTGGTGCTGGTGGTGATCATCTTCCTGCAGACCTGGCGCGCCTCCATCATCCCGCTGCTGGCGGTGCCGGTCTCCATCATCGGCACCTTCGCCGTGATGCTCGGCTTCGGCTTTTCGATCAATACCCTGTCCCTGTTCGGGCTGGTGCTGGCGATCGGTATCGTGGTCGATGACGCCATCGTGGTGGTGGAAAACGTGGAGCGCAATATCGCCATGGGCAAGTCGCCGCGCGAAGCCACCATCCAGGCCATGAAAGAAGTGAGCGGCCCCATCATCGCCATCGCCCTGGTGCTGTGCGCCGTGTTCGTGCCGATCGCCTTCGTGTCCGGCTTGTCGGGCCAGTTTTATCGCCAGTTCGCGCTGACCATCGCCATCTCGACCGTGATTTCGGCATTCAGCTCGCTGACCCTGGCGCCGGCCCTGGCGGCCGCCCTGCTGAAACCGCACGACGCGCCGAAAGACGCGCTCACCCGCGGCATGGACAAGATCTTCGGCGGCTTCTTCGGCTGGTTCAACCGCTTCTTCGGACGCGCCTCGACCCGCTATGAAAAGGGCGTGAACGGCGTGCTGCGCCGCAAGGGCGCCTCGGTGGCGGTGTATGCCTTGCTGGCCCTGGCCGCCGCGTTCATGTTCAAGGTGGTGCCGAACGGTTTCGTGCCGGGGCAAGACAAGCAATACCTGGTTGGCTTCGCCCAGTTGCCCGACGCCGCCTCGCTGGAACGCACCGACGCCGTCATCCGCCGCATGTCCGATATCGCCATGAGCATTCCCGGCGTCGAATCCTCGGTCGCTTTCCCCGGCCTGTCGATCAACGGCTTCACCAACGCGCCCAACGCCGGTATCGTCTTCACCACCCTGAAGCCTTTCCACGAGCGCACCAGCGCGGAACAATCCGGCCCCGCCATCGCCGCTGAAATCAACAAGCGCATGGGGGTGGTGCAAGACGCCTTCATCATGGTCTTCCCGCCACCGCCGGTGAACGGCCTGGGTACCATCGGCGGCTTCAAGATGATGCTGGAAGACCGCGGCAACCTCGGTTACGACGAGTTGTACAAGGCGACCCAGGCGATGCAGATGAAAGCCTGGCAAAATCCGAAGCTGGCCGGCGTGTTCTCCAGCTTCCAGATCAATGTGCCGCAACTGTTCGCCGACGTCGATCGGGCCAAGGCCAAGCAACTGGGCGTGCCGCTGGCAACCATCTACCAGACCTTGCAGATCAACCTCGGTTCGCTGTACGTGAACGACTTCAATCAGTTTGGCCGTACTTACCAGGTGAGGGTGCAGGCCGATGCCCCGTTCCGTTCGCACGCCGAAGACATCGCGCAGTTGAAGGTGCGCAGTGACAAGGGCGAAATGATCCCGCTGTCGTCGCTGATGCAGGTCAAGGACAGCTACGGCCCGGATCGCGTGCAGCGCTACAACGCCTACGTCTCGGCCGACTTGAATGGCGGCGCGGCGCCCGGCGTATCGTCCGGCGAAGCGCAGGCCGAGCTGGAAAAGATCGCCCGCGAAGTGCTGCCGAAGGGGATCACCTACGAGTGGACCGACCTGACTTACCAGGACATCTTGTCCGGCAATACGATGATCTACGTCTTCCCGCTGTGCGTGCTGCTGGTATTCCTGGTGCTGGCCGCCCAGTATGAAAGCTGGACCCTGCCGCTGGCCGTGATCTTGATCGTGCCGATGTCTATCCTGTGCGCCCTGATCGGCGTCAAGCTGACCCACGGCGACAACAACGTCTTCACCCAGATCGCGCTGTTCGTGCTGGTCGGGCTGGCGTCGAAGAATGCGATTCTGATCGTCGAATTCGCCCGCGAACTGGAAGACCACGGCCGCACCATCGTGCAAGCGGCGCTGGAATCGTGCCGCCTGCGTCTGCGTCCGATCCTGATGACCTCGATCGCCTTCATCATGGGCGTGGTGCCGCTGGTGTTCTCGCACGGCGCCGGTTCCGAAATGCGCCATGCGATGGGCGTGGCGGTATTCGGCGGCATGCTGGGCGTGACCTTCTTCGGCCTGTTCCTGACGCCGGTGTTCTACGTCTTGCTGCGTACCCTGGCACAGCGCTTTGAAAAGAAAACGGGGACGGTCGCAAGCGTCGTCCCCACATTGGAAGGGACTGTTTAATGAATGCACATACTCTCGGCCCGCGTCATTTGGCCAAGCGCGCCGCGCCTCTGCTGGCGGCCCTGCTGCTGGCGGCTTGCGCCGCGCCCCGGTTCACCCAGCCGCAAATGGACTTGCCGGCCGCCTTCAAGGAAGCCGCACCGGTGCAAACGGCCGCCGACGGCAGCCGCTGGCAGCAGGGGCGGGCGGCCGAAGGCCAGCCGCGCGGCCAGTGGTGGTTGGCGTTTGACGATCCCGCGCTGACGCAACTGATCGACCAGGCGACGGCCGCGAATGCCAATCTGGCGGTGGCGGCGGCGCGCGTCAAGCAGGCGCGCGCCATCGCCGGCATCGCCGAAGCGGACCGCATTCCGCAAATCGGCGTCAACGCCGGGGCCCAGCGCGGCCGTGCTTCGGCGACGTCGCTGGGCCTGCCGCAAGGCGCGTCGGTGGCGCCCGCCAATGTCTACCAGGCCAAGCTGACGGCCACTTATGAAGTCGACCTGTTCGGCAAGGTCGCCGCCAACGTCGACGCCGCCCGCGCCGACGCCTTCGCGGTCGAAGCGACCTACCGCTCGGTGCTGCTGTCGTTGCAAGCCGACGTCGCGCAAACCTATTTCCGCCTGCGCGAAACGGACGCCGAACTGGCGACCCTGGAGCAGACGGCGCACCTGCGCGAGGAAAGCGTGCACGTCAACCAGCGCCGCTACGACCTGGGCGACATCGGCGAATTCGACCTGGCCCGCGCCAAGACCGAATTGTCGACGGCGCGCGCCGAAGCCATCGGCCTGCAGCGTCAGCGCGTCAACGCCGAGCACGCGCTGGCGGTCTTGCTGGGCAAGCCGGCGGCCGCCTTCACGGCTGGCGTCAACCCGCTGCAAGCCGGCGTGGCCCTGCCTTCGATCCCGGCCGGCATGCCGTCTTCGCTGCTCGAGCGCCGTCCCGACATCGCCGCCGCGCAGCGCGCCATGGTGGCGTCGAACGCGCGCATCGGCGTGGCCAGGTCGGCCATGTTTCCCTCGCTGTCGCTGAACGCTTCCGGCGGCGGCGCCGCCGACACCGTGGCCGACATCTTCAAGTGGAGCAGCCGCTCCTGGTTGCTGGGGGCGTTGATGTCGATGCCCATCATCGACGGCGGCCGCAACAAGGCCAATGTGCGCCGCAGCGAAGCCGTGCTGGAAGAGTCGGTGGCGAGCTACCGGCAAAGCGTACTGGTGGCCTTTGCCGAGGTCGAGGATAATCTGGCCGGCCTGCGCATCCTGGCCGGTCAGACCGAGCAGATCGACGCCGCCGTGGTGTCGGCGCGCCGTTCGCTCGACCTGGCGCAGAAGTTGTACGCGGCCGGACGCTCCGGTTATCTGGACTTGCTCGACGCGCAGCGCAACCTGGCGGCCATCGAACGCAGCGCCGTGCAACTGCGCGGCAATCGCGCCGTCACCACCGTCGCGCTGATCCGCTCGCTGGGCGGCGGCTGGGACAGCGCGGCCGGCGTGGCCGGCGTGGCCAACAGATAAGCGCCCAGGCGGCTGCCTGCACAACGGCGGACGCGCAAGCGCTCCGCCGTTTTTTGTTGTGCCAGGCTCGTGAGAATCGATGCGGGGTTTGCGGCCGGGGACGGTGGTAATTTCCGCGCGGGGTTGGTCGGCAACGCAAAGTGAAGGGCGTAAAAAAGACAGGGCGCACCTGTCTTTTTTTACTCCGCGAAGCGGCCCGAATTACTTGGCTGGCGCTTCGGCTTCGGTTTTGGCGGCGTCGGCCTTGGCCTTGGCCTTGGCCTTGGCCTTGATTTTGCTCTTGGCGGCCTTGTGGTGGGCCTTGGCCTTCGATTTTTTCGCGTCAGCCTTGGCGCTGGCCACTTCTTCTTTCGCGCTGGCGGCGACGGTCGCTTCCTTGGCGTCGGCCTTGATCACGGCCTTGGTTTCCTTGGCGTCAGCTTTCACGACGGCTTTATCTTGTTTGGCTTCCGCTTTGGCCACCGGAGCGGACGGGGCAGGAGTTTGGGCAAATGCCGCCGTTGCGAACAAAGCGGCGATCAGGGTGGCGATTACTTTTTTCATAATGGTATCCTCAAGTGGTGTTCGTTAAACGGGGCAATTCCCGAGCCGAAAACGAACGATGGTCGTTTTCGGTTGACAGCTTTTTCACGCATTTACTGGGCGGTCGGCGCGATTTCCGGTCGAATTCGGTTTATTTGGCGACCGCAGCGTCCTTTGTTTCGGCCTTGGCGACAGCGGTATGCGCCTTGGCTTTTGTTTTCGCGGCCTTGTGATGAGCTTTGGCCTTGCTGGCTTTTGCATCGACCTTGGCGCTGGCGACCTCTTCCTTGGCACCGGCGACGGCTGTCGCTTCCTTGGCGTCGGCCTTGATCACGGCCTTGCTTTCCTTGGCATCGGCTTTGACGATCGTTTTGCTTTGTTTGGCTTCCGCTTTGGCGACTGGAGCGGACGCGGCTGGAGTCTGGGCAAATGCCGCCGTGGCGAACAATGTGGCGATCAGGGTAGCGATTACTTTTTTCATGATGGTATTCCTTTTATGGTGTTCATTAAGCGGGGCAATTCCCGTGTCACTGAGCTAAAAACGGCTGAGTCAGAGTGTCCGTTGACGAGCATTACATCCGCTTACAATCTGGCTCGGCTTTTGGCCGAATAGAGATTCTCGAAGCCGAAATAAAAAAGGCAGGCGAATCTTTCTTTTTATTTATCGACGTTGGATATTATTTGGCGATCGCGGCGTTTTTCGTTTCTGCCTTGACGACATCGCTATGCGCCTTGGCTTTTGTTTTTGCGGCCTTGTGGTGAGCTTTGGCCTTGCTGGCTTTCGCATCGACCTTGGCGCTGGCGACTTCTTCCTTGGCGCCGGCGACGGCTGTTGCTTCCTTGGCGTCGGCCTTGATCACGGCCTTGCTTTCCTTGGCATCGGCTTTGATGACCGTTTTGCTTTGTTTGGCTTCCGCTTTAGCCACCGGAGCGGATGCGGCTGGAGTCTGGGCAAATGCCGCCGTGGCGAACAAGGTGGCGATCAGTGTAGCGATTACTTTTTTCATGATGGTATTCCTTTTATGGTGTTCATTAAGCGGGGCAATTCCCGTGTCACTGAGCTGAAAACGGCCGGCCCCGGCCATGCGTTGACGGGCTTTACATCCGCTTACAATCGCCGCTTACAATCGCCACTTACTTTCGACACTGGGCCGTCACCAGCGCCGTTCTGTTAGCTGGCGTACCGTCGGCCGCCGCGCCCGCGCGTAAAATTGGCCGCGCCGCCACCGAGTCTGCCTGCCATGCCGGACGCACTGAAAACCTATCAAGCCAAGCGCGACTTTTCCATCACGCCGGAGCCGGCCGCCGGTGGCGAGGAGGGCGCGGCCTTGTCTTTCGTGATACAGAAGCATTGGGCCACCCGCCTGCATTACGACTTGCGCCTGGAACTGGACGGCACGATGAAAAGCTGGGCCGTGCCGAAGGGGCCCAGTTATGACAGCCGCGACAAGCGCATGGCGGTGCCTGTCGAAGACCATCCAATCGCCTACGCCAGTTTCGAGGGGACGATACCGTAACATCAATATGGCGCCGGCAAGGTCATCATCTGGGACAAGGGCAGTTGGCTGCCGGCGGGCGATGCGCGCCGCGCTTACGCGGACGGCAATTTGAAATTCGAATTGCGCGCCCATAAAATGCGCGGAAAGTGGGCGCTGGTGCGCATGCATCGGCCCGGAGAAAAAAAGGATCTTTGGCTGCTGGTCAAGGAAAAGGACGAGTACGCGCGCGCGGCCGCCGACTTCAATGTCGTCGAGGCCATGCCCGACAGCGTCAAGTCCTTGTCGCTGCCGGATGCGCCCGCGCGCGAGGGCGCGGCGGCGCTGCCGGATACCTTGGCGCCGCAACTGGCCACGCCCGTCGATGGCCGGCCGTCCAGTCCGGACGACTGGTTGTACGAACTGAAATTCGATGGCTACCGCATCCTGTGCCGCATCGAGGGCAAGCGCATCCGTCTGTTCACCCGCAACGGCAATGACTGGACGGATAAACTGCGGCCCTTGCGCGCGGCCCTGGCGAAGCTGGGCCTGCCCTCCGGCTGGTACGACGGCGAGATCGTCGTCAACGAAAAACAGGGACGCTCCGATTTCGGCGCGCAGCAGCGGGCCTTCGACGGCGCGGCGAGCGGACCGATCGATTATTATTTGTTCGACGGGCCGTTTTTCGACGGCGCCGACTTGCGCGCCGTGCCCCTTGAAGAGCGCCGCCCGCCGACATCCTGGCGGCCGCCTGCAAGCTGGGCTTGGAAGGCGTGATCGGCAAGCGGCGCGGCTCCCTGTACGCTTCGCGCCGTTCGCAGGACTGGATCAAGCTCAAATGTGACCAGCGCCAGGAATTCGTCATCGGCGGCTACACCGATCCGCAGGGCGCGCGCATCGGTTTCGGCTCGCTGCTGCTGGGCACGTACGACGCGGACGGCGCGCTGCGCTACGCCGGCAAGGTGGGCAGCGGTTTCAGCCAGTCCAGCTTGCGCGAGTTGAAGCGGCGCCTGACGCCGTTGGCCACGCCGCACTGTCCCTTCGCCTGCCGCGCCGCCATCGCCGGCGCGCCGCACTGGGTGCGGCCGCAACTGGTGGCCGAGGTCAGCTTCGCCGGGTGGACGGAGGGCGGCGCGATCCGCCAGGCCGTCTTCCATGGCCTGCGCGCCGACAAGAAGGCGGCCGGCGTGGTGCGCGAAGCGGCCCAGCACATCGAGGGCGGCGCGGACCGGGGCAGCGCCCCGTCTGGCGGCGGGGCCAAGGGGCCGGCCGCCCTCAAGGTCAGCAACTCCGGGCGCCTCATCGACGCCGCCAGCGGCGCCACCAAGATGGATCTGGTGCGCTATTACGTGGCCGTCGGCGCGCTGATGCTGGCGCACCTGAGGGGCCGCCCGGTGTCGCTGGTGCGGGCGCCGTCCGGCGTCGGCGGCGAACTGTTTTTTCAAAAGCACGCCGACATGGCCAAGCTGCCCGGCGTGCGCCAGCTCGATCCGGCGCTCGACCCGGAGCACGCGCCCATGCTGGAAGTGGCAACGGCCCAGGGTTTGCTGGCCGCCGCCCAGTGGAACGTGGTCGAGTTCCTTACGCAAAACGCTTACGCGCGTACCTATGAGCGGCCCAATCGCATGGTGTTCGACCTCGATCCGGGCAAGGGCGTGGAATGGGTGGCCATCCGCGAGGGCGCCGTGCTGTTGCGGGCGTTTCTGGACGCGCTGGGCTTGCCGGCCTTCTTGAAGACCAGCGGCGGAAAGGGCTTGCATGTGGTGGTGCCGATCAAGCCGTTTTACGACTGGGACACGGTGAAGGCGTTTTCCCAGGCCATCGTGGCCCATATGGCGCAGTCGATACCGGCGCGTTTCGTCTTGAAGAGCGGCGCCGGCAACCGGCTCGGCAAGATCTTCATCGATTACCTGCGCAACGGGCGCGGCGCGACGACGGTGTGCGCGTGGTCGGCGCGGGTGCGCCCCGGACTGGGCATTTCCGTACCCCTAGCCTGGGACGAGCTGGCCGACGTCAGCGGCGGCGAGCAGTGGAATATCCGCAATTTCCAGGCGCGCATGGAGCGCGGCAACGCGCCGTGGAGCGCATACGCGAAGAGCGCGCGCAGCGTCAAACCGGCCATGAAGCGCCTGGGTCTTCGTCCGGACGGCGACGGCGCGGCGTAGGCCCGCCCTTGGCCCGGCGCGGCGGCACCCGGGACGGTGACAATTTCAACAGGAGGGCGCTCAAGCCGACTTGCGTCGCGGCGCCGCTTTCTTCGCGGGCGATGTCTTGGCCGGCGCCTTGGCCGGCTTCGCGGACGCGGCGGCGTCATCCTCATCGTCGTGCCTGGCGCGGGCGCGGACACGGGCGCGGGCCGGGGGCTTTTTGCCCAGGCTTTGCCGCAGCAGCGCCACCAGGTCGACCACGTTGCCGGCCGGCTCGCGCGGTTTTTCCGGGCCGGCCACGGTGATGGTCTTGCTCTGTTTGGCCTTGATCTTCTTGTCCACCAGCGCCAGGATATCGTCGCGATAACTGTCGTGATACTGCTCCGGGCGCCACGCTTCAGTCATTCCATCGACCAGCGACAAGGCCATTTGCAACTCGCGCGGCGAAATTCCGGCCTCCTTGAGCGAGCTGTCGGGCAGTTTCAGATCGTCGGTGGGGCGGATTTCATCATGGTAGCGCAAGGTGTCAAGGACGATGGCGTCGCCCACGTGGGCGAGCGCGCACAGGTGCTGCTTGGTGCGGATCGCCACGATGGCGATGGCGCTCTTGCCGCTCTGGCGCAGGGTTTCCCGCAGCAGGGCGTAGACCTTGTCGCCGCCGCGCTCCGGCGCCAGATAATACGGCTGTTCGTAGAGGATGGGCGGCACGGCGCCGGCCTCGACGAAGGCCAGGATGTCGATGCTCTGGGTGGCCTTGACGTTGGCGCGCTTCAAATCCTCGTCCGACAGCACGACGAATTCATCGTCCGCGTATTCGTAGCCCTTGACGATATTGTCCCAGCCGACTTCTTCGCCGCTGCGCTTGTTGTAGCGCTTGAAGCCGACGGGGGCGAAGTCGCGCCGGTCGAGCATGGTCAAGTCCAAGCCCTTGTCGTTGGCGGCCGAATACAGCTCGACCGGGATATGCACCAGGCCGTAGCTGATGGCGCCCTTCCACAGCGACCTGGCCATGCGCGCCCCTAGTCGCCGACGCTGCCGGTGATCGGCAGCACGATGCCGCTGATATAGCTCGAACAGGCGGCGGAAGCGAGGAAGACATAGGCCGGCGAGAGTTCCTCTGGCTGGGCCGGACGCCACATGTCGGTATCCTGGCCGAAGCCGGTGATTTGCTCGGCGCTCTGGTCGGCCGCGTTGAGCGGCGTCCAGACCGGCCCCGGCGCGATGGCGTTGACGCGGATGCCTTGTTCGCTCAGATTGGCCGCCAGCGACAAGGTGAACGCGTGGATGGCGCCCTTGGTGGTGGCGTAGTCGAGCAACTTGCCGGACCCTTTCAAGGCCGTCACCGAGCCGGTGTTGATGATGGCCGCGCCCCGTTTCAGGTGGGGCAGGGCGGCCTTGGTCATGTGAAAGTAACCGTAGATATTCGTCTTCATGGTCAAGTCGAAGCGTTCCTCGCTGAGCGTAAGCAGCGAGTCGGCGTGTTCCTGGAAGGCGGCGTTGTTGACGAGGATGTCGATGCGGCCGAAGGTGGCCATGCAGCGGTTGCAGGCGTCGTGGCAAAAGTGCGGGTCGCGCACATCGCCGGGCAGCAGCAGGCAGCTCTGGCCCTCGGCCTCGACGCAGCGCTTGGTTGCGTGGGCGTCCGCGTGCTCGTTCAGATACACGATGGCGACGTTGGCGCCTTCGCGCGCGTACAACACGGCCACGGCGCGGCCGATGCCGGAGTCGCCGCCCGTGATGACGGCTGTCAGCCCGGCCAGCTTGCCGCTGCCGTAATAGTCGGGCGCCAGAAATTGCGGGCGCGGCCGCAACTGCGCCTCCGCGCCCGGCTTTTCCTGGTGCTGCGCCGGCAGCGGCGGTCGGGGGCGGCTGCGCGCCTCCGTCGGGACAAGGTCGTCGCACCGCCCGTGGCCGCCGGCCTCGCGCGGCTGCGGCCGCGTGGCGCGCTGTTCATTGCCCGCGTTGGCGGGCTTTTCCCCTTTGCTCATGTCGCTCTCCCGTAATGACCGTCCCGTGGTGTCCAGTATTCGGGTAGAGCGGCGCCGGCACCGCGCGGTTCCCCGCATAACGCAAAAAAAATGTAACACCTCAATAAGTCGGAGCAACGTCCCCGACGCTGGCGCCTACGCTCCGTGAATTGGCTGGCGGGTGCGCGC
>DMYQ01000096.1:32134-32852 GCA_003482555.1 Janthinobacterium sp. | reverse complement strand
TGCGTACCCACGGCCACGACGTGGCGCAGATTCTCGCCCTGCTGGGCGTGCGCCCCGTGTGGCGCGCCGAAAGCCGGCAGGTCGGCGGCATCGAAGTGATTCCGCCCGACGAGCTGAAACGCCCGCGCATCGACGTCACCACGCGCATCAGCGGCTTTTTCCGCGACGCCTTCCCGCAATTGATCGACTTGATCGACGACGCCGTCAATACCGTGATCGCGCTCGACGAGCCATTGACGCAGAACTTCGTGCGCAAGCACTACCTGGCCGAACTGGGCGACTGGGTCGGGCAGGGCTTGTCACGGGACGAAGCCGAGCGGCGCGCCGCCTATCGCGTCTTCGGCGCCAAGCCGGGCAGCTACGGCGCCGGCATCCTGCCGCTGATCCAGCATAAAAACTGGGAAGCGGACGCCGATTTCGCCGAAGCCTACGTCAACTGGGGCGGCTACGCCTACGCGCGCGGCGCCCAGGGTGCGGATCAGCGCGAAGCGTTCAAGGTGCGCCTGAGCGGCGTGCAAGTGGCGCTGCACAACCAGGACAACCGCGAACACGACATTTTCGACAGCGACGATTACCTGCAATTCCACGGCGGGATGATCGCCACCATCCGCGCCCTGACCGGACAGCAGCCGCGCCATTATTTCGGCGACAGCCACGACCCGGCGCGGGCCCAGGTGCGCGACCTGAAGGAAGAGACCCTGCGCGTGTTCCGCTCGCG
>DMYQ01000096.1:31557-31920 GCA_003482555.1 Janthinobacterium sp. | reverse complement strand
GGCTACGACGCCACCGCCCAGGTGATGGACGACTGGATGTACGAAGACGTGGCCCAGGTCTACGGCTTCGAGCCGGAGATGCGGCGTTTTTTGCAGGACGCCAATCCGTGGGCGCAAAACGCCATCGCCGAGCGCCTCTTGGAAGCGGCCAGCCGTGGCATGTGGGCCGAGCCGCGTCCCGAAACGCTGGAAAAGCTGCGCCAGTTGTACCTCGATAGTGAAACCCTGCTGGAGGCGCGCGGCGAGACCCCGCGCGGCGCATAAGATGACAAGCACGAATTTCCCCTTTTCCGCCATCGTCGGCCAGCCGCAATTGCAAGTGGCGCTGATGCTGTGCGCGGTCGATCCGAGCATGGGCGGCGT
>DMYQ01000096.1:30548-31360 GCA_003482555.1 Janthinobacterium sp. | reverse complement strand
AGCCTCGACCTGGCGCGCGCGCTGCAGGGCGGCCAGCGCGCCTTCCAGCCCGGCCTGCTGGCCTCGGCCCACCGCGGCGTGCTGTATATCGATGAAGTGAATCTGCTGGCCGATCACCTGGTTGACGTGCTGCTCGACGTGGCGGCCATGGGCGTCAACTCGGTGCAGCGCGAAGGCTTGGCCATCAGTCACCCGGCGCGCTTCACCCTGATCGGCACCATGAACCTGGAAGAGGGCGATCTGCGCCCACAACTGCTGGATCGCTTCGGCCTGATGGTGGAAGTGACGGCGCCGCGCGAAAAGACCGTGCGCTCCGAAGTGGTGCGGCGACGCATCGCCTACGAAGCCGATCCGGCCGCCTATTGCGCCGGCTGGGAAGCGCAGCAACAGGCGCTCCAGCACCAACTGGCCACAGCCCAGCGGCTGCTGCCGCAAGTGGAACTGGACGAAGCCATGCTCGACCTGATCAGCCACCTGTGCTGCGAATTCGACGTCGCCAGCCTGCGCGCCGACATCGTGATGCACAAGGCTGCGCGCGCGCTGGCCGCGCTCGACGCCCGCCTGCGGGTGACGCCGGCCGACTTGCGCCGCGCCGCCGAACTGGTGCTGCCGCACCGGCGCCGGCGCAAGCCTTTCGAGCAGCCTGGCCTGGATCAAGAGCGGCTGGACGATTTGCTGCGCGAAGCGGCGCAGCCGCCGCCCGAGGCCGGCGCGCAGGAGCCGGACGCGGGGGAATCTCCGGAAGAGCAGGGCGAGTCGGAACAGAGCAAGGACGAACCGCGCAACGACGAACAGAGCGACGAGGAACAGAG
>DMYQ01000096.1:10286-30435 GCA_003482555.1 Janthinobacterium sp. | reverse complement strand
ACAGAGCGACGAGGAACAGAGCGCCGGTGAGCAAACTTTCGCGGCGGCCGCCAACGGCGCCGCGCCGCGCATCGCCGTCGAATCGAACGCGGGCGCCGGCCGCGCCAGCATGGGCCGGCGCAGCGTATCGATGGATGCCGCGCGCGGGCGCGTGGTGCGGGCGGTGCCGGACCAGCATCCGACCAGCCTGGCGATCGGCGCGACCCTGCGCAGCGCCGCGCTGCGCGAGCCCGGCCATCTGCACGTCATGAAGGCCGACCTGCACCAGCAGATAAGGGTCGGCAAAAGCGCCAACCTGATCCTGTTCGTGGTCGACGCTTCCGGCTCGATGGCGGCGCAGCGGCGCATGGAAGCGGTCAAGGGCGCGGTCCTGAGCCTGCTGACCGACGCCTACCAGCGCCGCGACGAGGTGGCCGTGATCGCCTTCCGTGGCCAGGCGGCGCAAGTGCTGCTGGCGCCGACCCGCAGCGTCGAGCGCGCCGAACAGGGCTTGACGGAGCTGCCGACCGGCGGGCGCACGCCGCTGCCGCACGCGCTGCAACTGGCGCTGGAAACCCTGAACCGGGCCGCCCACAACGCGCCGCCGCTGCTGGTGATCCTCACCGACGGCAAGGCCAATGTCGCCCTGGACGAGGGCGGCGACCCGTGGCGCGAATCGCTGGCGATGGCCGAGTTGCTGGCCGCGCGCGGCGTGCCGGCCCTGGTGCTCGACACCGAAAGCGGCTACCTGCGCCTGGGCCGGGCCGCGCAACTGGCGCAGACCCTGGGCGCCGAATGCCTGACCCTGGAGCAACTGTCGGCCGACAATCTGGCGCTGACCGTCCGCGCCCGACTGGCGGTCGCATGACAAACGGTAAAGTCTATCTGATCGGGGCGGGGCCCGGCGATATCGAGCTGATGACCTTGAAAGCCGTGCGCCTGCTGGGCCAGGCCGACGTGGTGCTGCTCGACGACCTGGTCAACCGCGAGGTGCTGCGCTTCGCCGCGCCGCACGCGCAGGTGATCGAAGTGGGCAAGCGCGGCGGGCGCCATTCGGCCAGCCAGCAAGACATCCAGGAAACCATGCTGGAGCACGCGCGGGCCGGCAAGACGGTGGCGCGGCTGAAGGGCGGCGACCCCTTCGTGTTCGGGCGTGGCGGCGAGGAAATGCAGTGCCTGCGCCAGGCCGGCATCGAGGTTGAAGTGGCCAGCGGCGTGACGGCCGGCGTCGCCGTGCCCGCCGCCGCCGGCATTCCCGTCACCCACCGCGAGCACGCGCGCAGCGTCACCTTCTTGACCGGTCACGGCTGCAACGACGAACCGCCCAACTGGCGGGGCCTGGTCGCGGCCGGCGGCACCCTGGTCATCTACATGGGCATCGCCAATTTGCCGCGGATCGTGGAAAACCTGCTGGCGGCCGGCATGCCGCCTTCGCGCCCGGCTGCCGTGATCGAGAACGGCACCTTGCCGCAACAGCGCAGCGTGTGCGCGCCCCTGGACGGCTTGCTGGCGACGGTGCGCGAGCACGGCATCGGTAGCCCGTCCATCGTGATCGTCGGCGATGTCGTCGGCGTGGCGCCGCAATTGAACAATTTTTAGGAGCAGTTTGCATGATCATATGTATAGGCGCGGGCCCGGGCGACATCGGCTATCTGACGCAGCGGGGCGCCGATTTGATACGCAATGCCGACGTCGTCGCCGGCTTCGAGGCGGTGCTCAATGTGGTGCGCAGCCTGATTCCGGCCCAGGCGCAGGTGATCACGATGGCTTATCGCGACCAGGTCGCCAAGCTCGACGAGTGCGCCGTCGAACACCACGCCGGCAAGCGCTGCGTCGTGGTTTTCATGGGCGACATCCACTTCAGCGGCTTTCAATACCTGGAGCGGGTCGAGCGGGCTTGCGGCCACCCGGTCGAATCGCTGCCCGGCATTTCGTCGGCGCAGATCCTCGCCTCGCGCGCCAAGGTCTGCTTCGACGAAACCACCTTCATCACCTTTCACCGGCGCGGCGACCTGGCGCCGTTCAAGCGTCACCTGGTGCATGTGCTGCAGGATCAGCGCAACGCCATCGTCATCCCTTGCCCCTGGGATGAGGCGCGTTCCTTCATGCCCTGGCATATCGCCGCCTATCTGATGGAGCAGGGTATCTCGCCCTCGCATCCGACCGAGGTGTGGGAAAACCTGACCCGCGGCGAGGCGGAGTGGCACGGCACCCTGGCCGAATGCGCCGGGCACAAATGTTCGGACATGAGCATCATGCTGATCCGTACCCTGGCGCCGATGGCCAGCCAGATCGAAGCGGCGGAGCCGAAATGACGCGGGCGCCCACAGCCGGCATCGTCGTGGCCGGCCACGGCAGCCGCGACCCGGACGCCGTGCGTGAATTCGAGTCCCTGGTGGAGCTGGTGCGCGCGCGCGCCCCGGGCCAGATCGTCACGCATGGCTACCTCGAGTTTTCCAGCCCGACGATTGCCGAAGCGGTGACCGCCAACCTGGCCGCCGGCGCCCGCCAGGTGGCGGTGGTGCCAGGCGTGCTGCTGGCGGCGCGCCATGCCAAGAACGACATGCCGGCCGAGATGCAGGGCCTGGCGCGCGACCATCCCGACATCGACTTCCATTTCGGCGCGCCCTTGAACCTGCATCCGCAACTGCTGCAACTGGCGCAGGAGCGCATCGTGGCGGCTGAGGCGACTTCGCCGTGCACGATGCGCCGCGCCGACACCTGCCTGGTGCTGGTCGGGCGCGGCACCAGCGACCCGGACGCCAACGGTGAAGTGGCCAAGCTGGCGCGCATGCTGGAAGAGGGCATGGGCTTCGGGGCCGCCCAGGTGTGCTATTCCGGCACGGCCAGGCCGCTGGTGGCCGACGGCCTGCGCGCCGCCGCCCGCATGGGTTATGCGCGCCTGATCGTGCTGCCGTTCTTCCTCTTCGACGGCGTGCTGGTCAAGCGCATTTACGCGGCCGCCGCGGACTTGCGCGCGCGCGAGCCGGACATCGAAGTGCTCGACGCCGGCTATTTCGGGGTGCACCCGCACGTGGCGGACGTGATGATAGAGCGCGCCCGCGAAGCCGTGGCCGGGCGCGCGGCGATGAACTGCTCGCTGTGCAAATACCGGGTACAGATCGTCGGCTTCGAGCAACAGGTGGGCGAACCGCAGCGCGCCCACCACCTGGACGTGCGCGGCCTGCTGGCCCGGCCCGGCGCCGCCGACGCTGCCGCCGCGCCGGCCGCCTTCGCGCCCTACGAGCCGCACCCGATCGAGGCCGAAAGCTTCCGCATCATCGCGGCCGGGCGCGACTGGTCGGCTTTCCCGGCCGCGCAATTGACGGTGCTGCAGCGCCTGGTGCACACCAGCGGCGACTTCAACGCCGTCGACGATATCTATTTTTCGGCCGGCGCCGTGGAAAGCGGCATCCGCGCGCTGCTGCGCTGCAAACGCGTGCTGACCGACGTGACGATGGTGCAGACCGGCCTGAAACGGGCCTTGCTGGAGCAACTGGGCATCGACACATGGTGCGGCGTGCACGACCGCGAGACCCATTTGATGTCGGAAGCGCTGGGCATCACCCGCTCGGCGGCCGGGGTGCGGCGCGGCTGGGAAAAATTCGGCAACGACGTGGTGCTGGCGATCGGCGACGCGCCCACCGCCATCGTCGAGGCGGTGCGCCTGATCCGCGAGCACGGCTGGCGCCCGCAACTGGTGATCGGCCTGCCGGTGGGCTTCGTCGGCACGCGCGAAAGCAAGGACGAATTGCGGCGCTGCCTGCAGGTGCCGCGCGTCACCAACAGCGGCACGCGCGGCGGTTCGCCGTGGGCGGCCAGCGTGGTCAACGGCTTGATGATCGACGCCCTGAATCAGCTCGCGGAGTATGAGCGTCGCTGAGCGCAGCCAATTCGATCTGCAAGCGCTGGCACTAAACGGCCTGCGGCGCGGACGCACCACGGGCAGTTGCGCGACGGCGGCCGTGAAGGCGGCGCTGCATTTTCTGCTGCACGGGGAACGGCGCGAACAGGTCGAGGTGACCTTGCCGGACGGCGCCCACTACCTGCTGGTGCCGATCCAGCTGGTCAAGCCGCTCGGGAACGGCGCGGTGCGGGCCGAGGTGCTCAAGGATGGCGGCGACGATCCGGACAGCACGCACGGCGCCACCATCTTCGCCGAGGTGCGGCGCAACGACGCGCGCGAAATCCGCTTTTTCGCCGGGCGCGGCGTCGGCACGGCGACCCAGCCCGGCTTGCGGGTGGCGGTGGGCGAGCCGGCCATCAACCCGGTGCCGCGGCAAATGATGCGGCAGGCGGTGGCCGAGGTGCTGGACGAGGCGATGGCGGAGGCGCCCGCGGCGGGCTTCGACACGGGTTTCGACTTGAGCATAGGCTGCGAAAACGGCGAGGCGATCGCGCGCAAGACCTTCAACCCGCGCCTGGGCATCGTCGGCGGCATCTCGATACTCGGCACCTCCGGCATCGTGGAGCCGATGTCGCTGTCGACCTGGATCGCCTCGATCGAAGTGTATGTGCGGGTGGCCCTGGCCGGCAACGGCGATTGTGTCGCCTATTTGCCGGGCAAGATAGGACGCGAGTACGCGAAGGACGTGTTGGGGCTGGCGGAAAAGCGCACCGTGCAGATCGCGAATTTTCTCGGCGAGGCGCTCGACTTCATGCAAGGGGCGCTGCTGGAAGAGGGCCGCGGGCTGGACGTGCTGTGGCTGGCCGGCCATCCGGGCAAGCTGGCGAAAGTGCTGGACGGGGTATGGGACACGCATTCGAGCAAGAGCAATATGGCGATGGCGGGGGTGGCGCGGGTGGCTGCGGAATTGGGCCACGCGCCGGCCCTGGTGGAACAGATGGAAAACGCAAACACAGTGGAAGCGGCAATGGAAATACTAAAGAATGAAGCCGGTGCGCAAGCGTTCTGGATCGAGATCGAACGCCGCATCGGCGCCTTGGCGCACGCGCGCGTGCCAGCGGTGAGGCGGCTGGAAGTGCGTTTGTTCGACCTGGCCGGGAATTGCCTGGGAGCGGACGCATGAGCGCGCCTTTGGGCACCTTCTGGGGCGTCGGCGTGGGACCCGGGCCGGCCGGCTACCTGCCGCTGGCGGCGCTGGAAGCGCTGCGCCTGGCCGACCTGGTGTACGCGCCACGCGCGCGCGGCACCGAAAAATCGGTCGCGCTGCAATGCCTGGCCGGGGTCGAGATCGACCCGCTCAAGTTGCGCGAGATCGAATTCAATATGGACCCGGACCGTTCGGTGTTGAGCGAGCATTACGCGCACCTGGCCGACGGCATCGCCCTGGAGCTGCGCGCCGGCCGCAGCGTGGCCTATCTCACCATCGGCGATTCGCTGACCTATTCGACCTACGGCTATGTGCTGGCGGCGTTGCGCGAGCGGCTGCCGGATCTGCCGCAGCGCACCTTCCCCGGCATCACCAGCTACGCGGCGGCGGCGGCGGCGCTGGCCTGGCCGCTGGGCGAGGGCAAGGAGCGCGTGCTGATCCTGCCGTGCCCGGAAACGCCGCAGGAGCTGCGGCGCGACATCGAGACGCACGACATCGTGGTGCTGATGAAGGTGGGCGCGCGCCTGGGCTGGGTGCTCGATCTGCTGCGCGAGATGGGCATTGCGCAGCACTGCGCCTTCGCGCGCCGCATCGGCCTGCCGGGCGAGCTGCTGGCGTCCGGGGTCGGCGAACTGGTCGCCGGCGAGGCGATGGGCTACCTGGCCACCTTGCTGGTGCGCCGCAATCCACGGGAGGAAAGATAATATGAAGGTCTATTTCATTGGGGCCGGCCCCGGCGCGGCCGACTTGATCACCTTGCGCGGCGCGCGCTTGCTGGGCAGCGTCGACATGGTGCTGTACGCCGGTTCGCTGGTGCCGACCGACATGCTGCGGCACTGCCGCCCGGACGCCGAGTTGATCGACACGGCGCAACTGGATCTGGAACAGCAGCAAGCCTGCTACCTGCGCGCCAGGGCCGCGAATATCGACGTGGTGCGGCTGCACTCGGGCGACCCGGCCATTTACGGCGCGACGGCCGAGCAGATGCGCCGGCTCGACGCGCTCGGCATCGACTACGACGTGGTGCCGGGGGTGTCCTCGTTCACGGCGGCGGCGGCGGCGCTGAAGGCCGAGCTGACCAAGCCGGAAGTGTCGCAGACCGTGATCTTGACGCGCGTCTCGGGGCGGGCTTCGGCGGTGCCGGAGCTGGAAGCTATCGCCCGGTTGGCCGAACATCGCGCCACCATGTGCATCTTCCTGTCCGGGCCGCACCTGAAGAAAATCGTCGCCGATCTGTCGCTGCACTATCCGCCGGAAACGCCGGTGAACCTGGTCTACCGGGCCAGTTGGCCGGAGCAGAAAACCTACCAGGGCACCCTGGGCACGGTCTTGAAGGATACCAAGCGCGGGGCCTGGAACCTGACCACGATGATGCTGGTCGGCGCCGCCCTGGACAAGGACGTGGCGGCCGAGTCCAGCCTGTATTCGAAAGACTTCACGCATCTGTTCCGCGTCGTCAAAAAAGCCAAGGTCGCGGCATGACGGCGCTGACACAAGCGCCGCAAGCTCTGCAACCCCTGCGGCCGGCGCCGCTCGGCATCTGGCTGGTGCGCGAGGAGGGCGAGGCCCTGGCCGCCTGCCTGCGCGCGCGCCTGGGCGGCGACATTTACCGGCCCTGGTTGGTGCCTGGCATCGCCCAAAAGGCGCAGTTCGGCGCCGTCTACCGCGAGCACGCGCAGTGGGTGATGGTGGCGGCCAGCGGCATCGCCGTGCGTTTTCTCGACGGCCTGGCGCTCGACAAGCACAGCGATCCGGCCGTGGTGGTGCTGGACGAAGCGGGCCGCTTCGCCGTCTCCCTGCTGGCCGGGCACGAGGGCGGCGCTAACCTGCTCGCCTACCGGGTGGCGAACGCGGTCGGCGCGGCGCCGGTGGTGACGACGGCGAGCGAGGCCTTGAAACCGCTGGTGCTCGGCATCGGCTGCCGCAGGGATGTGCCGGCCGAGCGCATCGAAGCGGCGGTGCTGCACGCCCTGGGCGGGCGCAAGCTGAGCGAGGTGCGCGAAGTGGCGACGGTCGATCTGAAGGCGAACGAGCCGGGCCTGCTGGCGTTTTGCCGGAGTCACGGCTTGCCGCTGCGCGTGTTCGCGCGCGCCACCCTGGCGGCGCGGCCCTGGGTCAGCAAGCCGTCCGACTGGGTGCGCCGCAACGTGGGGCTGGACGGCGTGTGCGAGCCGTGCGCCCTGGTGGCCAGCCCGCGTGGCGCGCTGCTGGTGCCGAAAACGAGTCTGGACGGCGTCGCCGTCGCAGTGGTTGAAGATAAATGGATGGAAATCTGATGAGTGGTGTATTGAATTTGGTATCGGTCGGGCCGGGCTTCGACGATTTGATTGTGCCGCGCGCCATCGCGGCGCTGGCAAGTAGCGACGTGATCGTGGCCTATGAATTGTATCTGCGCTGGATCGCGCCCCACATCGCGGGCAAGGAAATCCACACGCCGCCATTGACGCAGGAGCGCGAGCGCGCCCTGCTGGCCATCGACAAGGCGCGCGGCGGCGCCAGGGTGGCGCTCATATCCAGCGGCGACATCGGCATTTACGCGATGGCCGCGCTCGCCTTCGAGGAAATGCGCGAGGACGATACCTATGAAGTGAATGTGGTGCCGGGGATTACGTCGGCGAACGCCTGCGCCTCGTTGCTTGGCTCGCCGCTCTCGCACGATTTCGCCACGCTGAGCCTGTCGGATCTGCTGTGCCCCTGGGAGTGGATCGAGCACCGTGCGCGGCATATCGCGCAAGCCGACCTGGCTTGCGTGATGTATAACGTGCAGAGCGCCGGTCGCCAGCAGGGCGTCTACCGGGTGCTGCAATTGATGCTGGAATCAAAGGCCCCGCATACCCTGTGCGGCGTGGTCAAGAACGCCTACCGGCCGGGCCAGGAGGTGGCCATCCACCGCCTCGACGAGCTGCCTTCGCTGCAGTTCGACATGCTCACCACCATCGTGGTCGGCAACCGCTTCACCGAGCGCAAGCGCGGCAAGATCTTCACCCCGCGCGGCTATAACGACTGGGCCGCGCCCGAAGGCGCCACGGCGGCGCCGCAACGCCAAGCCTTGCCGGACGGCGCGCTCTGGGTTTTTTCCGGCACCAGCGACGGCAACGCCCTGGCGGCGCAACTGGCCGCCGGCCAGGGGCGCCCGGTGGTGGTGTCGGCGGCGACCGGCTACGGCGGCGAAGTGGCGCTCAAGGATTGTCCCGGCGCCACCGTCTGGGCCGGCCGGCAGGGCGTGGAAGCGCGCCGCCAGGCGCTCACGCAAAGCCGCGCCCGGGTGCTGATCGACGCCACCCATCCGTATGCGGACAATATGTCGGAACAGTTGATGGGACTGTCGCGCGAACTCGGTATCCCCTACCTGCGCCATGAACGGGCCAGCGAGTTCGCACCGGCGGACGGCGAGCTGTGCGCCTCGGCCCGGGCGGCGGCCGACCGCGCCGTCGCGCTGGGCCGCCGCATCTTCCTGGCCACCGGCTCGAAAGACCTGGCCACCTTCCTGCAGGCACCCGGCGCGGCCGACAAAGAATGGTTCGTGCGCCTGACGGCGGAGCCGGAATTCATCGCCCGCGCGATCGCGCTGGGCGTGCCGCGCGACCGCATCTGCGCCATGCAGGGACCGTTTTCGCGCGCTTTCAACACGGCCCTGTGGCGCGACTGGCAAATCGATTGCGTCGTCACCAAGGATTCCGGCGACGCCGGCGGCTACCGGGCCAAGGCCGACGCGGCGCGGGTCCTGGATATTCCGCTGTTGGTGGTGGCGCGGCCAAGGCTGGAATATCCGCAACTGGCCAGCGGGTTCGAGCAAGTGCTGGCCCGGCTGAAAGCCCTGGATCTCGCATGAAAGCGCTCATCCCCGTCACCATCGTGACCGGCTTCCTCGGCGCCGGCAAGACCACCTTGCTGCGCAGCCTGATCGAGCGGCGCCAGACCCGCCGCCTGGCCTTGCTGATCAACGAGTTCGGCGAGATTTCCATCGACGGCGCCCTGATACAAGACGGCCTGGGCGTGGGCGCCGACGCGCACGTGCGCATCCACGATTTCTCCTACGGCTTGATCGCGTATGGCGACGACGAGCTGTTCGTGCCGACCATGCTGGCCATCGCCGCGCGCCGCGCCAACGTCGACCACGTGCTGATCGAGACGTCCGGCCTGGCGCTGCCGACGGCCATCATGGCGCTGCTGCAAAGCTTTGATCTGCGCGACGATTTCATCCTCGACGCGACCCTGGCCGTGGTCGACACGCCGCTGCTGCTGTCGGATCAGTTCGAGCACGGCGGCGCGCCGAATCCGGCCGCCTCCATGTTCGAGCAACAGCTGGAGTTCGCCGACGTGGTGGTGCTCAACAAGATCGACGCGCTGGACGAGGAGGCGCTGCTGCTGGCCGAGGCCCGCGTGCGCGTGCGCGCGCCGAACGTGCGCTTCCTCGAACTGGCGCACGCGGGGCGGCTCGACATCCGCCTGGCGCTGGGTCTGCGTCTGCACCAGCCCGCGCGCGCCGACGACGGCCACGCCTACACGCCCCTGGCGACCATGCCGGGAGCGCAAGCCGGCGTGCTGGCGCAACAGGGCCGCATGAATGGCCACGCCCATTCCGGCCTGGCGGCCCACAACCATGGCCTGGCGACGCACAAGCATTTTCACGAACAGGATCCGGGCTGGCAATCGTTCGTCCTGCGCAGCGACGCGGCCCAGCGCGGCGAGACGCTGAAAACGGCCTTGCTGGAAGCGGCCAAGGTCGAGCCCATCCTGCGCAGCAAGGGCTTCGTGCGCACCGACGACACGCCGCGCGCCGTGCTGGTGCAGGGCGTGCGCGCGCGCGTGACGCTCAGCGTGGACGCCGTCCGGCCGGCGGCGCGGCGCTCGGAGCTGGTCTTCATCGGCTACCACAGCAGCCGCAGCCACGTGGCGGCGGTGTTGTCGGACCTGACGGGCACCTCATGGCGCTAAGCGAACACCGTTTCGACGACGCCGAGGTGGCCGCCGTCTACCGCGCCATCGAGCAGCGGCGCGACATGCGCCACTTCCTGCCCGACCCGGTCGAACCGGCGCTGCTGGCGCGCCTGCTGCGCGCCGCCCACCTGGCGCCCAGCGTCGGCTTCATGCAGCCGTGGCGCTTCGTGCGCATCACCGATACGGCGCTGCGCGCGCGCATCCACGCCATGGTCGAGGGCGAGCGCGTGCGCACCGCGGCGGCGCTGGCGCAGCGCGAGGATGAATTCATGCGCCTGAAAGTGGAGGGCGTGCGCGAGTGCGGCGAACTGCTGGTGGTGGCGCTGATGGAGCGCCGCGAGGAGCACGTCTTCGGCCGCCGCACCCTGCCGGAAATGGATCTGGCCTCGGTCGCCTGCGCGATCCAGAACATGTGGCTGGCGGCGCGCGCCGAAGGCCTGGGGATGGGCTGGGTGTCGATGTTCGAGCCGGCCGAACTGGCACGGGCGCTGGGCATGCCGGCCGGCGCCAAGCCGGTGGCGATCCTGTGCCTGGGTCACGTGCCGGCGTTTTACCCAAAGCCGATGCTGGAGCTGGAACAATGGGCGCCGCGCCAGGCGCTGCGCGACATGGTGTTTGAAAACGCCTGGGAGCGCGGCCCGGTCGGACGGGAATAATCGAACCGGAATGCGGGAACGGGAATAAGCGGCCAGGAACAAGCGCACTGCGCGAGCACGCAATATCGGCGCCCTATGCGAGGCGAATCCGCGCTACAGTAGAAGCCTGCGAGGGCGACATATTTTTCATTCAAGGAGAGTCACATGCAGTCCAAGTTCATGCGTAGCCTGGCCCTGGCGCCACTGGTATTTTGCGGCGCGGCTGCGGCCCATCCTGGCCATAACGGCGGCGCACTGGCCGGCCTGATGCATCCCTTGCTGGGCGCCGATCATTTGCTGGCGATGCTGGCAGTGGGCGTCTGGGCGGCCCAAATGGGCGGCCGCGCCCGCTGGCTGCTGCCGACCAGCTTCCTGGCGCTGCTGGCCCTGGGCGGCGTGCTGGGCATGGAAGGCGTGGCGCTGCCGATGATCGAAGGGGGCATCGCTACCTCGGTGCTACTGCTTGGCCTGCTGATCGCCTTTGCCGTCAAGCTGCCGGCCACCTTGGGCGCCGCCATGGTGGGCATGTTCGCCGTCTTTCACGGTGTCGCGCACGGCAGCGAAATGCCGGCGCTGAGCACGGCTTGGCAGTACGGCCTGGGTTTTGTCGCCTCCAGCGCAGCCCTGCACGCGCTCGGTGTGCGCTTGGGCGACGCGACGCGGCAGCACGGCCAGTGGCTGCGCGCGGCCGGCGCGGCGATCACGCTGTGCGGCGTGTGGATGGCGGTTTAAGCGGCAGCGCCTGACGACAAGCGGCAAGGACTGGCTCACCGCCAGTCCTCTTCAGCGGCGGAGCCCATGCGCGCCGCCGCACATATCACCCATATCACGTGTAATTCAAGAGCTCCCAAGGCCAGCCAGCATGGCGCACGAGTCCCCGCCCGAATACTTCCTCCAATTGCCAGTTCCTTAACTATCATTGACATAGTTGTGGACGGGCGCGGCCAGCGCCACGAAAACAATAACACCAGCGGTGGCGGTTTGGTTTGAAAATGCATTTCGGGCAAGGTGATTGCTCGCGTAAATGAATGGCTTGTAGATCAGCCCTTTTTCATTTTTCGCGGGTAAGCACCTTGCTTTTTTCGTCTGTAGCAGAAATCAAGTCGCCGTTTGAGGCCCGTCAACAAGGGGGCCGATGGTGTGCGCGCAGGCGCCAGGGTCTGCGGCACGACAAATCCCGGCTCGCGGATGCCGCTACTGTGAGGTGGGCGATGAAACGGCGGATAGCGCCATCGAACGGCCGCAGTGCCAGGTGCATTCCGGGAAGCGTGGCAAGCGTTCGATATCGGCTGAACGTGCGGCGCCATTGCCTTGCGCCGCATGGGCGGCAGTCTGCCGGTGATGGCCCTTTTCCTTTTACCGCAAAATAGGGATACACCATGACGACAAGATCTGAAATGCAAGCAACTCAAAAGGGCGCGGCGATGCCGTCGAACGGCATGCTGAGCAACAAGCCCGGCGAGGAGGTCGGCGGCGACATGCCGGCGCTGTCCGGTTTTTCCTCCCAAAACATGGCTCAGGAAATGCCGGCGGCGAGCATGGAACAGGGCACTGGCATGCGCGACGCCTTTCGCCAACAGGGCGAGGGCGACATGCCGACCATGCGCATGGAGCGCGGCGCGGCCACACAGGCGCGCGCGCGCGAGGCCGAAGGGGAAATGCCTTCGATGACGATGGAAAGGGCGGGTGGCGCCGTGCCGGCGCAAAGGGCGCGCGGCGACATGCCGCACAGCGAAACGATAGGGATGGATAAGCCGGCCGCGAAAGGGGCCAAGGGCAGGGCGGGCGCGGTGGCGCCGAAACGCGCCCACGTCTTCGAACACCCCGATGTGGAAATCCAGCAGGGCAGCGCGGTGGCCGCCGGCGCCGGCGCGGCCGGCTTCGACTTCCCCGCCACCTTGCGCGGCAGCACCACGCACTTCCACGTGTATTACGACCCCAGCCTGGGCGCTAATGGACAGGTGCTGGCCGACGGCGTGCTCGCCTCCTGCGAAGCGGAGTACAACATCCTGGTCGCCTATTTTGGCGGCGTGACGCCGGCCAGCTTCAACATCATCATCGCGCCCGGCGTCGGCGGCGCCTATCACTACGGTTGCAGCGCGACGGATCTGTATTGCGACGCCAGCGGGGTCGACGTCAACCACACGCGCATGCTGGTCGTGGCCGAAGAGGTCGAAGTGTTCGAAGCCCTGCAGGCCAAGGGTTGGGACTGCGGCTCCAGCAACGGCGAGGGCTTGTCGCGCACCCTGGCGGCGACCGACCTGTATCCGGCTTCCCTCGATGGCTTCAATTCGGCATCCACCTGGCTGGACACGGCCGGGCGCCCGGACTTCGTCAACGTCAACGACCCCACCGACCGCAGCTATGTGTCGACCGGCTGTTCGACCCTGTTCTTGAACTATCTGCGCTACCAGCTCGGCTACAAGTGGCAAAGCATCGTGCAGGCGGCCGGCCCGACCCTGGCGACGACCTACAAGAACCTGACCGGCTCCAGCGACGCGCTGACCCCGTTCAAGAATCTGTTGCAGGCGCATTTCCCGGCCGGCAGTCCCGCCGGCCTGAAAACGGACAATCCCTTCCCCTTCCAGACCGGGACGGAAGGCTGGTCCGGCTACGAAAACCTGGGCGGCTATTGCATCGACGGCGTCGCCGTCGCCTCCTGGGATCGCAACCGCCTGGATAACTTCGTGGTGGGCTCGGATGGCGCCATGTACCACAAATGGTGGGACGGTTCCAGCTGGAGCGGCTGGGAAAACCTGGGCGGCTATTGCATTTCCGCGCCGGCCGCCGTGTCGTGGGGGCCGAACCGTATCGACACCTTCGTCATCGGCACCGACCACGCCATGTATCACAAGTGGTGGAACGGTTCGGCCTGGAGCGGCTGGGAAAACCTGGGCGGCTACTGCCTGGAAGGGGTGGGCGCGGCCTCGTGGGCGCCGAACCGGCTGGACTGCTTCGTCATCGGCAGCGACGGCGCCATGTACCACAAATGGTGGGACGGCAGCAACTGGAGCGGTTGGGAAAATCAGGGCGGCTATGCCATTTCCGCGCCATCGGCCGTGTCCTGGGGACCGAACCGCATCGACAGTTTCGTCATCGGTACCGACCATGCCATGTACCACAAGTGGTGGAACGGCGCCGCCTGGAGCGGCTGGGAAAACCTGGGCGGCTACTGCCTGGAGGGAACCGCCAGCGCCTCCTGGGCGCCGAACCGCCTCGACTGTTTTGTCATCGGCAGCGATGGCGCGCAATACCACAAGTGGTGGAACGGTTCCAGCTGGAACGGATGGGAAAACCTGGGTGGCTATTGCATCTCCGGGCCGGCCGCAGTGTCGTGGGGGCCGAACCGCATCGATACCTTCGTCATCGGCACCGACCATGCCATGTACCATAAATGGTGGGCTTGATACGGCGTCGATGCCGAGTGAGGGACAGCGATTGACGTGGCGTTAAGGTGCGGTAGGCAGGGTGGCGGTGTCGCGGAAGGACGGGGCGCCGATGCCTTGAGCAATCCCGGCGCCCCGTCCGCGGCCGGGGAGTTCAGTGGATCGCGCCGGGCTGTCCCCCGGCGTTCGACCGCGCGGCCGCGTTGATGCCGGGCACGCCGCCCACGTTCATGCTGTCGACCATGGCCGTCGGAATCAGGATGGTGGTGCCGCGTTCCTTGGTGGTTTCGTAAATGATGTTCATGGCCCGCAATTGCAGCGCGGCCGGGTTCTTGGCATAGATATTGGCCGCGTCGAGGAACTTCTGGGCCACCTCCAGTTCGGCGGAGCCGAGAATGACACGGGCCGCTGTTTCCCGCTCGGCCTGGGCCTGGCGGCTCATCGCGTCCTGCAACTGCACCGGGATGGCGACGTCGCGAATTTCCACCGAGATGGCGGCAACGCCCCGGTCGGCCGTCTTGCGTCCGATTTCCTCGGTCAGCGATTTGTCGGCCTGCTTGCGGTCGGACAGCAGGGCGCTCAGCAGAGAAGCGCCTATCATCTCGCGCAGCGACGTTTGCGCCACGCGCAGGATGGCGTCGCGGTAGTCGGTGATTTGCAGGGCCGCGCGCGAGGCGTCGTGCACCTGCCAAAAAAGGACGGCGTCGACATTGGCCGGCACCGTGTCGCGCATGAGCGCCTGTTAGGCGGCCAGCATCGGCCGCGCCGACGCCCGCTTTTTGCTGCAGGCCCGCAACGAGAACACGGGCATCATGATGCCCGACGAGCAATCGATCAAGTACGGCAAGGCGGAACGCAAGTTGCTGGCCTGATGTTCCAGACTTGATGTTGCTGGTCTGATTCAAGCCGTCGCGGCGCCGTCCATGAATGCTTCGATGACGGCGTAGTAACCGGGCAGGACGGCCAGCAGGCTGGCTTGCCCTGCGCCGCAGAGGGACAGCAATTTGGCGCGGCCGTCGGCCGTGTCGGCTTGCGCGCTCAGCAAACCATCCTTTTCCATCGCCTGCAGGGTGCGCGTCATGACCGGCCGCGACACGTCAAGGCGCGCCGCCACCTCGCTCGCCATCAGGCTGGCGCCCGGGCCTTCGCGGTCGAGCACCATCATGATCAAGAAGCGCAGTTGCGACAGCTCGTGGGTCGCAAAATAGGCGTCCAGTGCCCGCATCAGCAGGCTGGCCTGGCGCAGCAGCCGCAAGGCGTCGCCGATCTTGTCGACATTCATGGCGGGGAAGCGCTCGTGGTAGCCGGCCAGCATGGCGCGGGTCGGCAAATCCTTCAAAAAGAACATGCCGGCCTCAGCTTGCCATGTGCCGCACCAGGGCGGCGGCGGCTATGCCGGCGCCGAAGTGGTGCAGGATGTGTTCGTGAAAGTGGCTGTCTTGCTGGCGCGTGAAGGCGGCGCAGGCGTCGCCCACGACCCAGGTGTTGAAGCCGCTGTCGTGGGCGCCGCGCAGGGTCGATTCGACGCAGACGTGGGTGGCGAAGCCCATCAGGATCAAGGTGTCGATGCGGTTGTTGCGGCAATACGCGTCCAGGTTCGCGTTGCCCAGCACGCTGGCGCCCGAGCGCCCGTGCGAGATAAATTCACCGGCCCGCGGCACGAAAGGGGCGACGAAGGCGGCGCCGGCGCCCGTCCAGCGGCCGGCGCCGGGTATGGCGCCGCGCAAGCCCAGCATGCCCTGGCCACCGGCGAACAGGCGATAAGCGGGATCGTCGCGCAGGTCGAGTCCGGCGTGCACGATGTTCCAGCCGTGAAAGCGGGCCGCTTCCAGCACGGCGGCGGCCCGGGTCGCGGCGGCGCGGAAAGCATCCTTGTCTTGCACCAGGCGCTCGAACAGGATGGCGTCGTCGCCCAGCCATTCGGCTTGAAATTCGATGAAGACGAGGGCGCTGCGGGATTTTTCGATGAGGGCGGTTTGCATATGGGCTCCGGATTGTGTGATTTGATTATCATGGTAACCATATGCAAAAGTCAAGGATGATCATCACAAATGACGTGGCGCATCCATGCGCTCGTGCATCATGCGAATGATCGCGACGCCGTAAGCCGTGCCGCGGAAGTAGATCATGTGCCGCTCAACATGTCGATGACGATAGCCTGGTCGAACATGGTCGCATGCGGGCGCGGCCTTGGGCGACTGCGCCAACTCGGCAAAGGCGGTCGTCAAGACGTCGGTGTGGCGATTGGCCTGGTCGGCGCCCCCCCCTTTGGCGAGTAAAAGCCCAAATCGTTTCGAGGTCGCGCTCGGCAGCGGGAGAAAGGCGATATTCAGCCATGCCCGGTCAGCATGCGCCGCTTGAAGGCGCCGGCGTCGAATGGCCTTGGTTCCCCGCCGGCCTCGCCTTCCAGCAGGGCGGCGCGAATGATGTCGACTTCGGCGTTGCGCTCCTGTTCGCGCCGGATGAGGTCGCGGATACATTCACTGTCGTTGGTGTAATGTCCAGCGTCAATCTGCGCCTTGATCCAGCCGTCTTGTTGGTCGCTCAAGGTAATAGTCTTGCGCACGGTTGCCATGATGTGAGCTCCAGAGTAAGCATCAATAGTATGAGAAGTTCATACTATTGATGCATTGTCGTTCAAAAATGAGGCAGTTTCCAGTTCGACGCTCACTGAGCGCGTGGGCGCACGCAAGCGCGCGGGCGCGGCTAGCCGGCGATGCCGTATTTGCGCTGGGTCGCGGCGAATTGCTCGCGCAGCGAAGCGAACAGCGGGTGAGTGGGGTCGAGCCTGCGTATGCTGTGCAATTGATGCTGGGCCTGTTCCGCCAGCGGCGCTTCCCAACCCACCGTGTTCAACTGGCGCAGGATCGCCTCCACCGACGCGAACAGCAGTTGCAGATTGCCCGGCGTCTTGCGCAAGGCCAGGCGCAGCGCGAACACGGCCGCCTTCACCTCGCCCTGGCTGGACTGGTCGGCCGCGTCGCTCATCAAGGCTTCCACCTCCTTGTTGATGCGCGTGCCCATGTTTTGCGCCAGATCGTGGCGCCCGGCCTTCTCGAATTCGTCGAGCGCCTGTTCCATCGTCATGTCGCTGTCCGGGTCGCTCATCAGATTGAGCATGACCTCGGTGGCCGCCTTGTCCAGCTTGTTTTTCAGGCAGCTGTGCACCAGCCCGATCTTCAAGTGGGTCGACAAGCCCTTGCTGGAGCCGACGGCGCTGACGGCGCGCGTCAATTCGTCGGCGGCGGCGGCGCCGTTGCCGGCCAATTCCAGCAGCAGGGCGGCGGCGATCGCCCGGCACGCCTCGACGTTGGCGCTGCCGCGCAGCGAACGCTCGAGGTCGCGCACCACGCCATTGGCCTGGTTGGCGTCGCCCTTCTTGACCAGGGTACGGACCAGGTTGACGTGATCTTCCGGATCGCGGAATTCGGAATACTTCGCCTTCGTCACCACCTGCTTGAAGGCGCGCTCGGCGACGCCGATGTCGCCCGCGTCCAGCGCCACCTCGCCCAGGTGACGCAGACGGCGCACCATGTGCGGCGACAGCGCCACCGCGTCTTCCAGGATTTTCTTGGCCTGCACCGGCTGGCCCATCGCCTCGTGGGTCTTGGCCAGCAAATCGTAGGCCGTCATGAAACGGGGATTTTGCTCGATCAGCCGCACCAGGGCGTCGCGCGCCTCGACGTAGCGCTGCTGGCCGAACAGGGTATTGGCCAGGCCCAGATAGGCCCAGTCGGTGGGACGCAGGGACAGCACCTCCTGGTAGATATTCTCGGCTTGATCCATTTCGCCCAGATCCAGATGCAGCTCGGCGCGCAGGCGCCGCAAGTCGGACGCATGGCGGGCCTGGCGGTTTTCGGTGGCGATGCAGCCCTTGATGGCTTCGCGCAGATCGCCTTGCCCGATCAATTGATAAATTGGCAGGAAGACGGCGCGCTTTTCGATGGCGCGGTCGATGCGCCCGCTCAGCACTTCCACCGTGAAGGGCTTCAGGATATAGTCGGTCGGCCTGAGTTCGGCCGTGCTCAGCACCTTGCTGTACACGCCTTCGGAAGTGAGCATGATGAAAATCGTCCACAGGCCGATCAGCTTGTGGTGCCGCAAATCTTCCAGCAATTGCTGGCCGTCCTGGCCGCCGCTGCCGCCGCCCAGGTCGTATTCGCACAGCACGATGTCGAAGGGCTTCTTGCCCAGTTGGCGGATGGCCGTGCCGGAGTTGACCGCGTAGTCGATTTTGGTGATCGAGGCTTGATTGAGCATGCTGTGCAAGCTGCCGCGCATGCTGGGGTTGGGGTCGACAATCAAGACCGATAAATCGCTATATTCTTGCATTGTGGAGTTCTCGAAAATCAGCGCCGGAAAGGTGGAGCGAGCTGCGTGCGCGCGCCAGCCCGCACTGTTATCGGCGGCGATGGAGCGCGCTTGAATCAGCATACTGCAAGGATGCAAGGAAAACACGGAAAATGCCCGCTTTTCCGCCATCGCGGCGCTGATTTTGGATAAAACATCGTGAAAATGTCGCTTTGCGGGCCACAGGGGAGGGCGGCGACGCCCCGCCGTCCCCTGCGAAACGGGTATAATGCGCGCACAGGAATTCTCGCCAGATCCAGATCCACCCAAGATCCACACCAAGATCCACTTCGTCTCGTGCCCTACCTTCCTTTAACCCGCAGCCACGCTGCATCAATCACCTTCCAATCATGTTGATACTGCCGGGTTCCAATGCCCTCTCCGCATTCCGTAGCCAACGCCTGCTGAGCCAATTGCAAGCGGTGCTGCCTTCCGTGGCCTCCGTGCAGGCGCGCTTCGTCCATTTCATCGATGTCGACGCGCCCCTGTCGGACGACGACAATAGCCGCCTGGGCGCCTTGCTGACCTATGGCGAGCCGGCCGACACCTCGCACGCCGACGGCGTCTGCGAAGAATTTTTCGTCATTCCCCGCTTCGGCACGATTTCGCCGTGGGCCTCGAAGGCAACCGACATCGCGCACAACTGCGGCATGAAGCACATCAAGCGCGTCGAGCGCGGCATCGCCTTTCGCGTCAACTTGAAGGCCGGCCTGCTGGGCAGCAGCCTGGGCGCGGCGAAAAAGCTGTCGGAGCACTGGGCGCAGGAAGTGGCGGCCCTGCTGCACGACCGCATGACGGAATCGGTGCTGCGCCATCCCGACCAGGCGGCTGACCTGTTCCGCACCCTGGACGCGCGGCCGCTGGAATCGATCGACGTGCTCGGCGCCGGCAAGGCCGCGCTGGAAAAAGCCAACACGGACCTCGGCCTGGCCATGTCCGACGATGAGATCGACTACCTGCACGCGGCTTTCAGCAAGGCCATGCGCAACCCGACCGACGTCGAACTGATGATGTTCGCGCAGGCGAACAGCGAGCATTGCCGCCACAAGATCTTCAACGCCGACTGGATCATCGACGGCGTGGCGCAGGACAAGTCCCTGTTCGCCATGATCAAGAACACCCACGAGTTGCAGCCGAAGGGCACCATCGTCGCCTACAGCGACAATTCCTCGATCATGGCGGGCGCCGTGGTGTCGCGCTTTTTCCCGCGCGGCGCCGCCGGCGGCCACGAATACGCGGCGACGACGGAATTGACGCATACCCTGATGAAGGTCGAGACGCATAACCACCCGACCGCCATTTCACCGTTCCCGGGCGCCTCCACCGGCGCCGGCGGCGAGATCCGCGACGAGGGCGCGACCGGCCGCGGCGCCAAGCCGAAGGCCGGTCTGACCGGTTTCACGGTCTCGAACCTGCTGCTGCCGGACGCCGTGCAGCCGTGGGAAAACGCCGCCAGCGTGACGGCCGCGCCGGGCGCGCGCCGGGACGGCGACAGCGATGTCCAGTACGGCAAACCGGACCGCATCGCTTCGGCGCTGCAAATCATGATCGAAGGCCCGCTGGGCGGCGCCGCGTTTTCCAACGAATTCGGGCGGCCGGTACTGGGCGGCTACTTCCGCACCTATGAACAGAATATCGGCCGCCAGCACGCCGGCGCGCCCGACACCGTGTACGGCTACCACAAGCCGATCATGATCGCCGGCGGCATCGGCAACATCTCGGACCAGCACACGCACAAGAACGATATCCCGGTCGGCAGCCTGCTGGTGCAACTGGGCGGTCCCGGCATGCGCATCGGCATGGG
>DMYQ01000096.1:7276-10205 GCA_003482555.1 Janthinobacterium sp. | reverse complement strand
ATCATCTCGATCCACGACGTGGGCGCCGGCGGTCTTTCGAACGCCTTCCCGGAAATCACCAACGACGCCAAGCGCGGCGCGATTTTCGACTTGCGCAAGATCCCGCTGGAAGAAAGCGGCATGGCGCCCAAGGAAATCTGGAGCAATGAATCGCAGGAACGCTACGTGCTGGCCATCGCGCCGAGCAGCCTGGCATTGTTCCAGTCGCTGTGCGAACGGGAACGCTGCCTGTTCGCCGCCGTCGGCGTGGCTACCGAAGAGCGCCAACTGAAACTCATCGACACCGACCTGGGCAACGAGCCGGTCGACATGCCGATGGACGTCTTGCTGGGCAAGCCGCCGAAGATGCAGCGCGACGCCAACCACGTCGTCAACGACTTCCCGGCCATCGAATTGACCGGCCTGGATCTGGCCGAAGTGGCGCAGCGCGTGCTGCTGCTGCCGACGGTGGCCGACAAGTCCTTCCTGATCACCATCGGCGACCGCTCGGTGGGCGGCATGACGGTGCGCGACCAGATGGTGGGACCGTGGCAGGTGCCGGTGGCCGATTGCGCCGTCACCACGATGAGCTTTGAAGGCTACCTGGGCGAAGCGATGGCCATGGGCGAGCGCACGCCGCTGGCCGTGATCGACGCGCCAGCCTCGGGCCGCATGGCGGTCGGCGAAGCCATCACCAACATCGCCGCCGCCGCCATCGGCGACATTTGCGACATCAAGCTGTCGGCCAACTGGATGGCCGCCTGCGGCCAGCCGGGCCAGGACGCGGCCCTGTACGACACCGTCAAGGCGGTCGGCATGGAACTGTGTCCGGCGCTCGGCATCAGCATCCCGGTCGGCAAGGATTCGCTGTCGATGCGCACCACCTGGCGCGACGACGACGCCGCCAAGGCTGTCGTTTCGCCGGTCTCCCTGATCGTGTCGGCCTTCGCGCCGGTCAGCGACGTGCGCAAGTCGCTGACGCCGCAAATCAAGACCGACTTTGGCGACACGTCCATCATCGTCATCGACCTTGGGCGCGGCAAGAACCGCCTGGGCGCCTCGGCGCTGGCGCAAGTGACCGGCCAATTGGGCAACGAGACGCCGGACGTCGACAGCGCCGAGGACTTGAAAGCCTTCTTCGCCGCGATCCAGCAATTGAACAGCGAAGGCAAGCTGCTGGCCTACCACGACCGTTCCGACGGCGGCCTGTTTGCCACCCTGAGCGAAATGGCCTTCGCCGGCCACAGCGGCCTGTCGATCAACCTCGACATGCTGACCATGGAGGGCGAGCACGCCAGCGACTGGGGCGACGCCAAGAACTGGGCCGGCCAGGTGGCCGAGCGGCGCAACGAGCTGACCCTGCGCGCCCTGTTCAGCGAAGAGCTGGGCGGCGTGATCCAGGTGCGCGCGGAAGAAAAGTCGCTGGTGATGGATGTGCTGCGCACCTACAATCTGGGCGCCTGCAGCCACATCATCGGCAAGCCGAACGAGCGCGACGTGATCGAATTCACGCGCGACGCCAAGCTCATTTACACCCAGCCGCGCTCGACCCTGCAACGCCTGTGGAGTGAAACGAGCTGGCGCATCGCCCGCCTGCGCGACAATCCGGCCTGCGCCGACGCCGAATACGCGAATCTGCTGGACGACGTCGACCCCGGCATGAACCCGGTCGTCACCTTCGAGCCGTCCGAGAACGTGGCAGCGCCCTTCATCCTGACCGGCGTGCGCCCGCGCGTGGCGATCCTGCGCGAGCAGGGCGTCAACTCGCACATCGAGACGGCCTATGTGATGCACCAGGCCGGCTTCACGGCGGTCGACGTCCACATGAGCGACTTGATCGCGGGCCGCACCCGCCTGGACGACTTCCAGGGCATCATCGCCGTGGGCGGTTTTTCCTACGGCGACGTGCTGGGCGCGGGCGAGGGCTGGGCCAAGACCATCCTCTTCAACGCCAGCCTGGCCGAGCAATTTGCCCGCTTCTTCGCGCGCGGCGACAGCTTCGGCCTGGGCATCTGCAACGGCTGCCAGATGATGAGCAACCTGAAGTCCATGATCCCGGGCGCGCAAGCCTGGCCCAAGTTCACGCGTAACAAGTCGGAAAAATTCGAAGGCCGTTTCGCGATGGTCGAAGTGCTGGACTCGCCGTCGATCTTCTTCCAGGGCATGGCCGGCACCCAGACCGCGATCGCCATCGCCCACGGCGAAGGCTATGCCGATTTTTCGCAGACCGGCGATATCGACGCGGTGACGGCGGCCATGCGCTTCATCGACAACCGCGGCGAAGCCACCGAAGCGTATCCGTTCAATCCGAACGGTTCGCCCGACGGCCTGACCTCGGTGACGACGCCGGACGGCCGCTTCACGGTGCTGATGCCGCATGCGGAGCGGGTGTTCCGTTCGGTGCAGCAATCCTGGCATCCGGAATCGTGGGGCGAGGATTCGCCGTGGATGCGCATGTTCCGCAACGCGCGCCTGTGGGTGGGCTAAGCGGCGGGGCCGGACACTAGTTTGGCCCGTATTCAGCCCGAACATCAGCCTCAAAAAAAGCCGGAATCTTCCTGATTCCGGCTTTTTTTCATTTCGGGGAAACATCCGCAATGGCGGCGAGGGACGATCAAAAAGGTGCCATGATCGGCATCGAAGTAAAACGCAAAGTCATCAGCTCAAAGAAACTTGGAAAATGCGGCTCGGCGCACCGAAACGCCGTTGATTTTGCATCGTTGCTTCGACTAGCGAACCCTACCATATCACTCTCGATCAATCGGACATGAGCGTATTCATACCCGTCCGCCCGCGGCTGTCAGCCCGAATGCCAATGGGACGCCTTGTGGACTCGTCCTTCATTGGCGGGTAATTTGATTCGATCGAGACGCCAGCTTGAGATCGTCAGGCCATGGGGCACCAGTCATCGACCGTCCCCGCCCCATAGGCTCGGCGCCCCCGGCTCGGC
>DMYQ01000096.1:0-7062 GCA_003482555.1 Janthinobacterium sp. | reverse complement strand
CGCCCCCAGCTCGGCGCCCCCAGACAAATGGACTGCGCCTGCGCAGGCCATTCAATGAGTTTGAGTAATAGCGATCCCCGACGCATGACAAGCAGTTCGTCAACGAATTTATCTGAAAATCGGTCGAATCTAATGCAATTTGATCCCAATCAAGGTTTTGGAATCTCATATCATTCCGCTTGCCGCCGGCGCATTGTATCCCTTGACCGGCTGGCTGCTTTCTCCCCTCATTGCCGCGCTGGCGATGAGCCTTGGTTCCGCGCCGGTCATCAGCAACGCCTTGCGGCTCAGATGACGCCGCCCAAACCCACCCACAGGAGGCATTCATGGACACGCACTCAGATAATCACGGCGATGGCGGCAAGGTCGGGCGATGGGTTTTTTGGGGCTACGCGCTGGTGGCCGCCTATTTCCTGTACACCGAACATCGCGCCCACCTGTTCGCGGTTCTGCCATACCTGCTGCTGGCGGCCTGTCCCTTGATGCACCTGTTCCATCATCATGGCGGACACGGGCATCGTCACGCCGATGCCGCCGATGAACAGGGTCGGGGGCCGGAAACGGAAGGCCGCGACAGTGCCGGCGCCACGCCGGCGCCTGTTCACGGAAATGTACGGTTTTCCACTGACCATATATCTATTGCTGCCGTGGCTGTCGCAGCATTCCCCGGCATCGATTTCCTGTCCCACGATGCCGGCCACCTGCTTGAAACCATGTTCGGCTGGCGCATGAACCCGTATTGCGGACCCTTCCACCTGGCCAGCAATATCCTGATCATCGCCGGCTTCTTCTTGCTGTCGGCCTCGTGGCGCGTCCTGTACGAGGCCCGGCGCAAGCGCGCTCTGGCCGGCGGCGGTCCGTATGCCCGCATCCGTCATCCGCAATATGCGGCTTTCGTCATCATCATGTTCGGCTTCCTGTTGCAGTGGCCGACATTAATCACGCTGGTGATGTTTCCGATCCTGGTGCTGGTGTATGCGCGGCTCGCGCGCACGGAAGAGCAGTGGGCATTGAAGGAATTCGGCGAAGAGTACCGGCGATATCGTGCCCGCACCCCGGCCTTCATTCCGCGCTTCGGGCAAGGCGCCGTCGCAAAGGTGAAATGACGGTGTGCCATGGAGCGCGGCCCAGTCCGTCGCCATGCCAATGGGGTTTGGTGCCGCGGCGGTGGCGGCGACAAGTCCGGCGGCTGCCGTGCTTAGTCGCGCCCGCGCGCGCCATCATGCGGGCGTGGTTCGAGCGCGCGATGGCTTGAGCGTCAATTTCGGCATGGCGATGTTGTTCAATTTTATGCATGGCGGGGCCATTCCGTGGAAATTTGACATGAATCAATGCTTGCAATTGCCCGTACTCGCTACACTCGGTGCACCAATCATTCGTTTGCTCATCGGGGTGGAAGAATGAAAACTCAAGCCAGCACCGTCAAATAAAGGGAAGAATCGTGCGCAAAATTCTAGGTGCCTTACTGCTGTCGCTGTCGCTGGGCGGATGTGGTTACAACACATTGCAGTCGAGCGATGAAGAGATCAAGGCAAGCTGGTCCGAAGTCGTGAACCAGTATCAGCGCCGCGCCGATCTGGTGCCGAACCTGGTCAACACGGTCAAAGGCTATGCCGGCCATGAAAAGGAGGTGCTGACGCAGGTGACGCAGGCGCGCGCGCAGGCCGGCTCCATCCAGGTGACGCCGGAAGTGCTCAAGGATCCCGCCGCGTTCGCCCAATTCCAGGCGGCCCAGGGCGCCTTGTCGGGAGCGCTATCGCGCTTGCTGGCCGTGAGCGAAAATTATCCTCAGCTCAAGGCGGACGCCGGCTTCCGCGATCTGCAGGCCCAGCTTGAAGGCACTGAAAATCGCATCACCGTGGCCCGCAACCGATATATCAAATCGGTGCGGGATTACAATGTGACGGTGCGCTCCTTTCCCGTCAACCTGACGGCGATGGCGTTTGGTTACCGGGTCAGGCCGAATTTCACGATTGAAAATGAAAAGGCGGCGGCCACAGCACCCGTCGTCAGCTTCGACGCGGCGCCGCAACCATCCGCCGGAAAGTGAGGCTGCCATGGCGCGCCTGTGGTTGACCTTGACCCTTTTCCTTTGCGCAATGTGCGGTCTTGCGCGGGCGCAGATCGCAGTCCCGCCGCTGGTCCGGCCGGTGACCGACCTCAGCGCGACCCTCAGCGGGGAACAGGTGGCTCGGCTCGAATCGACCCTGCGCGCCTTTGAAGCGCGCAAGGGGAGCCAGATCGCGGTATTGATCGTGCCGACGACGCGCCCCGAAGCGATCGAGCAGTACGCGATCCGGGTGGCGGAGCAATGGAAAATCGGGCGCAAGAAGGTCGATGACGGCGCCATCCTGGTGGTGGCCAAGAATGACCGGACGCTGCGCGTGGAAGTCGGGTATGGACTGGAAGGCGCGCTCAACGACGCCATTAGCAAGCGCATCATCGATGAAATCATCGTTCCCCGCTTTCAACAGGACGATTTTTATGGCGGCATCGCCGCCGGCGTCGACAAGCTGATGACGGTCATCGAAGGCGAGCCGCTGCCGCCAGCTTCGCCAACGGGGCGGGGCGAGGATGAGCTCGGTCTCCGGCAATTATTGCCCGTTGCGCTGGTCATGGCTGTCGTCCTCGGCGGGATTCTGCGCGCGGCCTTGGGGCGCGTGGCCGGCGCGGCGGTGACCGGTGGCGTGATCGGGGTGGCGGCCTGGCTCATCGCCGGCGCGGCGTTTTTCGGCATACTGGCTGGCTTTTTCGGCTTTTTGTTTACCTTGACGGGCGCTGGACGGATGGGAATGGCTGGATTACTCATGGGACATGGGCGCAGGGGTGGGGGTGGCTGGAGCGGCGGTGGCGGCGGCTTCGGCGGCGGCGGCGCATCGGGAAGGTGGTAGCCATGGATACGGCACGCCTTGCCCGACATTTGTTCACGACCCGGCGCGGCGTCAAGCGGGCCTTCCCGGCGACGTGCATGGACGCGATCAGGGCGGCCATCGAGCGCGCCGAAGCGTGCCACCGGGGCGAAATCCGGTTCGTGATCGAGGCCGTTCTGGAACCGGCGCAACTGATGCGGGCGATGACGCCGCGCGCACGCGCGCTGGAACTGTTCTGTAAGCTGAGGGTGTGGGACACGCCGGACAATAGCGGTGTGCTGATCTATGTGCTGTTCGCCGATCGCGCAATCGAAATCATCGCCGACCGCGGCATTCACGCGCGGGCGGGCCAGGCCAGCTGGGATTGCATTGCGGGCGCAATGCAAAAGGCATTCGCGAGCGGCGAGTTTGAAGCGGGCGCTTTATCCGGCATCGCGGGCGTGGCGGGCGAGCTGCGCCGGCATATGCCGATCGACGGTCCGAGTCCGGATGAGTTGCCAAACGAGGTCACGCTGTTGTAGGACTTTGGTGTCGATGCCTGTTTTTCGCCAGGCAAGGTTGCGCGCGTGACAAGGCGCGCGCCCAAGCGGCACCATGCCCCGCGCCGCCGATCCGCAGCGCCATGCCGCGCCCGGATGGAAAGGCGGAACTTAATTGGCCGATGCCGCCGATGCGGGATCCATCCGATCCATCCGATCCATCATCATTTGCATCATCATTTGCATCATCTCCATCTGTTTTTGCATGGCTTGCGGCGACATGGCCTTCGCGCCGGCAGCGTCCATGCCCATCATGCCGTTCATCGTCGACATGCCGTCGTGCATGGTTTTCATATGCTCGGACATCAGGGCCTTGCGTTCTTCCGGCGTTTTCGCGCGCATCATTTTCTCGTGCATTTCGCGCATGGTTTTTATCTGCGCCTCCATTTTTGCGGCTTGTTCGGACGCCTTGGCCGGCGCCTTCCTGGCGGCCTGGGCCTCGGGATGGTGCTCGTTGTGCTGGGCCGGATCGGCCGCGAACCCCAGGCAGGGCGCCATCATGAGGGCAAGGGCAAGGGGCAGGCAATGGATCGATTTCATGTGTTTCTCCAGGCAATAGCAAACGGGCCGCAGCGGAAGGCGCCACAGCGACACGACGCATATTACGGACTTGTACGCTGAATTTGATTGATCCACATCAAAACTTTTCCCGCGACCGCACTATTGTCCGCTTGCCCCTGTGACAAGCCCGCCAGTTCCCCGTCGGGTAGAATGGACGGCAAGCGCCCAGAAGCGAAGCAATTGCCGTTATCGTCAAGGGTAGTCCATCGGTCGGAAGCCCTGGTTTGAAGGAACACTTTTAATGTGAAGGATTCTGCTTGTGACGCTATTGCAAAGACCATTCGTATCGCTCACGCGGGCGCGGGAGGGCGACGCGGATGAGCTGGTCGCACTTCGTATCGAGGCCATGCGGGAAAGCCTGATGCGGGTCGGGAGATTCGATCCGACTCGGGCGCGAGAAAGGTTCCTGGCCGGCTTCGCGCCGGAGGACACGCGCCACATCGAAATAGAGGGGAGGCGAGTCGGCTTCGTGGTGCTCAAACAGCAGCCAAATGTCTTGCTTCTCGACCACCTCTACATCCACCCGAACAGTCAAGGCAAGGGCATCGGCGCCTTTGTTCTTGCCCGTATCATCGACGAGGCAAACACGCTTGGTCTGCCTGTTCGGGTCGGCGCCCTGCGTGAAAGCGACTCAAACCGTTTCTATGCGCGCCACGGATTTAAATTGATCGAGGAAGGGAACTTCGACAATTACTACATTCGTCCAAATGACAACGCGTTTTAAGCCCTGAAGTCGAACGGGAGGCCGTATTTTCAATATGGATGATGGACACTTTGGCCCGCGGCGGACAGTGTTCAAAAGTCGGCCGCCGGCCAATGGCAGCCGTATTCACGTTTTCTCATCTCCATCAACGCAACTTCATCGTCACCGTTCAATGCCCATGGCGATGATGAATGTCTGGATAGTGTTTGTGCGCATGCTTCATCGGCCGGTGCTGGTGCTGATGGACGTGCGGCTCGCTACCGTCCCATTCGAGTTCATGGACATGCTCGTGATGGGCGTCGTGGCTGTGCGCGTGCGTGTGCGCCATGCTCTCGTGGTCGTGGTCATGCTCGTGCGTTTCGCTCAGGTGCAGCCAGATTCCCGCCCCCATCATCGCAGCCGCGATCCAAAACACGGGGCCAGGCTGTTCGCCCAGCAAGAGCAACGAGATCGCCGCTCCAACGAACGGCGCCGCTGAAAAATACGCGCCCGTGCGCGCGGTGCCGAGCTCACGCAAGGCCAGAACGAACATCACCAGACTCAAGCCATAACCGCACAGGCCGAGCAGGCCGGCAGTTGCGAGCGTCGGCAGCGCGGGCAGGTGCAAACCGAGGGCGAGTGCGATCGCCAGGTTGACCGATCCGGCCACCAGTCCCTTGACGGCGGCGATTTGCACCGCGTCACTGGCGGAGACTTTGCGCGTCAAATTGTTGTCGATGCCCCAGCACAGGCAAGCGCCGATGACCGCCAGTGCCCCCCACGGTACGCCCAAGCTCGGTATCTGTTCCCAGGAGAGCAATATTCCGGCCGCGACGATCAGCAGCATGCCCATGAAGATGCGCCGATCGAAGTTTTCCTTGAAAACAAACCACGCCAGCATCGACGTAAGCACCCCTTCCATGTTCAACAGCAGCGATGCCGAGGAGGCGGACGTCACGCTCAAGCCTATCATCAGCAGCACCGGGCCGGCGATGCCGCCGGCGGCGATCGCGCCGCCCAGCCAGGGCAAGTCCGCGCCCACCAGCCCGGCAGTCTCATCCTGTCGCGCACGCAGGGAAAGCGCGCGCACGCCATAGAAGAATGACAGGCCCAGCCCGCTACCGAGGTAAAGCAAGCCCGCCAACATGACGGGTTCCACCTGACCGAGCAGAGGCTTGGCAAAGGGGGTGCTGGCCCCGAACAGGGCGGCGGCCAGCAAAGCATAGACGACGCCCTTATGCATCACGCCACTCTCGGGGCGCGCGTAGCGAATGAGATTTCATGGATAACTCAGGGGAGGAGTGAAGGGATTGAGCGCGTAGTTTACCGCGCATGCCGAGAAATGGCTATTTCAATATTTGATTGCGTGCACGACAAATTTTGTAAAGATACAGACATATGATAATCTTCTATCCATGCCTACCCTTACGCCCACCTGGTTGCTGCTGATCGTCAGTTTGCCCTCCGATAGCGCCACGGCGCGCATGCGCATCTGGCGCGCCTTGAAAAACCTGGGCTGCGGGGCCTTGCGCGATGGCGCCTACCTGCTACCCAAGTACGAAGCACCGCAGCGCCAGCTAGCGGACTTGGCGGCGGAAACCATCCGCGAAGGCGGCAGCGCCTGGTTGTTGACCGTGCATGCCCAATCGGCCAGCGAGGGCGAGGCATTTCGTGTCTTGTTCGACCGCTGCGGGGCTTGGAGCGATTTCGTCAAGACGCTGTCGGCGGCGCATCGCTCATTGGCGGGCCAGACTCCCCAGGACATCAACCGCGCGCTGCGCAAAGCGCGCCGCGAGTACGAGGCGGTCTGCGCGATCGACTATTTCCCGAACCAGGCCGGCGCCGCCGCCGAGGCGGGCTGGCTGGAATTCGTCAACGCGGCCGAAGCGCTGCTTTCTCCCGGCGAGCCACGCGCGCTCACGGCCGCCATTGCGCAGCGTGATACTGCGCAGTACCAGAATCGGACGTGGGCCACACGGCGCCGCCTGTGGGTCGATCGCGTGGCCTGCGCCTGGCTGATACGCCGCCATATCGATCCACAGGCGCGTTTCCTGTGGCTCGACACGCCCTCCGATTGCCCGCCAGAGGCGCTCGGCTTCGATTTCGACGGGGCGAACTTTACCCACATCGGCGATCGCGTCACGTTCGAAGTGCTGCTGGCATGCTTCGCGCTGGAGCACGATCGCGGCTTGATGCGGCTGGGAGCGATGGTGCATACGCTCGATGTCGGCGGCGCCTTCGTCGCGGAGGCGGCCGGCTTCGAGGCCATGTTGGCCGGCGCCCGCCAGCAAGGCGACGACGACCAGCTTCTGGACACCATGGGCGCCGTGCTCGACGCGCTGTACGCGCACTTTTCCAGCGCGCCGGCCGGCCCGGAAATTACCTAGCCGGGGTTTAACATCCAGCCATC
>DMYQ01000319.1:10318-11609 GCA_003482555.1 Janthinobacterium sp. | reverse complement strand
GACATCGCGCAAGCCAAGCGCGGCAATTGCAAGGATGGCGTGCCGGGCGGCTTGCTGGCCCCGCTGTACCTGATGCTCGACAAGAAGGACAGCGGCTGCAAATGGTAGCCTGTACCTTACTCCCCGGACTCGGCCTTCATCTGCAGCGCGCGGTCGTACAGCGCGTTTTTCTTGCGCCCGGTAATTTGCGCCGTCAGATTGGCGGCCTGCTTGACCGTGCACTCGGCCAGCAGGATCGCCAGGATGCGCTCGGCCTGCGCCTCTTCCGCGTCCTGCTCCGCCGTCGCGCCCTCCAGCAGGATCACGAACTCGCCCTTTTCGCGGTGCGGGTCGGCGCCGATCCAGGCCACCGCCTCGGACAGCGGGCAGCGGTGGATTTCCTCGAACATCTTGGTGAGCTCGCGCGCGAACACCACCTGCCGGCCCGGCTCGAAGGCGGCCGCCAGCGCGCCGGCGCAGTCGAGGATGCGGTGCGGCGCCTCGTAAAACACCAGGGTGGCGGGGATGGTGCGCAAGCCCTGCAGCACGTTGTCGCGCTGCTTGGCCTTGGCCGGCAAGAAGCCGACGAAATAAAACTGGTCGTTGAGCAGGCCGCTGGCCGATATGGCCGTGATGGCGGCCGAGGCGCCCGGCAGCGGCAGCACGCGCAAGCCGGCCGCGCGCACAGCGTCGACGATGCGCGCGCCCGGATCGGACACGGCCGGGGTGCCGGCGTCCGACACCAGCGCGATGCGCTCGCCCGCCTGCAGGCGCGCGATCAGCAGTTCCGCCACTTCGCGCTCATTGTGCTGGTGAGCCGCGATCAGGGGCTTGTTCAGGCCGAAGCGCGTCATCAGATGGGCCGTGTTGCGGGTGTCTTCGCAGGCGATCGCGTTGACCAGGCTCAAGACGTGCAAAGCGCGCAGACTTATATCGGTGACATTGCCGATCGGGGTCGCCACCACATACAATGTTGAGATAGGATAGTCCTGGTGGGCCGCCTCCGCCATGATGGGCAGGGTGGCGATGGATACGGATGTTTGTGCGGTCATTTGGAGGTTCGATGCTGGCTAAAAGTATAAAGGTGCTGCTGCTCTGTTCCGCCATCGGGATAGTGAGCGGCTGCAGCACGCCCTGCGACGCGCCCGGCGGATTGTGCGCGCCTATCGTGTCAAATACAAGCCTGGCGCCGGCGCCGCGCTCGTTCCCCGTTCCCGCGCCGGAGCCGGAACCGCCGCCGGCCCAGACTTTCAGCGTCGAGAGCCCGGATCTGGGCGTCGCCCCGGCCCCCGACGCCACGGCCGCGGCGGCC
>DMYQ01000319.1:7507-10175 GCA_003482555.1 Janthinobacterium sp. | reverse complement strand
CCGCTGCACTCGGCGGCCCTGGGCCAGGCCGCCGAATCGCTGCGCGCCGGTTTCATGGCCGCCTATGAGCGCGACCGCGACGGTTTCACCGTCAGCGTGATCGACAGCGGCGACACGGCGCAAGACACCCTGGCCAGCTACGCCCGCGCCCAGGAAGAACAAGACATCGTCGTCGGCCCGCTGGCCCGCTCCGCCGTCGGCGCCGTGGCCGCCAGCGCGCTGGTGCGCAAGCCAACCATCGCCCTGAACCATCCCGACGACAGCGCCGACGTTTTGTTGCCGGCGCAAATGCTGGTGATGGGCCTGTCGTTCGAGGACGAGGCGCGCCAGGTGGCCCAGTGGGCCGCCGCCGAGCAGCCGGGCGGCAGGGCGCTGATCCTGTCGGCCGGCGCGCCCTGGCAGCGGCGCATTGCCGCCGCCTTCGCGCACCAGTGGCAGCGCCTCGGTCTGGGCGCCGACAGCGTCGACATGAGCGCGCTGAACGGCTACCTCAGCGACGCCGAGCTGGTGCAACTGCGCCTGCGCGTGCAAAACGCCGCGCCGGCGCTGCTGTTCCTGGCCATGGACGCCGATCAGGCGCGCCAGTTGCGCGTCGCCCTCGGCGCCGCCATTCCCGCCTATGGCACCTCGTCGCTGAATCCGGGCGCCGGCCGCGGCGACACCGGCCCCGCCTTCGACGGCGTGCGCCTGCTCGACTTGCCGTGGGAAGTGCAGCGCGACCACCCGGCCGTGATGATTTACCCGCGCCAGGTATCCAGCGACGCGCTGCCGCTGACGGCCGACATGGAACGCCTGTACGCGCTCGGCATCGACGCCTTCCGCGTGGCGCGCGAAATCGCCCTGCACCCGGCCGGGCATTTCGAACTCGACGGCGTCACCGGCAAGCTGGCCGTCGGCTTCGGCCGCGGCCAGGCCAGCTTCGAGCGGGTCGAGCCGGCCGCCATCTACCGCAACGGCTCGCTGACGCCCGTGAACGGCGCCACGCCGCCCTGACTTTATGGCCACGGCGCGCCTGAGCGACAAGCAGCGCGCCGGCCGCCTGGGCGAGGACAGGGCGCTGGCGCACCTGCAAGCGCGCGGCCTGAGCCTGGTCGAGCGCAATTTCCGCTGCAAGGGCGGGGAAATCGACCTCATCATGCGGGAACGGGAGGCCCTGGTCTTCGTCGAGGTGCGCCAGCGGGCCGGCGCCAGCCACGGCGGCGCCGCCGCCAGCGTCACGCCGGCCAAGCGGCGGCGCCTGATCGTCGCGGCCCAGGCCTACCTGCTGCGCCTGGCCATCCTTCCCCCTTGCCGCTTCGACGTCGTCGCCATCGAGGCCGGCGTGCTGTCCTGGTTGCGCGCCGCCATCGACGCGTCGGACTGAAGTGTAAGCATTTTTAACAGTGCTTGTCCGTGCCGGCGCGCGCCTGCACTATAATCGGCACACTATGAATAATCAACGCATCCTCTCGCACTTCCACGAAAGTGCCGAACTCAAAATCGCCTGCGCCACCGTGCTGGCGCAACCGATCGCGCAAGCCATCGATCTGATGTTTTCCGCTCTCTCGAACGGCAACAAGATCCTGGCCTGCGGCAACGGCGGCTCGGCCGCCGACTGCCAGCATTTCGCGGCCGAACTGGTGGGCCGTTTCGAGCGCGAGCGCTTTCCGCTGCCGGCGCTGGCCCTGACCACCGACACCTCGATCCTGACGGCCGTCGCCAACGACTACAGCTACCGCGAGATCTTCTCGAAGCAGGTGCAAGCCTTCGGCCAGGCCGGCGACATCCTGCTGGCCATTTCGACGTCGGGCAATTCGGCCAACGTGCTGGCGGCGGTGGAAGCGGCGCTGGAGCGTGAAATGCGCGTCGTCGCCCTGACCGGCAAGGATGGCGGCGCCATCGGCAAGCTGCTCACCGACGCCGACGTCAACATCTGCGTGCCGGCCGAGCGCACCGCGCGCATCCAGGAAGTGCACCTCTTGACCATACACTGCATTTGCGACGGCATCGACGTCGCCCTATTCGGAGGAGACGTGAATGACTGATACCGGTTTTCGCTGGACCCGGCTGCGCCGGCCGCTGGCCGCCGTGCTTCTGGGCGGCGCCCTGGCCGGCTCGCTGGGCGGCTGCGTTGAAATGATCGTCGGCGGCGCCGTCATGGGCACCGTCGCGGCGGCCGACCGCCGCACCCTGGGCGCGCAAACGGAAGACAAGACCATCGCCGTCAAGGCCGAGGTGCGGGTGCCCGCCGTGGCCGGCGAAAACGCCCACGTCAACATCGCCAGTTTCAACCGGCGCGTGCTCTTGACCGGCGAAGTGCGCGACGCCGCCGCCAAGGCGGCCGTGGAACGGGAAGTGCGCGCCATCCAGGGCGTGCTGGAAGTGGCCAACGAACTCGAAGTGGGCGGCGCCTCGACCTATACTTCGCGCGCCAACGACGGCCTGATCACCACCAAGGTCAAGGCCAGCCTGGTCGACATGAAGACCATTTCCGCCAATTCCTTCAAGGTGGTCACGGAACGCGGCACGGTCTACCTGATGGGCCGCGTCACCCAGCGCGAAGGCATGGTCGCCAGCGACGTCACGCGCGGCGTGAACGGCGTGGAAAAAGTCGTCAAGATCTTCGACTACATCAGCGAAGACGAATTGAAAAACCTGCTGATCAAGCCGGCGCTGTAAGCGGCGCCCG
>DMYQ01000319.1:0-7404 GCA_003482555.1 Janthinobacterium sp. | reverse complement strand
TCGCGCCGGCAGTCTTTGGCCGACGCGACTATAATGGCCTTATCCGTCCCCTGCCTGGATCATCGCATGCAAGCTTCCCCCTCCAAGTCCTGGATCAAACCGCTACTCGCCGGCGTCGTCGTCGCCGCCTTGGCGGCCACGGCCTATGTCTCCCTGAACAGCAAGAGCAGCGCGCCCGATGTGACCTTGCTGGGCATCCACGGCGAAAAAATCACGCTGGCCAGCTTGCGCGGCAAGGTCGTGATGGTCAATTTCTGGGCCACGTCCTGCGCCACCTGCGTCGGCGAAATGCCGAAAATGGTGGAGACGTATAACAAATACAAGTCGCAGGGGCTGGAGTTCGTCGCCGTCGCCATGGCTTACGACCCGCCCAATTACGTCCTCAACTACGCCGCCACGCGCGCCTTGCCGTTCACGGTGGCGCTCGACGTCACGGGCGCCGCCGCCCACGCCTACGGCGACGTGGCCTTGACGCCGACCACCTTCGTGATCGACAAACAGGGTAAGATCATCAAGCGCTATGTGGGCGAACCCGAATTCGCTTCCCTGCACAAATTGCTGGAAAAAGCGCTGGCCGGCTGAGTCCAGCTCAAAATCCCGCTCAAAATCCCGTCTGCAGCGAGCCATACAAGCCGCGCTGGCGGGTCCGGTTGAAGACGGTGATGTCGCCCAGGTCGGCGTAGGCGAGCGTCAACGACAGGTTTTTGTTGGGAAAATACGCGAAGAAGGCGTCGTAATACGCCTTTTCATTGTCGACGCTCACATTGTGCGGCTTGCGCCGGTATTCCACGCCGGCCACCAGCTTGCGCGTGAACAGGTAAGCCAGCGACGCTTCCGGCATCGCCTGGTAACTGTTGCCGAGGTCGCCTCCGAAACCGAGCAAACCGATTTGATTGGCCTTGGTGGCGCGCACGGTGGCGTTCAGCAGCAAGCTCTGCTCGAACAGGATTTTCGTGGCCGCCACGTAATAATCCACGCCGTGACCATCCTTCGCCCCCAGTTGCACGACCCGGCTCACGCCCAGCGCGTCCAGACCGCCCACTCCCTTATTGCTCTTGTACATGGCGCCGACCGCGATTTGCGGCAGCCAGCGGTCCTGTTCGTAGACCGCGTCGCCGGCCAGTTTCAGCTTGAGGCCGACGATGTCGAGGCGGATGCGCAAGCGGTTCAGGGGCGCCAGGCTACCCTCGAATTGCTGGCGGGCCAGCGACAGCTCGAGCCGGTCGAACAGGCCGACGGCGACGCCGGCGCTGCCGAGCGCGTAATCCCGGGTCTTCACGCGGGTGAAGTGGGCGTTGGCGCCATAACTGTCGCGCGTGCCGTAGCCGGTGATCAGGGCCCACGGCGTGATGCCGCCGCCGCCCGCGCCTTCGAGCTCGCTGACCCCGCCGGTGGCCAGGAATTTGCCCATGTCGGGCCGCGCTTGCGCGCGCGCACCGCCGCAGAGCAACGCGCACAGGAGTACGCACAGCGGCAGCGCCAGCCCGGGCTTGGATTCCGGCACACATGGGCCCGCCTGTGATCGAAGATCTTGCCGCATGCCGCCTCCCGCCTTATTTGAAAATGCTGTTCTAGCGCGTGACGATGGCGCGCTGCATCGGCGCCAGCTTGGCCATCAGCCTGTTTTGCGCGGCCGCCGGCACGTCCTGGCGTTCCATCGCCAGTTGCAAGTCTTCGGCCAGCGCGTTGAACTGGGCGTTCGTGATTTTCAAGTCGATATGCACCGATTCCATGTCACGGCCCGGGTGCTTGCCCGTATAGGTGCAGGGACCGCCGCTGAACTCGCACAACTGCTCGGCCAGGCGCTGCGCCAATTGCACCATGTCGCTGTCCGCGAAACTTTCCTTGATGCGGGCATCGGCCTGGATCAGCGGGATCAGGGTATGGACGATCGCGGCGATGCCTTTTTTTCCGCCCAGGGCGTGAAAAGTCGAATCTTCCGTGTACGGCGTTTGCGCCATGCACGACGAGGCGGCCAGCAGGGCCCAGGCGACGGCCAGTTTGGTGATCGTGTTCATGCGCGCTTACCCCATTCCAGCCCCGGTTCGCCGATGTGTAACGCCACGGCAACGCTTCGGCAACGATTCAATATAGCAGATGGTGCCTTGCAGACACAATAAATCCGGCCCTGCGAGGGGCGCGTCCGGATGAAAATGCCACAGCCGGCCGTCCTTATTTCGGATACAGGATCATCTGCGTGCAACGGAACATGGCGATCGTCTTGCCGGTCGAATGGTTCGTCACCACCGCGTCCCAGACCTGGGTCGTGCGTCCGCCGTGTGCCAGTTGCGCGGTGCAGACCACCACGCCCTCGCGCGCCGTGCCCAGGTGATTCGACTTCAGCTCGATGGTGGTGAAACTGTTCCCGCCTTCCGGCAAATTGGCGATGCAGCCGAAGCCGCAAGCCGTGTCCGCCAGAGTCACGACGCTACCGGCGTGCAGATAGCCGTTCGGCGCCAGCAAATGCGGCCCGACCTCGAACTGGGCGCTGACGGCGCGCTCGCCGATATCGGTGATGACGATGCCCAGGTGACCCGACAGGGTGCCGATGCTGAATTCGTTAAAATAGGCGGGGGTGAATTTCGATGCGCTCATGGTGTATTCATTAAGTATTGCCGGCGCGGGCGCGCGGGCGGTGGACGAAGACCGTGCCCGATCATAGCAAGTTTTCCCAAAACATTTTGGCGGCGGCAAAAACGCGGCCAGGTCGATCCAGGCAGGACGAAAAATTCCCGGTGGGGCTGGAAAATATCATCAATTATGCATTGGGCGAACGTTTTCGCACCATGCGCGAGCGTATTGGCAGCACGCGCTTTTGCCGGCACTACGGCTTGTCGCCGCGGGCGCCGCGCGCCGCGCTGTAATACGGCTGCCGTGAACGGAACGGACGGCAAGCAAAAACATATCGACTATGTTATCAATAGTCAAAAATAGCGCGATCCGAAGCTGCCTAGCCCCGGAAAGCCACTTCAAGCGCTGGGAACATCCATCTAGTCAAACATGTATTATTATTTATACATGTATCAAGGACTCAAAACCAGCCCTTGAAAATCTGTGCGGACGCCTTCGGCTGGCACGGCACTTTTTTGAGGAGCGCCGCCGCGCCCAGCTTCAAATAGGCGAAGGCTGGGTCGCGTTACCGCATTCCCCAGGTATCAAGAGCATGAAGCGAGCTGATACATGTACAAATACACTCTGCTGTATATCGAAGACAATCAGGCCAACCTCGAATTGGTGCAAGCCTTGCTGGAGCGGCGAGACGACGTGAGCTTGTTGTCGGCGGCCGATGGCAATCAGGGCCTGCGCCTGGCGCGTGCGCATGGGCCGGACGTGATTTTACTCGACATTAATTTACCGGACATGAACGGCATGGACCTCATGCGAACCTTGCGCGCCGATCCGGCAACCGTCCACATCCCCGTCATGGCCCTGTCCTCGAACGCTTTTCCGCGTCAGATCGAGAAGGGCAGCGAGGCGGGTTTTTCCCGCTATATGACCAAGCCATTCGGCTTCGCTGAATTCACGGATGCGCTCGACGCCTTGCTGCGCCAGGCGGCGCAACATCGGGCCGCGACGCCAGCCCCGGGTGGCGCCTTGAGCTAACTTGTCGACTGGCCGGCGCGGGTGCCGGTCCAGTCGACAAATGGGCGCGCCAGCCTTGCGCGCGCCCGCCTAGCTGCGGCGAGCCGCCACTACACTAGATCTGGTTGCCGCTTTTCTGAGCGGGAATGCACAGCGCGGTAATCATCCCGATGACGCACACGGCCATGACGTAATAAGCCGGCGCCAACGGGTTGTTTTTGATCAAGAGCGAGACGATGACGGGCGTCAATCCGCCGAAAATCGCATAGGCGAAATTATACGAAAACGACAGTCCGGTGAAGCGCACTTGCGCGGGAAAGGCGTTCACCAGCACAAAAGGCACGGCGCCGACGACGCCCACGGTGAAACCGACCAGGGCATACAGGGGCAGCAGCAATTCCGGATGCGTCTTAATGACCGTAAAGAAGAGATAGGTGCAGACGGCGAGCGCCAGGGCACCACCGAACAGTGTGCGCTTGGCCCCAATCTTGTCGGCAATAATTCCCGCTATCACGCAGCCAAAGGTCAAGCACAGGGTCGCCACGCTGTTTGCCGCGAGGGCGGTCTTGGCATCGAAGCCGTACAGCTTTTGCAGCAAGGTCGGCGTCATGAGAATGACGACGACGATGGCGGCCGACAGCATCCAGGTCAACAGCATCGAGATGGCAACGGCGCCGCGATGGTCGCGCAGCACGGCCTTGAGGGGCATTTCGGCGGCCAGCGCCTTGCGTTGTTTCATCTCGGCAAATACCGGTGTCTCGTGCAACCAGCGGCGCAAGTACATCGACACGAAGCCGAAGGCGCCGCCGATCAGGAAGGGCACGCGCCAGCCCCAGGCCAGCAATTCGCCCGGTGCGAAGACCAAGTTGATGCCGGTGGCGACGATGGAGCCCAGCAGGATGCCGGCGGTCAAGCCGGCCGTCAGCGTGCCGCAGGCATAGCCGGTATGGCGCGCCGGCACATGTTCGGAAACAAACACCCAGGCGCCCGGCACCTCGCCGCCGACGGCAGCGCCCTGCATGATGCGCAAGACCAGCAGCAGCACCGGCGCCAGCAGGCCGATGCTGGAATAGGTGGGCAAGAGACCCATCAGCAATGTCGGTATCGCCATGAGCAAGATCGACATGGTAAACATCTTCTTGCGGCCCAGCATGTCACCGAAATGCGCCATGATGACGCCGCCCAGCGGGCGCGCCAGATAGCCGGCCGCGAAGATGCCATAGGTCTGCACCAGGCGCAGCCAGTCCGGCATCGACGGTGGGAAGAACAATTGGCCGATCGTGGCGGCGAAGAACACGAAAATGATGAAGTCATAGAACTCCAGCGCTCCGCCCAGGGCGGCCAGCGTCAGTGTCTTGTAGTCTTGCCGGTTCAAGGCGCGCGTCATTGCCCCGTTCTTGCCGATACTTGCCGTGTTGGTGATTGTCATGTCTCTTGTCTCGTTTTAATGGGATGGTGCCCCGGATTGTCGTGTCCAGAGAATACCAGCAAGAAGCATTTAAAAAAAGACATCGGTGCGGAAATTGGCTCGCTGAGCCTGTAAAAAATCGCGCCGCGTGGACGTGTTGGACCGGGATGCGGGATCACTTCCGACACACGTCACAGCCGGCGCTGCGCACCATGCCATCTCGCCCTCCGTCGATATGCCGGCACGGCCGCTTGCCACGATAGAGCCGGGCAAAATTGAACGCAATTCCAGCTCAAAGCCACCTTGCAAAAATGCGCAAAATCGCGCATTCTTACTCCCCAGTTCGAACCCCCGAAATGAATGGCCAAAGTGGCGCCATTACGCCGAAAACGGGTGGCGCCTTAACGCCGGAAATTGACAAGGGGCGCCAGTCACAGGTCAATCAGTTTACGCTACGGCTGATCGATCACCAATTGCCTTTGGACCAATGGAGCGTTATTTTGATGATGGAAAAAAAGGATGTCGACTCATTTCCAGCGCAGGCGCGCAGCACCACTGGCGCGGCGGCGGGTGATGGCGCGGATCCGCTCCAACGCGCGCTACAGGAAAATGCCAGCCTGCTTGCACGTCTCGCGACGGAAGAGCGCCTGCGCAAGGAAGCAGAGGGAAAGCTGTCCTTCGAGCGCCTGTTGTTGCATACCTTGGTCGAGCATTGTCCGTTTCGCATCTATGCGAAGGACATGCAAAGCAGGTTTATCTTCGGAAACATGGAAGTTGCCCATTTCATGGGGGCAGAATCGGTCGCGCAATTGTTGGGTAAGACGGATTTCGATTTTTACCCGCCCGCCTTGGCCGCAGCCTACTACGCCGACGAACAAGCTCTGTTGCAGTCGGTGCAACCTCTGATCGAACACGAAGAGCCTGTCATCGATTTGAGAAACGGAGAACAGGCTTGGATCTTGACGACCAAGGCGCCGCTACAAGATCAAGATGGCAAGACAATCGGACTGCTTGGCCTGAATGTCAACATCACGGAGCGCAAATGCATGGAACGTGAGTTGGTTCAGCGCAATGGCGAGCTGACGGAACTCAACCGCACGTTGTCGCATGCCAAAATGCAATTGATTCAATCGGAAAAGCTGGCTGCACTGGGGTATTTGGTGGCGGGGGTTGCGCACGAACTCAACACGCCGCTCGGAAATAGCGTGCTGGTTGCCAGCGTATTGGCGGATCAGACCTACCAGTTCGCGTCGAGTTACCAGACTGGTCTGACCCGCAAGGCACTTGAAGATTTCATAGAAAAAACCACGGAGGCGAGCGCCATCTTGGCGCGCAATCTGCAACGGGCGGCCAATCTTGTGTCAAGCTTCAAGCAAATTGCCGTGGATCAAACCAGCGTCCAAAGGAGAGAATTTTCTTTGGCGAACACGATCAACGAGATACTGGCAACGTTGGCACCCGTGTTCAGAAAATCGGGTGTGACCGTCAATATCGCGATTCCTCCCGACCTAAAAATGGATAGCTTTCCCGGTCCGCTGGGGCAGATACTGGTCAATCTCATCAACAATGCGATCGTGCATGGTTTCGAGGGGCGAGACGGTGGGACCCTCACGATTGTCGCCGAGTCCAACGAAGACTGGTTGGCGCTGCGTGTCGGGGACGACGGCGCGGGCATTCCAGCAGCCAATTTGCCACGCATTTTCGACCCCTTTTTCACCACCAAGCTCGGCGTCGGCGGATCCGGCCTTGGCTTGAGCATTGTGCATAATATTGCGACAGGTTTACTGGGGGGGGATGTTGCGGTGAATAGTTCTCCAGGAACAGGCACCCATTTCATGCTCAGAATTCCGTTGAGCGCGCCATCCAGGGCGTCCGCCGCCAAGGATCATCCTGATGTGGTGGATGGCCCCGGTTGAACATCGCTGTCATCGTAGAACAATTGCATGTTCCGCAAGGCCGCTCCGGGGTAGTCCACTTCGGCGGTGTGTTGTCAGGAATCGGTTGCACTGGATCGGCCAAGCCTTTCCCGAATCCGCATGATGGACTGGCGAGTGGTGCCGTAGTCGCGCGCCACCTTAGCAACGGAGTCACCTGTTACGAGGCGTTGCATGGCTTCGGCCTGCTGTGCTTTAGTCAGCGCAGGCGGGCGCCCCAGCGTCTTGCCTTCTGCGCGTGCGCGTGCAATACCTGCCTGGGTTCGCTCGATCAGCAAATCGCGCTCAAACTCAGCCACCGCATTCAACACGCTCATGGTCATCTTTCCGGCAGCGCTGGTCAGATCGACCCCGCCGAGCGCCAGGCAGTGCACACGAACATGGTTGAAGCGCGTAGCTGCGCAGCGGCCGGGCCTTTTTGAGGGCCGGCCGGGATTCGTGTAAATATACCAAAATTGCGTAACACCTCAATAAGTCGGG
>DMYQ01000317.1:519-2906 GCA_003482555.1 Janthinobacterium sp. | reverse complement strand
GGCATACGATATTTCTGCCTCTCTCGTGGGCTCGGAGATGTGTATAAGAGACAGCCCTCATTGCCTTGGCCGCCGCCGTATCGATGGCGTGCGCGGGGGCCCGCGGTCAGGAAGTGGTGAAGATCGGCCAGGTCGGCCCGATCACCGGCCCGATCGCCCATCTGGGCAAAGACTTGCAGAACGGCGCGCGCATGGCGATCGACGAGCTGAACGCGAAAGCCCCCGGCATCGGCGGCAAGAAGGTCACATTCGCCCTGTTGACGGAGGACGACGGCGGCGACCCGAAACAGGGCACCGCCGTGGCGCAGAAGCTGGTCGACGCGAAGGTCAGCGGCGTCATCGGTCATCTGAACTCGGGCACCACCATCCCAGCCTCAAAGATCTATTTCGAGGCCGGCATTCCGCAAATTTCGCCGGCCGCCACCAATCCGAAATACACCCAGCAAGCGTTCAACACGGCCTTCCGCGTGGTCGCCAACGACGGCCAGCTGGGCGGCGCGCTGGGGCGCTACGCGGCCGCGGTGCTGAAGGCGAAGAACGTCGCCATCATTGACGACCGCACGGCCTACGGGCAGGGCGTGGCCGATGAATTCGGCAAGAGCGCCAGGGGCGCCGGCGTGAAGGTGGTCGCGACCCAGTTCACCACCGACAAGGCGACCGACTTCAACGCCATCCTGACGGCGATCAAGGCGAAGAAGCCCGACCTGGTGTTCTTCGGCGGCATGGACGCCGTCGCCGGGCCGATGCTGCGCCAGATGAAGCAACTCGGCATCCATGTGCCGTTCATGGGCGGCGACGGGATTTGCTCGGAGGGCTTGGCGGCGCTGGCCGGCGACGCGATGGCGAACGGCCAGGTCATCTGCGCCGAGGCCGGCGGCGTGGAGGATGCCGGCAGGAAGGCGCTGGATGACTTCAAGGAAGCCTACAAGAAGAAGTACGGCATCGAGGTGCAGACCTACGCGCCGTATGCCTACGACGCCGTGATGACCATGGCCGACGCGATGCGGAAAGCCGGCTCCTGGCATCCGGACAAATACCTGCCCGAACTGGCGAAAATCCAGCACAAGGGCGTGACCGGCGAGATCGCCTTCGACGCCAAGGGCGACATGCGGCAGGGCACCCTGACCTTGTACACCTACAGCCAGGGAAAACGCCAGCTGCTGGTCGTTACGAAGTAGGCGCCGCGGGAGGATCTGGCGCGCGCGGGGGCGCGGTTGCGCATCCGGGCGCGCGGATGTGAAGTCAATAAAAAATATCGGAGCAAGGACTGGGGCGAATTCGACGCCGGGCGCCAGTACGGCATCGCGGCCGATGTGCTGGGTGGCTACGATCCGATGGGAACCGGCAATTTCAACGAGAACGAGTGGAGCGTCTTCCTGTACGGCATACGCTTCGACAACACCTTGAAGTACACCAAGAGCGTTGGTCCGGTCACCGTTGAACTGCAGTACTCGCTGGGCGAGCAGGCCGGCAAGAGCGGCGCCGGGGTCACCAGCGGCGCGGCGCTGAGCTATGCGAACGGGCCGTTCAGCGTCGGCGCGGTGCTGCAGCAATCGCAGGACGCCAGCTCGGCGCGCATGAAACTGGCCGGCGCTGGCGGCTCCTGGGTGGCCGGAGCGGCCAAGCTGTATCTGCAGTATGTCGAGGCGCGGCGCGATCCCGGCTTCGCCAAGGCGGCCTCGAACAGCGGCGGGGCGCTCGCCAACACCAGCATGATTGGCAATTCCGGCAACACGCTGTCGCGCACGGACCGCGTCTGGACCGCCGGCGCGCTGTGGCAGGCCGCGGACGCCGTCGAGGTCACCGTCGGATACATGAACGATGCGATCAAGAACGTCGCGTCGTCGGGGCGCACGGGACGCATCGCCACCCTGTACGCGCTGGCCGATTACCACCTCTCCAGGCGCACGGACGTGTATATCGGGCTCGACCGTACCACGCTGGGCGGCGCCGAAATCGACGACTTGAACGGGGTAATGCCGTTCGCGGGGGCCAGCCTGGGCGCTGGCGCTGCGCACAGCGCCTCGTCGCGCAACGGCGCGGCCATCGGTTTGCGTCACAAGTTCTGATCGCGTTGCGCGCCGGGCCGGCGCCGCCGGCCGGCGCGTTCAGTCGGGTATGGGCAGCAGGCTGGAGGACTTGATTTCCCGCATCGCCAGGCTGGAGTGGATCATGCTGATGCCCGGTATGACGCGCAGGACGTTTTCGACGAAATCGCTGTAGGCGTCCAGGCTCTCCGCGACGACCTGCAGCAGGTAGTCCGCGGTGCCGGTGACCTTGTGGCAGGACAGCACTTCGGGACACTGGGCTATCGTTTCCTCGAATTTCTTGATCGAGCCATCAGTGACGACGAGAAAGCTGAGCTGGACGAAGACCAGCACGTCCAG
>DMYQ01000317.1:0-383 GCA_003482555.1 Janthinobacterium sp. | reverse complement strand
TTGGGGTTGGACAGGGTGGCATCTTGTTGCAGCAGACGCAGGATGGTGCGGTCGGTGTCGTCCAGGGCGCTTTGCCGTTTCTTTTCACTCATTTTTTCCACTGTCTGTTAGGTAGCCCGCCACAACCGCGGCGCACTGCGAGCGAGCGGCGGCGGCCCGCCGATCTTATCATCAAAGCGGACGGCGCTGTGGCCGTATCCGACCGCGCGCCCGGCTACGATCATCGCCACGCGGCCTTCGTTGCCAGCCTGGGCATTCCCTGTTTTGCCTGCACTCCCGACAAGTGTCACGAGCTGATGGCGGTCGCGATCAAGAAGCAGGGCATGAGCCCGGGCGGTGCAAAACGACATCGCCGTGGCCGGCTAGGGCGCGGACGCGGCCCG
>DMYQ01000223.1:22328-26099 GCA_003482555.1 Janthinobacterium sp. | reverse complement strand
GAAATTATAGGCGTGGGCACCGGCTCCACCGCCAATTTTTTCATAGATGAGTTGGCCAAGATCAAGCACCGCATCAAGGGCGCGGTGGCGTCGTCGGAAGCGACGGCGGCCCGCCTGAGCGCGCACGGCATCGCCGTGTTCGATCTCAACGATGTGAGCGACATCGCCGTCTACGTCGACGGCGCCGATGAAATCACGGCCAGCGGCGCCATGATCAAGGGCGGCGGTGCGGCCTTGACGCGCGAAAAAATCGTCGCCTCCGTGGCGCGCAGCTTCGTCTGCATCGCCGACGGCTCCAAGCTGGTCGAGACACTGGGGCGTTTTCCCTTGCCGGTCGAGGTGCTGCCGATGGCGCGCGCGGCCGTCGCGCGGCGCCTGACGGCGCTGGGCGGCCAGCCCCGCCTGCGCCTGCAAGCGGGCAAGGAAACCCCCTTCATCACCGACAACGGTGCCGAGATCATCGACGTGCTCGGTTTGAGCATCGCCGACCCGGCGGCGCTCGAATGCCAGATCAACCAGATCGCCGGCGTGGTCGCGGTCGGCCTGTTTGCCGCGCGCGGCGCCGATGTCTGCCTGCTGGGCACCGTCGACGGCGTGCGCACGCTGACATTTTGAGCGCGCGTCTTTCACCACTCCTTCGATAGGCCAGCGTATGTTGAAAAATTTGTCCACACTGTTTTGCGGCGCGATGTTGTTGAGCGCATGCGGCGTTTTTCACAAGAGCGATGCCAACGCCAACCGGGCGGCGCAGACGAAACAGGCGCCGTTGCCGACCCGGGCCAGCGATGGCAGCGCGCGGGTCGCCATCAATGGCACTGAAATCCAAAAGATGGAGTTTCAGTCTGGCATTTCGTCGGCCACCGTGGAAAAGCTGGCCAAGGCGCGCTCCTGCTTCGGCGGCGTCGGCGCCGGCCTGGTGACGCCGCCCGGCCCGATCGAGGTTTACCGCATGGTGTGCGACAACGGCCAAGTTTTCATGGCCAGGTGCGAACTGCGTCAGTGCAAGGCCATGTAGCGACCCGCGGCGGCGAAGCGCGCCCGGCTAATGGTGGCGGGTGAGCGACTCAGCGGACCAAACGACTCAGCGCGCGCGACGCCGCGGGGGCGCCGCATCCTCATGCTCCAACGACAATGGCCCGCTGCGGGCCATTGTCGTCTTGATAGCGCCGTTCTTATAGCGTCGTTCTTATAGCGTCGGCGCATGCGCTGGCGTCGTGACGCCGGCCTGGGCCTGGCGGTAGCCCGCCCAGTTGCGCAGCAAGCCGCCGATAAAGGCACCGTTGAAGACGCCGTACAGTGCGCAAATCGTCGCCATGAAGGCCGCTTCGTGGCGCAGCGACGGGTTCAGCGCCATGCTGACGGCCACCACGTATTTCATGCAGAACAAGGACAGCATCGAGACCAGGGGCGCCCAGCTGCCGCGCAGGCGGATCACGCCTCGGGCCGGATCGGCGGCGATCCTGGCCGGATCGATCAGGCGCCAGATCAGCGCGCCGCCCGCCAGGGCACCGCTGAGCCAGATCACCGGCGCCACGCCTTCCATGCCGAAGGCGCTACTGATGCCCTGCAAGGACAAGCCCAGCATCACGAGCGGGATGATGGCGATCTTGCCGATGGCCACTTCGCGCTCCCGGCTGGCGAGCACGCCGCGATAAACGAGAAAAGCCAGCAGCGCCCAAACGTAGAGGGGGGTGTGGCTGATGATCTGTTGCAACATGATATGCCTGCCTTTCAGTGAGTGAGGACTTCACTGTGCCAGCGGGCGGACGGGGGCGCCACGGGCTTGCGACGAAAGCGGGAAAAACGGGAGTAAAACGGCGATGCGGGGCGTGAAGCGGGAGGCGGAGGCGGGGAGGGTGCCCGCGGCGCGGCGGCCGCGGGTGGGGCCGCCGGCTTATTCCGTCGGCGGCACGTAACCCATGGCGGCGTCGGCGCCATCGCCGAAGAAATGCTTTTCCATTTGCGTGGCCAGGTATTTGCGGGCGCGCGCGTCGGCCAGGTTCAGGCGGTTTTCATTGACCAGCATGGTCTGGTGCTTGAGCCAGGCGGCCCACGCTTCCTTCGACACGGATTCGTAGATCTTCTTGCCCAGTTCGCCAGGATACGGGGCGAAATCGAGGCCTTCGGCTTCTTTGTTCAATTTGATGCAATGGATAGTGCGGGCCATCTGTGCTCCTAGGGCGGTCAATATAAAGGGTGATTATAGAGTCTTAATCAAAACCTGGGACTTGCGCTGCCAGTTATACATATGCTGGCGGTCTTTCGGCAAGTCGTCGACGGTGGCGGGAACGAAGCCGCGTTTTTTGAACCAATGCGAGGTGCGCGTGGTCAAAACGAAGAGTTTGTTCAAGCCGGCGGCGCGGGCGCGGTTTTCCATATGTTTCAGCAAGCGTTCGCCGTCGCCCTGGGCTTGCACTTCGGGGTTGACGGTCAAGCAAGCCATTTCCGCCATTTTCTGGGCCGGGAAGGCGTACAGGGCGGCGCAACCGAAGATGACGCCGTCATGCTCGATGACGGAAAAGTATTCGATTTCCCGTTCGATCAATTCGCGGCCCCGTTTGACAAGGGTGCCGTCCGCTTCGAGAGGCTCGATCAGCTTGATGATGCCGCCCACGTCCTCGATGCTGGCCTGGCGCAGGCTTTCCAGGTTTTCATGGCTGATCATGGTGCCCACGCCGTCATGGGTGAACAGTTCCAGCAGGGCCGAGCCGTCCGTTGTGAACGGCACGATGTGGGCGCGCGGCACGCCGCTGTTGCAAGCCTTGATCGCGTTGCGCAGGTAGTAGGCCGTGTCCTGTGGCAAGAAACCGGCTTGCAGCACGGCTTCGGCCTGGTGCGAGGACAGTTCGCGGATTTCCACGCCGGCGGCGTCGCTCATCATCGGCGTTTCACTGATGAAGACCAGTTTGTCGGCGTGCAGGGCGATGGCGGCCGCCACGGCGACGTCTTCCATCGTCAGGTTGAAGGTTTCGCCCGTCGGTGAAAAGCCCAGCGGCGACAGCAGCACCAGGGCATCGGCGGCCAGGATGGGGTGGATGGTTTCGGCGGCGATCTTGCGCACCACGCCCGTCAGCTCCAGGTCGACGCCGTCGATCACGCCGAGCGGGCGGGCGGTGACGAAGTTGCCGGAAATGATACGGATCGAGGCGTGCGCCATGGGCGTGTTCGGCAAGCCCTGGCTGAAGGCGGCCTCGATGTCGAGGCGCAGCTCGCCGGCCGCTTCTTTCGCGCATTCGAGGGCGGCGATGTCGGTGATGCGGATGCCGCCCGTGAAGCGGCCTTCCACATTGCGCAAGGCCAGTTGTTCAGCCACTTGCGGGCGCGAGCCGTGCACGATGACGATCTTGATGCCGAGCGCGTGCAAGAGCGACAAATCCTGGGCCAGCACGGGCAGCGCGCCGGCCGTGACTAGCTCGCCGGGAAAGGCGACCACGAAGGTCTTGCCACGGAAGGCGTGGATGTAGGGCGCGACCGAGCGCAGCCATTGGACGAATTGGGTAGGGTTTTCCATTAAGCGCATTATAATTCGCTGCGCGATGTGCGCGCCCAAAATACATGTAAAAAACAATGTCCCAAGCCAGTAATAAGCCTTCATCCCCGTTTCAGATCCTTCAATCGCTGGTCGTGCCGACCCAGCGGGTCGCCGCCGCGCCTGAAAAGCCGGAAGCGCAGCCGCGTTCGCCGCGTCCGGCGCAGCCGCCGCAGCCCTCGCAGGCGCGCGCGGCGCAGCCCGCCGGACAGCAACGGCAGGCGCGGGCGCCGCGTGCGCCA
>DMYQ01000223.1:18150-22217 GCA_003482555.1 Janthinobacterium sp. | reverse complement strand
CCGCGTGCGCCACGCCCGGAAGGTTCGCAAGAGCCGCGGGCACGCGAAGCGCGCGTGGCCGAGGCCCCGTTCCGCAATCCCTTGCCGGCCATCACGTATCCGGAAGACTTGCCGGTCTCGGGCCGGCGCGTTGAAATCGCCGCCGCCCTGCAGGCAAACCAGGTCATCATCGTCTGCGGCGAGACCGGTTCCGGCAAGACCACGCAATTGCCGAAGATTTGCCTGGAACTGGGGCGCGGCCAGAAAGGCTTGATCGGCCACACCCAGCCGCGGCGTATCGCCGCCTCCTCGACCGCCAAGCGGATCGCGCAGGAAATGGGCACGCCGCTGGGCGAGACGGTGGGCTTCAAGGTGCGCTTCGCCGACACGCTCACGCGCGGCGCCTCGGTCAAGCTGATGACGGACGGTATCTTGCTGGCGGAAACGCAAACCGATCCGCTGTTGAAAAATTACGACACCATCATCATCGATGAAGCCCATGAACGCAGCCTGAACATCGATTTCCTGCTGGGCTACCTGAAACAATTGCTGCCGCGCCGGCCGGACTTGAAGATCATCATCACCTCGGCCACCATCGACGCCGAGCGTTTCGCCCGCCATTTCGGCACGCCCGGGAAACCGGCGCCCGTGATCGAAGTGTCGGGCCGCCTGTACCAGGTGGAAGTGCGCTACCGCCCGGTCGAGCGCGACGCCGTCGCCATGGGCAACCCCGACGCCGCCAAGCCGGCTCCGAAGGCGGCCGCCGCGCGCGACAAGCGCGACTTGATGGACGCCGTCGTCGATGGCGTCGAGGAATTGTGCCGCATCGGTTCCGGCGACGTGCTGGTGTTCTTGCCGGGCGAGCGGGAAATCCGCGACTGCGCCGAGGCGCTGCGCAAGCACCATCCGCCGCACGTGGAAATCCTGCCCCTGTTCGCCCGCCTGTCGGCCGAGGAGCAAGAGCGCGTCTTTAAAATCAGCAACGCGCGCCGCATCGTGCTCGCCACCAACGTCGCGGAAACTTCGCTGACGGTGCCCGGCATCCGCTACGTGGTCGACGCCGGCCTGGCCCGTGTGAAACGCTATAGTTATCGCAACAAGGTCGAGCAACTGCAAGTCGAGCCGATCGCCCAGTCGGCGGCGAATCAGCGCGCCGGCCGTTGCGGCCGCGTGGCCGACGGCGTCTGCATCCGCCTGTACGAAGAGCAAGACTTCCTGCTGCGCCCGAAATTCACGGAGCCGGAAATCCTGCGCTCTTCGCTCGCCTCCGTCATCTTGCGCATGAAGTCGCTGCACCTGACCGACGTCGAAACCTTCCCCTTCATCGAACCGCCGCTGGCGCGCGCCATCGCCGACGGCTACCAGTTGCTGCAGGAACTGGGCGCCGTCGATGAAGTCAATCAGTTGACGGCGCTGGGCAACAAGCTGGCCAAGCTGCCGCTCGACCCGCGCGTGGGCCGCATGATACTGGCCGCGCTCGACAACGTTTGCCTGACGGAAGTGTTGATCATCGCCTCGGCCCTGTCGGTGCAAGATCCGCGCGACCGGCCGCTGGAACACCAGCAGGCGGCGGACGAAGCGCACAAGAAATTCGCCGACGAAAAATCGGAATTTCTCAGCTACATCAAGATCTGGAAATGGTTCGAAGGTGCCATCGAGCACAAGAAAACCAACCGCCAGTTGCAAGACAATTGCCGCGCCAGTTTCCTGTCGCAACTGCGCTTGCGCGAGTGGCGCGACGTTCATTCGCAACTGCTGACCATCGTCAAGGAACAGGGTTGGCGCATGAACGAGGCGCCGGCCACCTATGAAAACCTGCACACGGCGCTGCTGACCGGCTTGCTGGGCAATATCGGCTTCAAGGCCGAGGACGAGCCGGGCGCCGGCTTCCTCGGCGCGCGCGGCATCAAGTTTCACGTCTGGCCCGGTTCCTCGCTGCTGAAAAAGCCGGGCAAGTGGATCATGGCGGCCGAACTGGTCGACACGACGCGCCTGTACGCGCGCTGCATCGCGCAAATCCAGCCCGAGTGGCTGGAAAAGGTGGGCGGCCATTTGCTGAAAAAATCCTGGGGTGAGCCGCGCTGGGAAAAACGCACGGCGCAAGTGAGCGCCTCCGAACGGGCCACCCTGTACGGCCTGGTGGTGTACGCCCAGCGGCGCATCAATTACGGCAATTTCAACCCGTCCGAGGCGCGCGAAATCTTCATCCGCGACGCCCTGGTGGGCGGCGAGTTCGACACGCGCGCGCCGTTCTTTGCGCACAATCACAAGTTGATCAAGGAAATTGAAAACCTCGAGCACAAGTCGCGCCGCCTGGACGTGCTGGTCGACGATGAATTGATCGCCGCCTTTTACGACAAGCTGCTGCCGCCCGAAGTCTGCAACGGCGCCGGCTTTGAAAAATGGCACAAGGATGCGACGGCGCAAGAGCCGAAGCTGCTCTTCCTCAACCGCGACGAGTTGATGCGCCACGAAGCGGCCGGCGTGACCACCGACCTGTTTCCGAAAATGATGGCGGTGACGGGGCTGGAAATGCAACTCACCTACCACTTCGAGCCGGGCAGCCTGCGTGACGGCGTGACCCTGTCGGTGCCACTGTTCGCGCTCAACCAGTTGCCGCGCGAGCGCTGCGAATGGCTGGTGCCGGGCATGCTGAAGGAAAAAGTGCATCTGCTGCTCAAGTCGCTGCCGCAAAAGCTGCGCCGCCACTGCGTGCCGCTGCCCGATTTCGCGGCCAAGTTTTGCGAGCGCATGCACGAGACCGGCGTCTTTGGACGGGGCGACTTGATCGACGCCGTCATCGCCGACGTGCGCGAGCAGACCGGCTTGAACGTGCTGACCACGGACTTCAAGCCGGAAACCTTGCCGGCGCATCACTTCATGAATTTCAAGGTGATCGACGAGCACGCCCGCCAGTTGGACATGGGACGCAATCTGGCCACTTTGCAAGCCGAATTTGGCGGCCAGGCGCGGCAAAGCTTTCAAAAGCTGGCCGAGGAAGCGGCGCCTCAGGCGGGCTTGCAAAATGTTCCCGCCGCCGGCGCCATGACGGGCGGCGGGGCCAAGGCGGGCAGTGCGCCGGCCATGGCCTCGCAGCACATGGGTTTGACCGACTGGACCTTCGGCGAATTGCCTGAACTGTTGGAAATCAATCAGGGCAAGCTGACCTTGATCGGTTTCCCGGCCCTGGTCGACAAGGGCACGCATTGCGACCTGGAAGTGTTTGACGATCCCAACGTGGCCGCGCGCACGCACCGGGTCGGCCTGCGCCGCCTGTTCGCGCTGCAGATGAAGGATCAACTGAAGTATGTCGAAAAAAGCATACCCGGCCTGCAGCAGATGGGCATGCAGTTCATGGCCCTCGGTTCGCAGGAAGAGTTGCGCGAGCAGATATTGCAAAAGGCGCTAGACATCGCCTGCCTGCAAGACCCTCTGCCGCTGGACGCCGCCGCTTTCACCAAGCGCAAGGACGAGGGCAAGTCGCGCCTGGTATTGCTGGTCAATGAAATCGCCCGCTTGCTGGCCCAGGTGCTGACCGAGTTCCACGGCTTGCCCAAGCGCTTGCAGGGCATCCCGGCGCAGGCGGCGGCCGACATGCAGAGCCAGTTGCAGGGACTGGTCAACAAGCGCTTCCTGCTCGACAACGATTACGCGCAAATCGCCCACTTTCCCCGCTACCTGAAGGCGATCAATATACGCCTGGAGAAATTGCGCGCCGATCCCGCCCGCGACGCCAAATTGACGGCCGAGTGGCAGCAGGCGGCTACCCTGTATCAACGCTCCGCGAAAGACCGCCAGGCCGGCAAAAACACGGACCCGAAGCTGACGGAATTCCGCTGGATGCTGGAAGAGCTGCGCGTGTCGCTGTTCGCCCAGGAATTGCGCACGCCGATGCCGGTGTCGGCCAAGCGCCTGCAAAAAGTATGGGAGTCGATGCAGCGTTAAGCGGGCAGCGTTACAGCGTCAAGCAGGCAGCGTTACAGCGCCAGGCAACCGCGCGCCTCGCGCTGGCGCGGAGCGCGCCGACCCGTGGATGCAGAGTTGGAAATGCCGAGCCGGGACGCCGTGTCCCGTGCCCCGGCTTGCCG
>DMYQ01000223.1:0-18059 GCA_003482555.1 Janthinobacterium sp. | reverse complement strand
CGGCGCCCGACGGTTGCTGCCCGCCCGACATGGGGCGGCTGCCGGCCGATGTCGCACCAGCGCCGTAAAAATTATTGATCTCATTGCGCCAGTCCGCGCTATTCATGTCGGGCCAGTGATCCTTGTCGAATCCCGGCGCGTTTTTCAGGCGGTCCTTGTCGACATCGAGCAAGAAGCGTTTGTTGACGGTGTCGAGCGTCAGGCTGTGCCAAGGCACGGCGAACAGTTTTTCGCCCATGCCGAGGATGCCGCCAAAGGACAGCACGGCGTAGGCGACTTCGCCGCTACGCATGTCGAGCATGATTTCCTTGATGTCGCCGAGGTCTTCATCGTTGTGATTGGAGACGTCGTCGCCGATGAGCGTCTTGGCGCCCATCAGGGTCGGGCCGGGACCATTGCCGCTGCTTTTGTACATGCCCAGAGTGTCGCGATCCATATGATTCATTCTATTCTCCTTAACGATTGTCCGGAAAGGCCGGGCGCCATATATCCGTGCTCAGAGGCCAGAATAAGCATTCGGCCCCGGCGTCATTTGATGTGCCTCAATCGTGCCCGCCACGTTCGTATGCGTGCTGGCGCACCGAGCGCGGGCGTGGTTTACGTTACGCTGAGGTTCACGTCAGGGAGGTACAACATGCTGATTATTAAAGAGAATGATGGGAATGCTCGGAATGCGGCGCGGCGCCACCCGGCGGCCGAAGCGTGGGGGCGGCAATGGTGAAGTCGGCCACGCAATGGTTGCGCGGCCTGGTTCGCGTCGGCAAGGTACAACGCCGCGGCGCCGCCAAGCTGGCCAAGACCCTGTTCGGGGCGCCGGTGGCCAAACCTAAACCCAGGGCGAAGGCCAAGCCGAAAGCGGCGCCAAAAGCGAGGCCGGCGCCGAAGCTGGCCTTGAAATTGAAGGTAACGGTAAGCAAGCCGGCGGCCAGGCCGGTCGTGCCGCGGGCGGCAGTGGTGCCAGAAGCGCCGCCCGGAAAGTGGCTGGCCGCCCACTATTCACCGGCGCCCGAGATGCTGGGCCTGAGCGGAAAACGCATGAGTTATTGGCTGTATCTGCCGGCCCGGGAACCGTCCGCGACGGTGCGCCGCAAGGGTTGGCCGCTGGTCGTCATGCTGCATGGCTGCGATCAAACGGCGACCCAGTTCGCGCAAGGCACCCGGATGAATCTGCTGGCCGAGAAGAAGGGTTTTGCCGTCCTGTATCCGCAGCAGTCGCTCAGGTCGCATCCCCACCGTTGCTGGAAATGGTATGACAAGGCGACCCAGGCGGGCGGCGGCGACGTGCGCATGATCGTCGGCGCCATCGAACAAGTGCTGCAAAAATATGCGCTCGACCGGGGCCGCGTCTACCTCGGCGGCATGTCGGCCGGGGCCGGCATGGCGAATATCGTGGCGCTGCGGCATCCGCAACTGATCGCCGCGCTGGGTTTGCATTCCGGGCCCGTGTTTGGCGCCGGCCACGGCATGATAGGCGCGCTCGGCGTGATGCAGCACGGCGCCGGCCAGCGTGTCGACGGCGCCATCGACGAGGTGCTGGCGCACAGTCCGGCGTTCCCGCAACTGCCCACCATTTTGATACAGGGGCGGGAAGACAAGGTGGTGCGGCCGATCAACCAGGTGCAATTGACGCGCCAGGGCGTGCTGCTCAACCGCATGCCGCGCGGGACGGCGCTGTCGGTCGCGGCCAAGGCGGCAGGGCGCGGCGGCAACGCCCACCAGGTCCACGACTACACCGTGGGCAAGGACGTGTTGTTGCGGGTGGCGCTGATCGAGCGCCTGGAGCATGCCTGGAGCGGCGGCGACCCGGCCCTGGCCTTTAACGCCAAGGCCGGTCCGGATGCGAGCAAGATGATGTTTGAATTTTTCGCCGGCCACCGCCGCCTGGAATAGTCCGGCCGCGCGCCGTTTCCCGTTCGCTACAGGAAAAACGCCAGCGCCGCGACCAGCGTCGGCAAGAGCGCGCCGGCCAGCAAGCCCGAGGCGCTGATCGACTCGTCGCGGAAGCCGCGCCGCAGCAACGCCACCCCGGCCGGGTTGGGGGCGTTGGCGATCACGGTCAGGCCGCCGCCGGCGACGGCGCCGGCCATCAGCATGTATTTCGCCTCTTCCGTCATGCCGGCGATGAGCGAGCCGAGGTAGGTCAGGGCGGCGTTGTCGGTGATCGCCGTCAAGCCCAGCGCGCCGAAGAACAGGGCCACCGGCCCCAGGCTGGAGACGATGGCTTGCAACCACCACTGCTGCATGCCGCCCAGCACCACCAGTCCGGCCAGGAAGAAGCCGACCAGCAAGCCTTCCTTCAAGATCAAGGGACTTTGATAGCGTTGATAGGCTTGCGAAAAACCCAGGAACAGCAAAAACAGTCCCAGGAATAGCACCGGATGGTGGGCCAGCGCGACCACGGCGGCCAGCACGGCCAGGTGGACGGCGGCCACCGGCCAGGGAATGGCGTCGGGGACATCGAGCGGCGTGGCCGGGTCGTTGGCGGCGGCGCCGCGCAAATGGCGGCGCAAGGCAAAGCTGATGGCGGTGGCGTTGACAAACACGGCGACGCAGGCTTTCCAGCCGAAATGGCTGGCCATGTAGGCGCTGTCCCAGTGCCAGGTGGTCGCGACCATCAGCACCGGCGGCGCGGCGTAAGAGGTGAGGGTGCCGCCGATCGAGACGTTGACGAAGAGTACGCCGAGGGCCCCGTATTTCAGCGCCTCCGGTATGCCCGGGCGGAAAACCTGCGGCGCCAGCATCAGCGCGGCCAGGGTCATGGCGGCCGGTTCGGTGATCAGGGAGCCGCTCAGGGGCACGAGTGCCAGGCCCAACCACACCAGTCCCAGTTCGGTGCGCAGCGGCAGCAGGTGGGCGATCCGGCGCAGCAGGCGCTGCATGCTGTCGAGCACCGGGCGCGAAGCCGCCACCACCATCACGACAAAGACGAACAGGGGCTCGGTGTAATGGCGCGACTCGGCGTAGGCGGTGGCGGCGCCGCCTCCTTCGACGAAGGCCATGACGATGATCAGGATGAAGGCCCAGAAGCCGAACACCACTTCCACTTCGCCCAGCAGGTGGAACAGGCCGGCGTGCCGCGGATGGCGCCGCGCCAGCACTTCAAACGATTTGGCCGCAAAGGTGTGGAGCAGCGCGAGGCCGAAGACGATGGCGCTGATCAGTTGCATGGTGCTCAAATGGATGTTTCCTTTGCGGGTGATGCCGGCGCGGCAATGCTCATGTTACAGCAATAGCCGCGGCCATCAGCCCATCCCGCTCCTGCGGCCCGCTGGCGAGCGGGCGCGGCGGGCGCGCAGCGGCCTTACCGTCGGGGCCGCGCCCGCGCTGGCTTTCAGATATGCCAATCGGACTCCGACCTTGGTCGCGGGGGCGGCGCGGCCGGCTCGGCGGCGGCGCCCGCTTGCGGCGCCCGCTTGCGGCGCCTTGCGCGGCAGGATCAGGGTCAGTTCGGTGCCGGCGCCCGGTTCGCTGCGCAAGGTGATGCTGCCGCCCAGCAGGCCGGTGACCAGGTTGTAGACGATGTGCATGCCCAGTCCGGAACCGCCTTGCCCCAGCTTGGTCGTATAAAAGGGGTCGAAGACGCGCGCCAGATTGTCGGCGGCGATGCCGTTGCCGTCGTCGGAAAAGCGGATTTCCACGTGTTCCCCGTCGCGGGCGCGGGTGTGCAGACGCATGACGCCGGCGGCGCGGCCGTCGAAGCCGTGCGCCAGCGCGTTGGCCACCAGGTTGGTGACGATCTGGCTCAGGGCGCCCGGATAGCTTTCCATGTCGATTCCGGCGGCCAGGTCGGCGTGCAAGACGAAGGCGCTCTTCTGGTACATCGGGGTCAGGGTCGCCAGCACTTCGCCCAGGTTTTTGGCCAGCTCGAAGCGGCGCCGCACATCGCTCGACTGGTCGACGGCAACCTGCTTGAAGCTGCTGATCAATTCGGCGGCGCGCAGCAGGGTGCGCACCAGCAGCAAGGACATTTTTTCGCCATCTTCGAGCAGGCGCAGCATCACCGAGCGGCGCGGCCGCTCGCCGCGCAACTCGCGCAGGGTATCGTCGGCGTTGGCCTGGATGGTGCTGGCCAAGGTCAAACCGTTGCCGATCGGCGTGTTCAACTCGTGGGCGACGCCGGCCACGAGGGAGCCCAGGGCCGCCATTTTTTCCGTGCGCAAGAGTTCCTTTTGCGTGTGGCGCAGACTCTCCAGGGTCGCCGCCAGGGCGCCGTTGGTCTCTTCCAGGGTGGCCGTGCGCTGCCGCACGCGGCTCTCCAGTTCCACGTTCAGTGCGCGGATTTCATCCTCGACGCGGTGCTGGCGGGTCACGTCGATCGGCGAAAACAGGGCCGTCAAGGCATGCCCGGACTCGATCAGGCGGGCCGACACCAGGCACACGCGCAGCGCGCCGTCGTGGGTGCGCAGGCGCGCCTCGAGTTCGTCGATCTTGCCGTCCCGCAGCAGGCGTTCACGGTAAGGCCGGGCTTGCGCCGGGTCTTCCCAGAGCAGCAATTCCAGCTGGGTGGCGCCCAGGACGGCCTCCCGCGCCAAAGCGAATTGCAGCAGGAAGCTGTCGTTCACTTCCAGGAAGCGGTCGTCGCGCAGGTCGATCAGGGCCAGCGGCACGGGCGACTGCTGGAACAGGCTGGAGAACTTTCTTTCGCTGCCGCGCAGCGAGGCCTCCGACTGGCGCAGCGAGGCTTGCGAAGCGTCCAGGCGCCGAAAGCTGGTGCGCAACACCGCCGTCAGCGCGGCCATGATGAGGATGAAGACGGCCGCATACGCGATCCGGTCGCGGGTGCGCGCCAGCCAGGGCGCCAGGATATCCTCGCGCTCGCGCGCATACACCAGGGTCACCGGATAGCCGTCCACGCGGCGGAAGGTATAGACGCGCGCGGCCAGCCGTTCCGGGGCCAGGAAACGCTCGTCGCCGAAAGCGCCTTCGCGGCCTTGCGCGGCGAGCCGGCGAAAGGCCGGGCTGCGCGCCACATCGGCGCCCAGGTAGTCGGGCAGCGCCGGCGAACGGACGATCACGCGGCCGTCGCCGCTCAGCAGGGCGAGCACGGACTTGCCCTTGGCGAGTACGCGCCCGTGCACGTCGCTGAAATAACTGACGCTGACGTCGTTGCTCAGCACACCGAGGTGGCGGCCCTTGCCGTCATAGATATTCTTGGCGATCGGCAGCACGCCGACGTTGTCGTAGAAGCGGCGAAACGGCGTGCCGATGACGACCGCGCGCCGCTCGGGATGGGCCAGCAGCGCGGCGACGTAAGTGCGGTCGTCGGCGTCGGTCTGATAGGCGGGATAAGCGATCGAGCCGACGAAGGCTTCGCCGCCCAGGTTGACGAATTGCAGGGCCTTGAGGGCGCGGTTGAAGGGCTGGGCGCGGCCGATGATTTCCCGCACCAGGGTGTCGTCGATGACCCGGCCGCGGCCGGCGTAGTGCAGTTCGGCGATGATGGTGTCGAGGTCGCGCTCGGCGTCCATCAGGGTCTGGGCCGCCTGTTCTTCCAGCAGGCGCAGGGTGATCAGGCTGTCGGCCTGTTCCGACTCCAGCACGACGCGCCGGTCTTGCTCGATGGCCCACCAGGTTTGCGCCACGATGGCGGCCGCGATCAGCAGCACGAAGCCGGAAAACACCAGGGCCAGGCGGCGCGCGCGGCTATCCATGCGCGTGTCAGCGCTCGCTGGGGGGCCGCCGCGCGCCGGCATGGTCGGGCGCTTATTTATGGATGCCGGTGCCGATGCGGCTTGCGGTGCCAGGAACGCGTTCGATATAGCCTTCTTTCGCTTCCCCGTTTTTGCTCAGCGCCTGGGTGGCGGCCATCATCCCGGTCAACGGTGCGTTCATTGTGATATCTCCATGGGCTGAAAACAGCCGGCGCGAAGGCGGGCGCCGGTTCGGGATGCACTTGCAGGCATACAACAATGCCGCTCCCCAATATACTCCGATTGTCAGCAATACCAGCAATGTGGCGCCGGCGCGGCCCCGCGCGGCCGAAAAAAAACCCGCCGGGGCGGGTGGGGTGGAGTCGGGCCGAACTTTTACCTGGTGCGCTTCACGCTCAGCAAGGCGACCGGATTGTCCCAGCGCTGCGCTTGCGTCAGCGCCGACGTGGCCAGGCCGTCGTCGCGGCTGACGATGCCGGGATGCACGCGCACCGTGTTGACGACATCGTCGCGGCTGGCGTTGAAGGCTTCGCGCTTGCCGCCGCCGTTTGCCGTGGCCGGGCCGGGCACGCTGTCGGCGCTCTCCGTGTTGAGCTCGGTGCCCGCATCGTAGCCGAGCAGGCGCAGCGTCGTCGAGGCGCCCACCGCCAGGGTGTCCAGCGGCTGTTCGGCGAGGCCGGCAAAGCCGTCGTTGGTATTGCCCAGCATGCTGGCCATGGACAGGCGCAAGCCCGGCACGGACGCCAGCGGCACCGTCAGGGTGACGACGGCCTTGGCGTCGGGGCCGGGTGGCAGGCCGGCCCCGGCGATGCCCACCGCCAGCACCGATTTCGCGTCGCCCGCCAGGGCCGCCAGGGGCGCCGTCTCGCCGCCCTCGGCCAGGTGCTCGAGCGCCACGCTGGCCGCCTCGCCGATGGTAAACAAGTGAAAGGCGTCGGTATGAGCCAGCGCCACCATCGGCGACAGCGCTTGGCCCGCGGTCAGATTGACCAGGCTGACTTCGAAGCTGGCCGTGGTCGGCGCCGGCGGCGGCGCGGGGTCGGCCGCCGGCGGGCTGGAATTGCCGTTGCAAGCGGCCAGCAACACGGCGAGCGCGGCGGCGGCCGGAATGGCGAGGGGGGAAGCGATACGCATGATCATCCCTTTACTTGACGGTGAGGACGACGCGGGCGACCGGATTGAGCCAGCGGTAGACCGTGTTGTCGAGCGCGCTGGCCCCGCCGGCCGCGCTGCCCAGAATGCCGCGGTGGGTATGCACGAAACCTTCCTTGGTGGCGCCGGCGAAGCCGGGCGCGTTCGGATTGATGTCGGCCGACAGGTGGCCGCCGGCGTCGTTCAAGAAGGGCGGGAAGATCATGCCGGGCTGGTTGATGCCACCGGCCGCCGCTTTCTTTTCATCGTTCGCCTCGGTGCCCGCGTCATAGGCGCTCAGGAAATAGGTATAGCTGCCGGCCGCGCTGGGAATGTCGATCGCGTTCAGGGCGACGAAGCCGTCGTTGGTCGGCACCATCATGGCCAGCAGCGTCAACTGGCTGTTGGCGGTGCCGGCGCCGCCGGCGAAGGAAGCGCTGGTGACGCTGGCGCCCGGCTTGAGCGGGCCGTTGTTGGGATTGACCACTTTCGTCGCGCCGGCCGGCAGCAGCGCCTGCATGCCCGTCGTGTCGCCCGCTTCGGCGATGCTTTGCAGTTCGACGCTGGCGGCGCTACCCTCGGTGAAGGGCTTGAAGCTGGCCGGGTGGGCGCTCACCAGAAGCGGCGTGAACCAGGTCGCGCGCGTCAGATTGGTGACGCTGACGCTCAGGTCGGCCGCGTGCAGGGCGGGCGCGCCGAGCAGCAGGAGGGCGGCGGCCGCCCGTGCCAGTGCGCCGGAAGGTTTGCCGCCGCGTGCGCGGTGAAGGGGATTGTTCATGGTTGTCGCCTCTCGATAGGGGATGCGGCGCCGCTGGATGGGTGCCGCATCCCCCAGTCGGGGCGCGTCTGGGAATCCTTACAAAAAATATGAATAGGCGGAGAAAAGCTCGGCGCGCATAATTCATCCAAGACGGAATTCAGGACAGGAATCGATATGCGAGCGGAACGACTGGACTTTCCCGGCGCCGACGGCCAGTTGCTGGCGGCCCGCCTCGACGCGCCCAACGGCCCGGCGCGCGCCTATGCCCTGTTCGCGCATTGCTTCACCTGCGGCAAGGACGTGTTCGCGGCGAGCCGTATCGCCCAGGCCCTGACGGCGCACGGCATCGCCGTGCTGCGCTTCGACTTCACCGGCCTGGGCGCGAGCGAGGGGGAATTCGCCAACACGAATTTTTCTTCCAACGTGGCCGACTTGCTGGCCGCCGCCGATTTCCTGCGCGCGCGCGACCGGGCGCCACACCTGCTGATCGGCCACAGCCTGGGCGGCGCGGCCGTGCTGGTCGCCGCCGCCGGCGTGCCGGAGGCGAGCGCCGTCGTCACTCTGGGCGCGCCCAGCGATCCCGCGCACGTGGCGGGCCTGTTCCGCGAGCAACTCGGGCGGATCTTTGACACCGGCGAGGCCGAGGTGCAACTGGCGGGGCGGCCGTTTCGCATCAAGCGGCAATTTCTCGAGGACGCGGCCGGGCACCGCCTGGCGGACAGCATCGCCAATCTGCGACGCGCCTTGCTGGTGATGCACGCGCCCGCCGACGACACCGTCGGCGTGGCCAACGCGATGACTATTTTCACGGCCGCCAGGCATCCGAAAAGCTTCATCTCGCTCGATGACGCCGACCACCTGCTGACCCGGCGCGGCGACGCCGTGTATGTCGCCAACATGATCGCGGCCTGGAGCGCGCGCTACATTTGAAGCCGGCGCCGCGGGGGTACTGTTTTATGCGGGAATGGACGCCGCGGCGGCGGCCAAACCGTGGAGATTTCCCCAACTTGAGCGCTCGCGCCTTCCGGGGGCGGGGTTTTCCCCGCTTGAGCGCGAGTGCGCGCGGCTATCACGCCTCAATTCCGGTATTCAATCGTGCCATATCATATTCCAGCGTTGCGTGATCAGGTCGCGTCCGGTAGCATTCATGGTGTTGTATGCGGCGAACAAATCCCCGCGCGCGACGAATTTTGCGAGTCCCTTAATAGTAGTGTGGATTAACAGAATAGGACTACGCCATGAAATTTTTACAAAAAATAAATTTTTCCACGCTACTTTTTCTGTTGTTTGCTTCGCCAGCTTGGGCCCAGGTGGTCACCATCGTCACCGAAGAATACCCGCCTTACAACTATCAAGATCCGGGCAGTAAGAAGATCCTCGGCATGTCCACCGAGGTGGTTCAAGAAGCCTTTAAACGCGCCAAGGTCGACTACACGATCGGCATCTATCCTTGGGCGCGTGCCTACCAGATGGCGCAGGAAACCCCCAACGTTCTGATTTACTCTATCGGAAGAAATGCAACGCGCGAACATCTATTCAAATGGGTCGATATCATCGCGCCTTACGATGTCTATTTATTCCGCCTCGCGAGCCGACCTGAAATCGCAGTTGCCGATATCGCTGACCTCAAGAAGTTCAAAATAGGCGCTGTGCGTGACGACGTGCGCGCCCAGTACCTGGACAAAAAAGGCGTCGGCATGGATTTGGTCTCCAAAGACGGACTCAATGCCAAGAAGCTTGCTTCCGAAACAATTGACCTGTTCCCCATCGACGAGTTGGCGATGGTGGCTCTCTACAAGCGCGAAGGGCTGGATCCGTCCAGCGTGGTCAAGGTTTTCAAGCTGAATGAATTATCAGCCGGCCTGTATGTGGCGTTTAGCCAGCAGACTGATGATCGATTGGTGCACAAAATTAAGACCGCGTTGGAGCAAATGAAGAGCGACGGGACTTACGATAAAATTTGCGCAAAATATCTTAAGTAGTGTATCGGTGGTCGCTGTTGCATGGATACCTGACCAAATAGCTAGAGTGCTGGATGCCACCGCCTACCTGGCGCGACCGGCGCAAAAAAGCCCGCCCGAACTTGCCGTGGCAAGCCCGGGCGGGCCGCGTGAAATCACTTGCGGTCAGGCTGAAATTGGACTCAGCCTGAGTCTGAGAATCAGGCGTCGTCGTCTTCCTCGAATTCCGCCGCCAAGTCTTTCCAGCCTTTGCTGGCGGCGAAGGCGCTGAATTCCTCGGGCGCTTCCAGCACGATCAGCTTCTTGTCCTGCAGACCGAGGTCGCCATGTCCGAAGTCCGGCCCCACGTAGCCGAGGCTGCGCAGGCGGGTCAGAATGTGTCCGATCAGGGTCTTGTCCTTGTACGCGGCGGCGTCGATGGCGGCGACAAAGTCGACATACACGTCGATGATGCCGTAACCTTCGTCGAAGATGCGGATGGCCTTGATGTCGTGGGCGCGGCCGGAGCCGTCGGTGGCCTTGAAGGGGCCGCTCAGTTGGATGTCGGTGTCATTGTTCATATGTTGAGCATACACCAAAACGGCGCCCCGCCACAGGGGGCGCCCGCGTCACGCCGCCGACACCGCCGACAGCGCCATGCCGCGCTGCGCCGCCGCGCGCCCACCCACCGTCGCCAGCCAGCGCGTCGGCACCGGCAAGCCGGCCAGCTTTTCGCCCGGCACCGGCGGCGCCGCGATAAAGCGGCGCAAGCCGATTTCAATGTTCCGGCGGCTGAACAATCGCTGTCGCACGAGGCCGCGGCGGCGCCGCAGCGCCGTCCGCAGGCGACCTATTTCAGCGGCTGCAAGATCGCCTGCAGCCGATCCGGCGCGCCCGCGATGCGCTCCAGGCGCGGATAGCGCAAACCGGCGTGATAGTCCAGCGCGACGGTGCGAAATTGCGTGCCCTTCTTGACCAGCAGTTCGAGCGGCTTGCGCTCGCCCTTGGCCGCCTTCAAGGCCGCCTTCAGCACCTCGGCCTTGTAAGCCTTGCCGTTCACGGCCAGCAGGATGGTGCCGCCCGACAGGCCGGCCTTGAAGCCGGGGCCTTCCCACTGCAGATTGCCGATCCTGTTTTCCTTGCCGACCGTGAAACCGAGCGTGTAGCTGAAATCGGCCAGTTCGCGGCGCGTCTCGGCCTGCTTCAGGAAGGCGCTCTGGGTGTCGCCGTAAGCGAGCTTCCAGCCGGCGCGCGCCAGGCCGTCGAGCGGCGCGCCGGGGCCGTGCCCGTCCAGGCGCGCGCGCAGGAAGCCGGCCCAGTCGTAGGCTTGCACCGCGTTCAGCGCGCCGACCACGTCCTCGAAGGTGTAGGGCAGGGCGACGGCCTGGCCGTCGCGCACGCCGAAGAAGGCGCGCGCGAAATCGTCCAGCGAGCGGCGCTCGCCGGACAGTTCGCGGATGCGGGTGTCGACGTCGAGCCAGATCAAAGCGCCTTCCGCGTAATAGTCTTCGTTGCGCTGCCAGTTGCCCCAGGCGAGCGGACGGCGGCCGTTGATGATGGGATCGTTGGTGGTGTCTTGCACCGTGCGCCAGCCGCGTCCGGCCATGTTGTCGAAGCGGGCCGCGGCGGCGGCGAAGATGTCGCGCATATTCGCCGCTCCGACCAGGCCGGAGCGCGCCGCCAGCACCTCGCCCCAGTACTGGGTCTGGCCCTCGTAGACCCAGAGCAGGCTGTTTTGCAGCGGCGTGTTGAAATCCTGCACGCTCTGGTCGGCCGGACGGCGGAACTTGCCGTTCCAGGAATGGACGAATTCGTGCGAAAGTATTTCGCGCCGCGCTTCGTTCTTGTTCCAGTCGCTGAAGTAATCGGACTTGGTGGCGTTCTCGCTGGACTGGTGGTGCTCGCGCCCGATGGCGCCGAATTCCTCGCTCAGCGCGAACAGGAAATCGTAGTGCGCGTAGTGCCTGGCGCCGAACAGCTTGTAGGCTTGCTGGACCAAGGCGCGGTGCGGCGCGATCTGCTCCGGCGTCGCCTCCAGGCTGTCGGCGCTGTCGCCCAGCAGGTCCAGGCGCACCGGGACGGCGGCGCCCGGATCGAGCTCGATGCGGCGGAAATAGCGGCCCGCGAACACGGGCGAATCGACCAGGGCTTCCAGGTCGAGCGCGCGGAAGGCGATGTCGTCGCTGCGCCGCGCCGCCGTCTCCAGCGCGCTGCCGAACTGCCAGCCGGCCGGCAGGGTCAGGTTGGCTTGCACCATGATGCGGCTGCTGGCGTAGCCGGCCGGGTACAGCGTCACCGCGTGCCACTGCACGCCGAGGATATCGTTGCTCATCGTGATGCGGCCCTGGTCGCCCTCCACCGGCGACAGGTACTGGTATTGCGCCTCCACGCTGGCGACGCCGGGCGGCACCTGGACGTGGAAGGCATACATATTGAGCGGATCGCGGCGCCATTCCAGGGCCTTGCCGTTGCCGCTCAGGGTCAGGCCGGCGAACTGTGTCAGCGGCCCGCTGGGACCGTGGTTGCCCGGCACCCACTGCGGATACAGCAAGGTCAGGGGCCCGGCCTTGACGGGGATGCTTTCGCGCACGCGGAAGATTTGCCGCGCCAGGTCGGTGGCGTCGACTTTCAAGACGATGGTGCCGGGGTAGGGAACGTCGAGCGGCGCCGGCACCTCGGCGCGGACGGCGGCGCACAGCAAGAGCGCAAACAGTGGAACGAAGCGGGGAGCGCGCGCGGCGCCATTGCTGGAGGATGAAATATGATCGGTCATGGGCGGTGAAAAAAACGGATGGGCAATCCGGCGCGGCCGCGCCGCCGCCGGACTATGCTGACTCGATATCAGTTTAGCATGCCAGTGCTGGCGCCGCGGCGGCCGCGCGGGACGGCCTCGCCGGAGCGAATATTTTTCATTATTTTTTGCCGCCATGGGGCGTCTTCGGCGCTTTTTCAAGGCCTTGTAAAGCGCGCCGCGAACCGTATATCGGTATCAGCGGATGCTCATCGTGAGGTCCGCGCCACCATATCGCTTCACTTACAAAAGGATATTCATCATGCGTACATTCGACCTCGCCCCCCTGTACCGTTCCGCCATCGGCTTCGATCGCCTGGCCCATTTGCTCAATGAAACCCAGCGCGCCGACGCCCAGCCCAGCTACCCTCCCTACAATATCGAACTGGTGTCGGAGGATAACTACCGCATCGTGATGGCGCTGGCCGGCTTCAACCGCGACGAAATCGATATCGTCGCCGAACGCGAATCGCTGCAGGTGAGCGGTCGCAAGCAAAAAGACGGCATCGAGCGCACTTATCTGCACCGGGGGATCGCCGCGCGCGACTTCGAGCAGCGCTTCCAGTTGGCCAACCACGTCAAGGTCACCGGCGCCAGCTTCGACAACGGCATGCTGACCATCTCGCTGGTGCGCGAAGTGCCGGAAGCGCTCAAGCCGCGCCAGATCGTCATCGACGGCGGCGCCAACGTCAGCGCGCTGGAACGTCAAGCCGCGTAAGAGCGCGCGGTTTTAAAGTGTGTTTTTGGCGTCACACGAGTCGTCCACCGGCCGGGTTTTTCCCGGCCGGCGCCGTTAACTTCCACTCAACAGCCATTCACCGCCATCCACCGCCGTTAACATTAAGCGATGTCTAAGACTCATGCCTCATATTGAATACATTCCCGAATCCCATTCAATACAGAGGAGCGCACCATGCAAAAATCATCTCAATCCGGGTCGACGACTTTGAAAGGGCTGACCCTGGCCTTGGCGGCGGTCGGCGTCGTGGGCGCGGTCGGCGCCGTCGCCGTGCACCAGAATAACGCCGTCGCGAACGCGCCGGTCGCCGCGGTCGGCGCGCCGGCCGCGCCTCTCGCGGCGGCGCCGGCGGCGCCGCAACTGACGATGGCGCTGCCCGACTTCAGCCAGATCGCCGCCCGCAACAGCCCGGCCGTGGTCAACATCAGCGTCACCGGCGTCACGCGAGCCGGCCTCGACCAGTCCGACGCCGCGCAAGGCAACGCGCCCCGTTCGGATCCGTTCGACAACGATCCCTTCTTTGAATTTTTCCGCCGCTTCCAGGGCCCCCAGGGCGGCAACAACCGGGGCGGGCGCGACATCCCGACCCACGGCCTCGGCTCCGGCTTCATCGTCAGCCCGGACGGCATCATCATGACCAATGCCCACGTCGTGCGCGACGCCAAGGAAGTGACCGTCAAGCTGACCGACAGGCGCGAGTTCCACGCCCGCGTGCTCGGTTCCGATCCGAAGACCGACATCGCCATCCTGAAGATCGAGGCCAAGAACCTGCCCGTCGTCCCGCTCGGCAATTCGCGCGACTTGAAGGTGGGCGAATGGGTGCTGGCGATCGGCTCGCCCTACGGTTTCGACAGCACGGTGACGGCCGGCGTCGTCAGCGCCAAGGGCCGTTCGCTGCCGGACGACAGCAACGTGCCCTTCATCCAGACCGACGTGGCCGTCAATCCCGGCAACTCGGGCGGGCCGCTGTTCAATGTGCGCGGCGAAGTGGTGGGCGTGAATTCGCAAATCTATAGCCAGACGGGCGGCTACCAGGGTCTGTCGTTCGCGATCCCGATCGACGTCGCCAACCGCATCAAGAATCAGATCGTCGCCACCGGCAAGGTGAACCACGCCAAGCTGGGCGTGACGGTGCAGGAAGTGAACCAGGGCTTCGCCGATTCCTTCAAGCTGGCGTCGCCGGAAGGCGCGCTGGTGGCCAATGTGGAGGCGGGCAGCCCGGCCGACCGGGCCGGCCTGAAGCCGGGCGACGTGATCCGCAAACTGGACGGCAAGAGCATCGTGGCCTCGGCCGACTTGCCGGCGCTGATAGAGACGGAGGCGCCGGGCGACGCCGTGACGATGGAAGTCTGGCGCGACGGCGAGACGATCACGCTCAAGGCCACGCTGGGTAATTCCGCCGACAAGGTGGCCGATGTCAACCGCGGCGATGCGCCGGCCGGCAAGGTCCAGCTGGGCCTGGCCCTGCGTCCGCTGCAACCGGAAGAGCGGCGCGCCAGCGGCATCGGCGCCGGCCTGCTGGTGGAAGACGCCAGCGGCGCCGCCGCGTATGCCGGAGTGCAGTCGGGCGACGTGTTATTGTCGGTGAACGGCAAGCCGGTCGCCAGTGTCGAACAGGTACGCGATTTGGTGTCGAAATCGGCCAAGTCGGTGGCGTTGCTGATACAGCGCGGCAACGATCGCATCTTTATTCCGGTGCGCCTGGGTTAAACTTGCGCGCGGCGCAAGCGCGGGCCGCAAACAAGAAAGAGAAACATGCGATTACTGCTGGTGGAAGACGATACGATGATAGGCGAAGTGGTGCTCGACCTGTTGCGGGCCGAGCACTACGCGGTCGACTGGGTCAAGGACGGCGACATGGCCGACACGGCGCTGCTCACGCAAAGCTACGACCTGGTGCTGCTCGACCTGGGCTTGCCGCGCAGGGACGGCCTCGACGTGCTGCGCGCGATGCGTCTGCGCAAGCAGGACACGCCGGTGCTGGTGGCCACGGCGCGCGATTCGGTCGAGCAGCGCATCGCCGGCCTGGACGCCGGCGCCGACGATTACGTGCTGAAGCCGTACGACCTCGACGAACTGCTGGCGCGCATCCGCGCCCTGCTGCGGCGCGCTTCCGGGCGGCCGGAACCCGTGTTCGAGCACCAGGGCGTGTCGATCAATCCCCTGACCCGCGAAGTGAGCGCCGGCGGCCATCCGGTGAGCCTGTCGGCGCGCGAGTGGGCCGTGTTGGAAGCGCTGATCGCCCGTCCCGGCATCGTGCTCTCGCGCGCGCAGCTGGAAGAAAAGCTGTACAGCTGGAAGGATGAAGTCAACAGCAACGCCGTCGAAGTCTACATCCACGGCTTGCGCAAGAAGCTGGGCAGCGAATTGATACAGAATGTGCGCGGCCTCGGCTACATGGTGCCGAAACTATGAAGGTGACGCATTCGCTGCGTAGCCGTTTGCTGTGGTTCTTGCTGGCCGCCATCATCATGGCCGCGCTGGCGCAGGCCTCGATCGCCTACCGCAGCGCCCTGTACGACGCCGACCAGATCTTCGATTATCACATGCAGCAAATGGCCCTGTCCCTGCGTTCCGGGACGCCGCTGACGAATGTGCCGCAGGGGCCGTCGGCCGACCCCGTCAACAACGACCTCGTGGTGCAGGTGTGGACACCGGACGGGGTGCAGGTTTTCCGTTCGATTTCGCGCGCGCAACTGCCGCAGCGCGCCGTGCTGGGTTTTTCCAACGTCAAGGCGAACGGCACCACTTACCGGATCTTTTCCGTGCAAACCAGTTCCCAGACCGTGCAAATCGCCCAGGACATGGCGGTGCGCAAGCGGATGGCGGGCAGCCTGGCGCTGCGCACGGTGGGGCCGATCGCGTTGATGGCGCCCATCCTGATGCTGGTGGTGTGGTGGGTCGTCAGCGGCTCGCTGGCGCCGGTGGCGCGGGTGCGCAAGCAGGTGGCGGCGCGCCAGGCCGACGATTTGTCGCCCGTGTCCGAAGCGGACTTGCCGGACGAGGTGCAACCGCTGGTGCATGAATTGAACTTGCTGTTCGGGCGCGTCCAGACCGCCTTCGACGCCCAGCAGCACTTTGTTGCCGACGCGGCGCACGAATTGCGCACGCCGCTGGCGGCCTTGAAGTTGCAGGTGCTGAGCCTGGAGCGCGCCGAGGACGCGGGCGCGCGCGCGCTGGCCGTGTCGCGCCTGACGGCCGGCATCGAGCGCTCCACCCGCCTGGTCGAGCAATTGCTGGTGCTGGCCCGCCAGGAGGCGAGCGCCGCCGCCGGCGAGCCGCCGCGGCCGGTCGACCTGGGCGAGCTGGTCAAGCGCACCCTGGGCGACATGGCCGGCTTCGCGCAGGCGCGCCAGATCGACCTCGGCCTGCATCACGCCGACCCGGGCGCCAGGGTCGGCGGCCAGGCCGACGCCCTCGTCATCATGCTGCGCAATCTGATCGACAACGCCATCAAATATACGCCGGCCGGCGGCACCGTCGACCTCGACCTGCGGGTGGGGCCGGGCGGGGTGGTCCTGGCGGTCGAGGACAGCGGCCCCGGCATTTCAGAAGAGGAGCGGGGGCGCGTATTCAGCCGCTTCTACCGGGTGCCGGGCAGCGCGGCCGGCGGCAGCGGCCTGGGGCTGGCCATCATCAAGGCCATCGCCGAGCGCCACGGCGCCCGCCTGGCGCTGGGCAAATCGGAGCGTTTGCATGGTTTGTGCGTGCGCGTCGAGTTTCCCCAGGCAATGAAAGCTTAATCTTACTGTAACGGTATTATTGATTGACGGGGCGCGCGGCGCCCTATATCTTCTGCGGAACTAGCCATTTTTGGAGCGACGCATGAAGAGAATCGGATTTTCGGGAACCCTGGACCCCATCACCAACGGCCACATGTGGGTGATCGGCGAAGCCCGCTCGATCGCCGACGAGGTGATCGTGTTCCTGTCGCAAAACCCCGTCAAGCAGCCGCAATTTCCGGCCGAAGAGCGCAAGAAGATCATCGAGCAGAGCGCCCGCGAGCGCGGCTGGGAGAACGTGCAGGTGATCATCGTCAAGAGCGACTACACGGCGCGCGTGGCGAAAAAGCACGGCGCCGATTATCTGATACGCGGCATCCGCACCACGGCCGATTTCGATTATGAAAACCTGATCCAGCAAACCAATGTCGACGTGCTGCAGGGCGCCAAGACTATCTTCGTGATGCCGCCGCGCGACCTCGGTTCGGTCAGTTCCAGCTTCGTCAAGGCGCTGGAAGGGCCGGTGGGTTGGAACTGGACCATGAAGAAATTCGTGCCCGGGCCGGCATACCGGGCCTGGATACTGAGCTGGTTGCGCAAGGAGTGGGACGGCTTGTGGAACCAGCCCGGCGGCGCCGCTCCCGACGCGGCCCTGGCCGAGCACTGGTTCGCCCACCTGACGGGCCCGGACGCTTACGGCGGCGCCGAGCGCCATTATCACAACCTCGACCACCTGGTGCACGGCCTGGCCGAGATCCGCGTCTGGGCCGCCAACACGCAGGCCACGCGCCACGACCTGGACACGGTCAAGAAGGCGTTCTGGTTCCACGACGCGCTGTACGAGCGCGACGAGGATGCGCTGTTTTCAAACGAGGAAGCGAGCGCGCAACTGTGGCTGGGCAGCGGCCTGGACCTGGCGGTGGGCGTCGATGTCGCCGAGCTGATACGGGTCACCGACCACTTCCAGGGGCCAGCCATCGCGCACCGCCTGAAAGACGTCATGCTCGGCATCGACCTGGCCATCCTGGGGCAGGACGACGAGGTCTACCTGGCGTACACGCGGGCGATCCGGCAAGAATACGCGCATGTGCCGGAAGAAAGCTTCCGCGCGCAGCGGCGCCAGGCGCTGATCCATTTGCGCGGCAAGGCGCAGGCCGGCGCCCTGTTTGGCGACGCGTATTTTTCCGGGCAATACAACGACAAGGCGATCGATAATCTGAGCCTTGAAATCCAGACGTTGGGCGATTAGTGAAAAAACGGCGCCCGGCACATGACTGTGCGGGGCGCCGTCGTTCAAGCTACACGTAACACCTCAATAAGTCGGG
>DMYQ01000116.1:5916-6118 GCA_003482555.1 Janthinobacterium sp. | reverse complement strand
GCCGCCCAGTACAACCTCGGCTGGTTGTGCGCGAAGGGCCACGGCATCGCGCAAGACAGCGCCCTGGCCATGCACTGGTTCAGCAAGGCGGCCGAGCAGGGCGACGCCGGCGCGCAAAACAATCTGGGCATGATGTACGACAACGGCAAGGGCGTGCCGCAGGATTTCCAGCAAGCCATCGCCTGGTATCGCAAGGCCGCCG
>DMYQ01000116.1:0-5802 GCA_003482555.1 Janthinobacterium sp. | reverse complement strand
CGCGCGACAGGCAGCAAGCCACGGGCTGGTTACGCAAGGCGGCCGAGCAAAACTATGCGCCGGCCCAGTTCAACCTGGCGTTGCGCTACGACAAGGGCGACAGCGTCGAGCAAGATAGCCACAAGGCCGTCCTGTGGTATCGCCGCGCCGCCGAGCAAAACCATGCCAGTTCGCAATTCAACCTGGGCTTGATCTTCGCCAGCGGCCAGGGCGTGCCGCGCGACGAGCGCGCGGCGCTCGACTGGTATCGCAGGGCGGCCGAGCAAGGCCACGCCGCCGCGCAAAACAATCTGGGCTTGCATTACGAGCTGGGGCAGGGCGTGGAGCGGGATTACGTCCAGGCCCGGCACTGGTTCCGCAAGGCCGCCGAGCAGGGTTTCGCGGCGGCCCAGTATCACCTCGGCCTCTTGCACGACAATGGACACGGCATGGCGCTCGACCACCAGGAAGCCGTGTTCTGGTATCGCAAGGCGGCCGACCAGGGCCATGTGCGGGCCCAGTTCGACCTCGGCTTGCGCTATGACACGGGGCAGGGCGTGCCGCGCGACGCCGGCCTGGCGCTGGCCTGGTATCGGCGCGCCGCCGAGCAGGATTATGTGGCCGCGCAATACACGCTGGGCCTGCTGCACGACAGGGACGACGGCCCGGCCCCGGACAGCGCCCAGGCGCACGCCTGGTACGCCAAGGCGGCCGGGCAGGGGCATACGCTGGCGCAATTCACGCTCGGACTGCGCTACGACAACGGCCAGGGCGTGGCCCGCGATTATGCCGCCGCCCGCGCCTGGTATGAAAAAGCGGCCCGGCAGGGGCATGCGCGGGCCCAGTTGAATGTCGGCTTGATGTATGCGAGCGGGCAGGGCGCGCCGCTCGACCTGGTGCAAGCCTACCTGTGGCTGGCGATGGCCGGCAAGAGCGGCGCCCCCGGCGCCGACAAGTTCATCCGGCAAACGGCCGGGCGCATGGACGCGCCCGCGTTGGCGCAGGCGCGCCAGCGTCTGGAACTGCTGCCGGGCTGAGTGCGCCGACGCGGCATCCTTTTGATTGCTACGACATTTTGAAGCGCAAGCCGGCGCCGCGCATCGCGGCCGCCACCTCTTCAGGGCGCGAACGCCCGCAGCCTCTCGGCGACGCGCGCCAGCACGCCGTCCCAGTCGCCCACGGCCGTCTGCCGGAACAGCGTCGCGCCGGCGTACCAGGGGCTGTCGTCGCGGCCCAGCATCCAGCGCCAGTCTGGCGCGAAGGGCAAGAGTATCCAGACCGGCTTGCCCATCGCGGCGGCCAGATGGGCCACCGAGGTGTCGACCGTGATGACCAGATCCATCTGCGCCAGCAGGGCCGCCGTTTCGGCGAAGTCGGTTTGCAGTTCGGGAAAGCGGCCAAGCTCGGGCCGGTTTTCCAGCATGATCCTGTCGACGGCGCCCAGTTCTTTTTGCAGCGACACGAATTGTATTCCCGGGACGAGCAGGGCGGCGCAGCGGATCAGGGGGATGGAGCGGGCGCCGTCGTTGTCGTGGGCGGCGTTGCCGCTCCACATGAGGCCGACCCGCGGCAGGGTCTTTTCACCGAGCCGGGCTTGCCAGGCGCGGGCGCGGCCGGCGTCGCAGCCCAGGTAGGCTTGGGCGGCGGCGGGTATGGTGTCGAGGCGGGTGCCCAGGGCAAGCGGCAGGCTCATCAAAGGACAGTGATAATCGAAGGGAGGCAGGGCTTCGCCGTTGGCAAGCACCCGGTGCGCCCCGGCTATGCCGTGCAGCAGGGGTTTGAGCGGGGCTTGCACGCGCAGCAGCACCTTCGCGCCCAAGGCGGCCAGCGGCGCCACGTAGCGCACGAACTGCAGGGTGTCGCCGTAGTCTTGCTCGGCGTACACGAGGATGGTTTTCCCCCGCAGCGCCTGGCCGCGCCAGGGCGCTTGCGCGAATTCCTCCCGCAGGCCGCGGTAAACCTCTTTTTTCAGGCGCCACTCGTATTCGGGCCAGCCGCCTTCAAAGTCGCCGCTCAGCAGGCGGCATACGCCCGCGTTGAAATGGGCGTCGAGGTGGGTGGGGTCGAGTTCGAGCGCGCTGGAATAGTTGAGCAAGGCTTCATCGGTGCGGTTGCAGTGCTGCAGGGCGTTGCCGCGGTTGAAGTGGGCCGCCACATGGCGCGGATTGGCGGCCAGCACCTGGTCGAGGCAGATCAGGGCTTCGTCGAAGCGGCGCAAGTCGATGAAGGCGTTGGCCAGGTTGTTGAGCGCGTCCAGGTCGCCCGGCACCAGGCGCAGCGCGCGCTCGAAACAGGCGGCCGCGTCGGCGTAGCGTTTCATTTCCTGCAAGGTCACGCCGCAATTGTTGAGCGACTGCAGGTGATCCGGGTCAAGCCGCAGCGCATTGTCGTAGCAGCGCAGGGCGTCGTCGAAACGGCGCAATTGCTGCAGCGCCGCGCCCAGGTTCGACTGGGCCAGCACTTGCTCGGGATTGAGGGCGACGGCCCGGCTGATCAGGTCGAACGCGGCTTGCGCGTCCTTGGTCTGCAGGGCGAAGACGCCGAGCAGGTGCAGGGCGTCGAAGTGGTCGGGCTCGAGCTCGAGTATCTGAAGGTAGAGGGCGGCGGCCGCTTGCAGCTCGCCCCGCTGATGTTGCGTAATGGCCTTTTGCAAGGTGGCGCCGATGGCCTGGGCTTGCAGTTTATGGGTTTGGCTTTTCGTCATGACATCAACCTGAACAGAGTCGCGGATAGCTTTGATTATGAGGCAAACGGCGCCGTGAAGCTATCCCGTGAAGGCGGCCGTCCATGCTGAGACCGACTACGCCAGCGTAACGACGCAATTGACGCGCACCCAGATCTTGCAGCAATCCGGCGTCGCCATGCTGGCGCAGGCCAATGCCCAGCCCAGGCAGGCTTTGCAACTGCTGCGCTATTCGCTGCGATTCGCGTTGCGATTTTCACCCGGATTCGCGCCCCGATCCGCCCCCGTCAAATGCCGGCGTACCACGCATAGCCGTGGTCTTCCCAATATCCCCCTTTGCCGCCGTGGATATGCTCCAGGCTGTCGACCAGTTCGATCCGCATCAAATATTTTGCCTGCTTGTACCCGAGTTGCCGCTCGACCCGCAGCCGCAGGGGCGCGCCATTCTCCATGGGCAAGATCTGATCGTTGAGTTCATAGGCCAGTATGGTTTGTGGATGAACACCATCGTCCATATCGATGCTCTCGTAATACGGACTGGTGCCGTCGTCGTTCATTGGATCGGCGCAGTGAAAGACAATATACTTGGCGCCGGCGGCCGGGCGTACCGCCTCGAGCAGGGCTTTCAGGGGCACGCCCTTCCACTTCCCGATCGCGCTCCAGCCTTCGACGCAATCGTGGCGCGTGATTTGCGTGCGGCTCGGCATGGACCGCAACTGCGCCAGTGAAAACTGCATTTTTTCCTGCACCAGGCCGTCGACGCTCAAGCGCCAATCCTTGAAATCGTTTTCCGCCAGCGTTTGATAATCCTCATTGTCCGGCTCACTGGTACCGTTGCTGCGGAAGGTGGGCGACAGCGCCGAGGCGGGGAATTCCTGCGCCATCGACAATCGCGGCAGCAGCGCCTTGTGGACATTCAGGCTCAGGCTTTCGCCGGCCGTCAGCAACTTGGGAAACCAGGTCGTGTCGTTCAGGCGGTCGCAGCCGCCGAGGAAGAGGGCGCCGGCGCCGGCCAAGGCGCGGCGCAGGAAGCGGCGCTTGCCGATGTGCTGATGGTTCATGGTTGCGTCCCTTTTTTCGACTCGGGTTTGACAAAATAATAGCCGGTGATCATGGAGCGCAGCTGATTCCACGCGCCGCTGATGAGCACCTCGAACAGGTGGATCAGTACAAAGCCGAACAAGAGCCAGGCCACGATAAAGTGGATGGTGCGCGCCGACTGGCGCCCGCCGAACCAGTCGACCCAGCCGCCCAACACGGTGTCGAGCATGGGCGACATGGCCATGCCCATCAGCACTATCAGCGGCAGCAGGATGAAAATCACGATCAGATAAGCCAGTTTTTGCAAGACGTTGTAGCGCATGGCCGCCGCGCCTTCGGGATGCTTGAAGCGCACATGCTCGCGGATCGAGGCGCCGATGCCGCGCATCTCTTGCGCGTCGGGTGCGAGGTCGCGTTTCAGGTGGCCGGTTACGATGGCGTTCACCAGATACAGCAAGCCGTTGATCACCAGCAGCCAGGCAAAGAAGAAATGCCACAGGCGCGCAGCGGCCAGCGAATACGGTCCGGGCACGGTGAGCCAGGATGGAAACGCGCGCCGTCGCGGCTGGCCGTTGGCGCTGGACAGGCCCAGCACGCCGGTGGTGTCGAAGGTGTGGCCGAAGACGCGCAACTGGCCCCGCGGCGCGGGATCGTCGATGGCGCTGATTTCCAGCAGGGCCGGCCGGCCATTGTAGGAAGAGTCGCCCCAGTACAGCGATGGGTGGGCGTTGAAGATGCCCAGGCCGCTCATGAAAAGAATGGCCAGCGATACCGCGTTGATCCAGTGCGTGATGCGCACCAGCAGGCGATGGCGATAGTACGGCCGCGCCACGGGGGCGGACGATCCTGCGATTTCCATGATAGACACCCTTATGCGGTTCTCTGATGATACGCCCGGGCATGCGCGGGGCGGGCTGGGTGGATCAGCCGGTTGTCATGCTCGCATAAGATGGGAAGTTTGTAACGATTTAACGCAGAAGTGCGCTGAAATACCGGAAAACGGGGTTTGCCTGCGCCGATCGGGCGGATGGGATCTTGCGGCGCGCGGCCCGTTAATGTGAACACGGACGGATTGGGAACAAGGGCGGATGTGGACAAGGACGGATGCGCGTTGAGCCGCGCGGTCCGTCCTTGCCTGATGCAAAATTGAAGGGCTGCTTATTTGAAAATGAGTACCAGGATGATGATTAAGACGATAGTGCCGAGGCCGATATACATGGTGGATCTCCTTGTGTGTAGTGGTAATTTTTTAATGTCGCCGCATTACTGCAATGGCGAATCTTGATACGCCTTGGTGCCGTAGTACGCATGCAATTCGGCGACCCATTCGGCGTCGCTCATGTCGGGCCAGGCGTCTTTTTCGAAACCGGGCGCATTGACGAGGTGGGCGATCTCGACATCGAGCACGAAGCGCTTCTCGACGGTATCGAGGGTCAGCGAAGGCCAGGGCACGACAAACAATTTGTCGCCCAAGCCCATGAAGCCGCCAAAGGACATGACCGCGTAGGACACTTTGCCGCTGCGCATGTCGAGCATGATTTCCTTGATCTCGCCGAGTTCTTCTTCTTTACCGTTGACGACCTTGTTGCCGATCAAGGTATTGGCGCCCATCAGGTGCGGCCCCGGTCCTTTGTGGGCCTTGTACATGCCCAGCGTGTCGTGTTCCAGATAGCTCATGTTTGTTCTCCAGTGAAGTTCCCAGAATAGAGGGGCGGGAGCTCAGGGTCTGTACGCGGGCGAACATAGGCAAACTGAACATGAGATACGCGCGGCATGTTGATGGCGGCCGGTCGATGTACCGCCCTGGCACTGATCGGGCGCGCTTCAAGATCGACTAGGCAAGGGGCGGTCAAAGGGGGCAGCGTGCGGCGCGCGACGCGGCAAGCCCGGTTGGCACGGCGCCGGCCGGCGTACAAGTTTGCCAATCGATGGGGAATTCGCGTAAAATGCAGGCTTCGCGGGTGTAGCTCAATGGTAGAGCAGAAGCTTCCCAAGCTTACGACGAGGGTTCGATTCCCTTCACCCGCTCCAATGAAAACCTTTGTTTTCTGGCATTGGAAAATTCCGCAAAGGCCTGTTTTTCCTAACCTCGCCTCAGG
>DMYQ01000256.1:3819-7119 GCA_003482555.1 Janthinobacterium sp. | reverse complement strand
GCATACGCCAGAAGGCATACGCCGCTCTTACGGGGCCGAACTCAAGCCGAGAACGAGGAGCCGCAGCCGCAGGTCGAGGTTGCGGTCGGGTTCTTGATGACGAACTGGGCGCCCTCAAGGTCGTCCTTGTAGTCGATTTCCGCGCCCACCAGGTACTGGTAGCTCATCGAATCGATCAGCAATTGCACGCCGTTTTTCACCATCGTGGTGTCGTCTTCGTTGACGATTTCATCGAAGGTGAAGCCGTACTGGAAACCGGAGCAACCGCCACCCTGCACGAATACGCGCAATTTCAGGTCTGGATTACCCTCTTCCTCGATCAGTTGCGCGACTTTTTGCGCGGCGCTGTCGGTAAAAATGATGGGCGAAGGGATTACATCTAAGGATTCGATGACGGCATTCATTTCACACTCCAACTTGAAAACATATTTCATTATAGACCGTTGGCGCAAGTCACGCTTCGGACAGCGATAAATGCAACAAAGAATCGCCGCCATCCTGGTGCTCGAGGCAACCCGAGACGAGCGCGCCGCCATGCATTTCCATTACTTTGTAATGAACTTCCCCTACTATGCGGGCTTTCGGCTGAATTTCAAGCAATTCCGACACGTGCACGGGGCCGTTGATCTGGCCGCTGACCACCAGATGGGCGCAGCGCACCTCGCCGTCTATGCGCCCATGTTCGCCGACCACCAGATAACTGTGCTGACCGGCCGCGGCGATGACGTTGCCGCGCACCTGGCCGTCGATGCGCAAACCGCCGCGAAACAGCAAATGGCCATCGATCTGGGTATCGGCGCCGATCAGGCTATCCATCGAATCTTTGCCATTGCGGGCGAACATGAAGTGATCCTTCACTGTGGGTCTGCCATCGCCCGCGCGCGCGGGCACGCCAGTACGTTTTTGCGCCATGCCCGTTCAATTTACTCTGCCCGACTTGCCGCGCCTTGATCTGCGTCGCCGTTTGCGCGGCCAGGCCGGGCGGCGGCCACCCGGCCGCGACTCCCTTACGGCAAGAGGGCGATTTGCGTCAAACCCATGCTTTCATCCAGATCAAACATCAGGTTCATGCATTGCACGGCCTGGCCGGACGCGCCCTTGACCAGATTGTCTTGCACCACCAGTACGATCACGGTGTTGCCGGGAACGCCATCGACGTCGGGGCGGTGCAAGGCCATGCGCAACATATTCGAGCCGCGCGTGGAGCGGGTTTCCGGGTGCGCGCCAAAAGGCATCACGTCGACGAAGGGCGCGTCGCGGTATTCGGCTTCGAACAGGGCTTGCAATTGCTCATTGCCAATCTCCTTGTTGAGGCGCGCGTACAGGGTCGAATGCATGCCGCGTATCATCGGAACCAGATGCGGCGTGAAGATCAAGCCCACTTTTTGATCCGTGAAACGCTGCAATTGCGCGGTGGTTTCCGGCAAATGGCGGTGGCCGGACACGCCGTAAGCCTTGAAATTGTCGCTCGACTCGGAAAACAGGATGCCGATCTCCGCCTTGCGGCCGGCGCCCGACACGCCCGACTTGCAGTCGGCGATCAGGTTGCCGGCGTCGATCAAGCCCGCCTTCAGCAGCGGCACGTAACCGAGTTGCATCGTGGTGGGATAGCAACCGGGATTGGCGACCAGGGTGGCGCGCTTGATATTGTCGCGGTTCAACTCAGGCAAGCCATACACGGCTTGCTCGATCAATTCCGGCGCCGTGTGCGGGATCTTGTACCACTGTTCGAAGACGGCCAGATCCTTCAGGCGGAAGTCGGCCGCCAGATCGATCACCTTGACGCCGGCGGCCAGCAGGGCCGGCGCCTGCGCCATCGCGACGCCGTGCGGGGTGGCGAAAAAAACCACGTCGCACTGGATCAGATTGGCTTTTTCCGGCGAAGAAAAGGCGATGTCGACGCGGCCGCGCAGGGAGGGGAACATGTCGGCAACGGGCAAGCCATCTTCCTTGCGCGAAGTGATGGCAGTCAGTTGCACCTGGGGATGGACGGCCAACAGTCGCAACAATTCCACGCCCGTGTATCCGGTGCCGCCGACGATGCCAACTTTGATCATGTTCTTTCCTTGCATATAAAAATGAGGGGGCGCGAGGCGCCGGACGAACGCTATTTTAACAGGGGCGGCCAAGGCAGGCAGTCTGCCAGCCCCGAATGCAAAAAAGCCGCCAGACAGAGTCGGCGGCTTTTTTGAACAAGGCGCCGTGAAGCGCGCCGTAGCGTGAAAATTAACGCTTCGAGAATTGCTTTGCGCGACGTGCTTTGCGCAGACCAACTTTTTTACGCTCGACTTCACGTGCATCGCGTGTGACGAAGCCGGCTTTGGCCAGATCCGGTTTCAACGCCGCGTCGTAGTCGATCAGAGCGCGGGTGATGCCGTGACGCACAGCGCCAGCTTGGCCGGACTCGCCGCCGCCATGGACGTTGACTTTGATGTCGAAACGCTCGACATTGCCGGTCAATTCCAGCGGTTGACGGATGACCATCAGACCGGTTTCACGCGAAAAGTATTCGTTCGCTGGCTTACCGTTGACAACGATCAAGCCGGTGCCGACTTTGATAAAAACCCGAGCCACTGCACTCTTGCGACGGCCGGTTCCATAATTGTAATTACCGATCATGTCAATTCCTTAGAGGACGAGTGCTTTAGGTTGCTGAGCTGCGTGCGGATGAGTTGCTTCCGCGTACACTTTCAGCTTCTTGATCATCGCGTAGCCGAGTGGGCCTTTAGGCAACATGCCCTTGACCGCTTTTTCCAGCGCGCGACCCGGAAAACGCTGTTGCATTTTCTGGAAATTGGTTTCGTAGATGCCGCCTGGATAACCAGAGTGGCGGTAGTAAATTTTCTCAGTTGCTTTGGTACCGGTCACGCGCAGTTTGCCTGCGTTGATGACGACAATGAAGTCGCCGGTATCGACGTGAGGAGTAAATTCCGGTTTGTGTTTGCCGCGCAGTCGGAGTGCCACTTCGCTGGCAACACGTCCGAGGACTTTGTCCGTCGCGTCAATCACGAACCAATCGCGCTGGACTTCATGTCCTTTAGCGGAAAATGTTTTCATGTTGACTTCCTAAAAAATTACACGCTCAAATGGTGGTTCCGCTTGCTTCAACTTCCTGCGGACTCTGCCTTATCTATACTTTTCCTGAGCGAACGGAAAGCCGGCAAGTATAAGCGATGGCGGCGCGCCAAGTCAAGCACCTTCGCCGCCGCGCCGCAGCCCCAAACTCAACAGCTTGCACTTTTCACAATAGTACCATTACGCAATTTTGGGGTCAGGTCTCGCTTTGTCGCTTTTCGCCTC
>DMYQ01000256.1:443-3720 GCA_003482555.1 Janthinobacterium sp. | reverse complement strand
GAGACCTGACCCCAGAGTTTCTGTACCTGACCCCAGCACGGGGCGGGTGCCGGACGGGGCCGCCCTTCCTCCATTACAATATGAGGCGCTTATTCAATGGAGAGAACAATGGAATGCAAAGTTAGCTGGAACGGCCCCTCGGGTATGAGTTTTTTGGCGCAGACCGGCTCCGGTCATCTGGTGACCATGGATGGCGCGCCCGATGGCGGCGGCCACAACCTGGCGCCGCGGCCGATGGAGATGGTCTTGCTCGGCACGGGCGGCTGCACCGCCTATGACGTCGTGCTGATCCTGAAAAAAGGCCGCGAAGACGTGCGCGGCTGCGACGTCAGCTTGAAAGCCGAACGGGCCGAGACGGAACCGAAGGTGTTCACCAAGATCCATTTCCACTTTACCGTCAGCGGCAAGAACCTCAAGCCGGGCAGCGTCGAGCGCGCCGTCGCGCTATCGCACGATAAATATTGCTCGGCCTCTATCATGCTGGCGAAGACGGCCGAGATCACCCACTCTTTCGAGATCGTCGCGGCCTGAGTTTCCTCCTGAGTTTCCTCAGATGTAATAGGCGGTGGCGGTCATCAACTTGCCCATCGCCGCCATCAGCGCCCTGACCGGGGCCGGCGTGGCGCGCGCGCCCAAGGCCTGGGCCGCAGCGCCGTGGGCGATTTCGTCGATGCGCATTTGCTCGACGATGGCGCGCGATTTGGCGTCCTGAGGCGGCAACTTGTCCAGGTGGCTGGCCAGGTGCGCCTCGACCTGGCGCTCGGTCTCGACCACGAAGCCGAGGCTGCGCGCGTCGCCCAGGCGGGCCGCCACGGTGCCGAGCGCGTAGGCGCCGGCGTACCACAAAGGATTTAACAGGCTCGGCTGCGAGCCCAGTTGCGCCAGCCGCTGCGCCGTCCAGGCCAGATGGTCTTCCTCTTCCCGCCCCGCTTGCGCGAATTGCGCCCGCATGGCGTCGCTGCGCGCGTGCCGCGCCTGCGAGTTGTAGAGCGCCTGCGCGCAGACTTCGCCCACGTGGTTGACGCGCATCAAGCCGGCGCTGTGGCGCTGCTCGGCCGCGTCCAGGGTGGCGTCGGGCGCGCGCGCCGCCGGTGTCGGGCGCGAGGCCGAGGCGACGCCGGCGATCACGCGCAAGGCCTTGTCGGCGCCGCTGATCAGGCTGTCCAGGGGGGAGTGGTAGCGCTTCTCTGCCATGACTGATGCCCGTAATTGATAAAGCATGATTATAGAGCCAGCGCGCTCAGGCGCCGGCCGTCTTGTTCAGTTCGATCCAGTCGGCCACCGGCCCGACCGCGTCGATGCCGGAAATATCCTTGGCCACGCCCAGGTTGAGCGAGAGCAAAAAGGGGATGCTCTCGACCGGCACGTGGGGGCAGTGCTCGCCCAGCGCGGCCAGGAAACGCTCCGAGCGCAGCACGTGCAACACTTTTTCGCCACTCATGAATTGCAACACGCTCGCGATGCTGTGGCCGCCACCTATCGAACGGTAAATGAAACGGTTGTACTGGCGGTCGATTTTCTTGAAGTCCAGGGTTTCCTCGGTCATCAGGCCGGCCAGGTAAAACAAGCCCAGGGTGACCCGGAAAAACCCCACCGCCTCGGCGCTGGTCATGCCGGCGCGCGCCATCGCCAGCGCTCTTTCTTGCATCGCTTGATCCATTGCCACTCCCCCTCGCTGTATCGCCGTCGCCGGCCTGCTTGTCGCCCTGCATTGTGCCCGATTGCCGCGCCGCGTCAACCGCGCCGGCGCCGCCGCGCACCACATTATTCCGCGCCGTGCCTTGCAAACGGGAATTTTTACATGCCACTCTAGCTTTTTCAACAAGGAAATCGTTCATGATCGAGGTCAGAGGTCTGGCAAAGCGCTTCCGCCTGCCTTCCAACAAGGACCAGGGCAGCCGCGACCCGCGCGAACAGGAAGGCTGGTTCCACGCCGTGCGCGACGTCAGTTTCCGCTGCGCCCCGGGCGAGGTGCTGGCCCTGCTCGGCCCCAACGGCGCCGGCAAGACCGCCACCCTGCGCCTGCTGTCGACGGCGCTCAAGGCCGACACCGGCAGCGCCTATATCAATGGCGTCGATATCTTGAAGGAACCGCTGGTGGCGCGCCAGAGCATCGGTTTCCTGTCCGGCACGACCGGCCTGTACGGCCGCCCGCACGGCACGAGCCCGGCCTATCTGAAGCGCCGCTGCGACGAACTGTTCGAATTGCTGGGCATGCACGAATTCGGCAACAAGCGCGCCGACCAGCTCTCCACCGGCATGCGGCAAAGGTGCGCCATCGCCCGCGCCGTCGTGCACCAGCCGCAAATCGTCATCCTCGACGAGCCGACCACGGGGCTGGACGTGATGGCGGCCAAGATCTTGCTCGACTTCATCGCCAGCTACAAGGCCTTGCGGGTGCCGCTGATTTTCTCGACCCACCACTTGCACGAGGTCGACAAGCTGTGCGACCGGGTTTGCATCCTCAACCACGGCAAGACCGCCTTCAGCGGCACCCTGGCCCAACTGCGCCAATTGGGCGGCAGCGCCGACCTGTACGACGCCTTCGTCGGCGTCATCAAGGCGGGCAACTGAGCCATGTGGATCACTTACCTCAAGGAATTGCTGGAACTGGCGCGCGACCGCAAGACCCTGGTGTTTGCCGTGTTGATCCCGATCTTCGCCATGCCCCTGCTGGGCGGCGCCTTCATTTACCTGTCAACCGCCATGTTCCGGCACGCCCAGTCGGTGCAAATGAATTACGCCATCGTCGGCAAGGAACACGCGCCCCTGCTGAGCGCCCGCTTCGCCGCCAACCCGAGTTTCCGCGAAGTCCAGCTGGACGGCGAGGCCGCCATCCGTCCCGCCATCGCCGCGGAACGCATCAAGTTCGCCCTGGTGATCCCGGAAGGCTTTGAAAACGAACTCAAGATTCAAAACCAGGCCAGCATCGCCCGCCATTCCAACAGCGCCTCGAGCACCGACCTGACCCGCAAACGCGTGATGAAGCTGATCAAGGCGCAAAACGACAGCCTGCGCCAGGCGGCGCTGGCGCCGCTCAGGCTGAACCGCAAGCAATTGCAGTTCGCGCTCACGCCCATCACCCTGGTCGAGCATTCCACGGCCGACAAGCGCGAACAGATGGGCTCCCTGGTCGGCGGCATGCTGCCCTATATCTTGCTGATGGTGTGCCAGATGGTGGCCATGTACCCGTCCATCGACCTGGGCGCCGGCGAAAAGGAAAGGGGCACGCTGGAAACCCTGCTGCTGGCGCCCGTGCGCCGCGGTTCCATCGTGC
>DMYQ01000256.1:0-275 GCA_003482555.1 Janthinobacterium sp. | reverse complement strand
GGTGCGCAGCATCGGCGCGCTCGACCTGGCGATGGTGGCCCTGATGCTGGTGCCGACCTCGGCCATCTTCGCCTCGGTCATGCTGTCGATCTCGATTTACGCAAAAAGCTACAAGGAAGCCGCCGGCCTGATCTCGCCGCTGCTGGTGCTGACCATGCTGCCCACGGCCGTCGGCCTGCTGCCCGGGGTGGAGTTGAACTGGATGTGGGCGATGGTGCCGCTGACCAATGTCGCGCTGGCGATGAAGGAACTGGTCAAGGGCACCATGGATTACC
>DMYQ01000257.1:7694-7999 GCA_003482555.1 Janthinobacterium sp. | reverse complement strand
GAATCGCCGCCGCCCGCGCCGCGCGCGCCATTCGCGCCGCCGGTCGGACCGGATGCGCCGCCCACCCCGGTGGCATGGCCGCCCACGCCGGCGCCGCCCGTGCCACCATATCCGTTGCCGCCGCTGCTGCTGCCGTTATTGGTCGCATAGTTGCCGATATTGGAAATCTGGTTGCCCGACACGGTGCCGTTGAGCACACCGGTCGCCGTTGCCGTCGAGGTATTGAAGGAGTCGGTGAAGTTGGCGGTCGACGTGGAACCGTTGTTGGCGGCGGCCGAGCCACGCGCCGTCGCCATCGCGTCGCC
>DMYQ01000257.1:3671-7430 GCA_003482555.1 Janthinobacterium sp. | reverse complement strand
TGGCCGCCGGCCCGGCGCCGGACTGTGTCGCCGTCGTGGTCGCGGTCTGGGTATTGTCGCCGAGGGGAGTGGTGGCGGAGTTGCTTGAGCTGTCTTGAGCCTGTGCGTTCAGGCCGAAGGAGAGCGCAATGGCTGCCGCGATGAGAGTTTTTTTCATTGCAGTTCCTTAAGAAGAGTTTGTCTGACGGGCTTAGCGATCCGCGCCAAGCCCCAGCCGTCAATGCAATCTTGATGCCACTGCCATGCCAGGCATGCCAAGTCATTGAATTAAAATGACAATTCTCAAATAATCCAGCCTCGCGGCAAGCATGCCCCGCAGCGCGGAGCAAGGCCGTGGCCGGCGCTGTTGCAAAGCTGAGACAGCGGGCCGGACCAAGATCGCGCCCGGCCCTCTCCCGGCACGGAAATCCCCAGCCGATTCAATCGCTTACAGTAAAGAGACGGGTGCAATTTCCCGCCGTCAGCCTGTATCGCCGCTGTTACCGTCGCCGCGCGCGCACGCCTCCCGGATCGTTCGGGCGTGCGCAGCGGTGGGGAGATGAGGACAAACGGGGGTGGCGGGCGTCAGCAATGGATGCCGTGTTTGGCCAGCAAACGATACAGTGTCATGCGCGACACGCCCAGGTCGCGCGCCGTCTGGCTGATGTTCTTGCCGGTGCGGTGCAAGCCGGCGTCGATGGCGCCGCGCTCGGCGCGCAGGCGCACCCCTTCCAGCGCTTCGCCGTCGGTGCGCTTGAGCGGCGCTTCCAGGCCCAGGTCGGCGGGCGAGATCAAGCGACCGTCCGCCATCACCATCGCGCGCCGCACCCGGTTGATCAATTCGCGCACATTGCCGGGCCAGTCGTATTGCTTGATGGCGTGCAGGGCCTGGCCGCTGAAGCCTTTCACGCGCGGCGCTCGCTCGCCCGCGTACAGGGAAAAGAAATGGTTGGCCAGCAGCACCAGGTCGTCCTTGCGCTCGCGCAGCGGCGGCACGTCGAGCGCCAGCACGTTCAGGCGGTAGTACAAGTCTTCGCGGAAGGCGCCGCGCGCCACCGCCGTCTGCAAATCCACGTGCGAGGCGGCGACGATGCGCGCGTCGACGGCGATACTTTGCGTGGAACCGACCCGGTAAATGGTTTTTTCCTGTAAAAAACGCAGCAAATTGGCTTGCAATTCCATCGGCAAGTCGCCGATTTCGTCGAGGAAGACGGTGCCCCCGCCGGCCGACTCGATCAGGCCGCGCTTGTCCTTGGCGGCGCCGGTGAAGGCGCCGCGCACATGGCCAAACAGTTCCGACTGCACCAGGTTGGCCGGTATGGCGCCGCAGTTGATCGGCACGAAGGGCCCGGCCGCCCGCTCGGAATGGGCGTGGATGGCTTGCGCCGTCAATTCCTTGCCGCTGCCGCTCTCGCCCCAGATCAGCACCGGCGCGGCGGCCCCGGCCACCTTGAGGATTTGCCGCCGCAGGCGCAGGATGGCCGGGCTGTAGCCGCGCAAGGCCATGTCGCGCTGGGCCACGGGTTGCGCCTCCGGCATTTCGCGCAGCGCCGCGTAGCCATAGGCGTGGCCCAGGGTGTGGCTCAGACGCAAGGGGTCGATGGGCGCCGTGTGGAAGTCGCAGAAATGATCGTTCACCAGGCCCCGGCAGGCGGGCGACTCCAAATTCTTCGGATGAAACACGCCGACCCATTGCATGGCCCAGTGCCTATGCAAGAAAGCATCGATCTCGGCGTACACGCCATCCTTGGCAGGAGCCAACAACAAGCCCACCAGAAACGGCCGCGTCGCCAGCGCCTGATCCGCCTCTTTCAAGCCGGGCGCGACATGGATGCGCCAGTCGTCCCAGGCCGGCCCCGCCGCCGGCACGGCCGCCGCCCCGTCCAGCGCCACGCACAGTAGCTGTTTTTCGGCCATGTGTTTTCCTCCATGGTGAGTGGAAAATATGCTAAAAATAAATACTGGTAAAAAGTTAACTTAAAGGACGCAGTCATGCGGGCGCTTCCAGCCGACGCGCCTCCATGATGCCCCGCGCGGGGGAAAACCGCAAATGCGTGCGGACGGGCATTAGTGGCGCTGTGCCGCCGGGCAAGCTCCGCTCCGCTCCGTTCAGCCCGCCAAACCGCGAGCCGGGACACGTCGCGGCCGCGCGACATGCGGCCCCCTCAGGCCGGCGCGCCCCGCAGGCCGGGATTTTTCTGGTCCAGCAAGCCCTGCTCGCGGATGAAGGCGATGACCCGGGCCACGCCATCGCCGCTGCGCAGATTGGTGAACACGAAAGGCCGCGCGCCGCGCATGCGCTTGGCGTCCGCCGCCATCACGTCCAGGTTGGCGCCAACGTAGGGCGCCAGGTCGGTCTTGTTGATGATCAACAGGTCGGAGCGGGTGATGCCGGGCCCGCCCTTGCGCGGAATTTTCTCGCCACCGGCCACGTCGATCACATAGAGCGTCAAGTCCGACAGTTCCGGGCTGAAAGTGGCCGCCAGATTGTCGCCGCCCGATTCGATCAAGATCAGGTCGAGGGCGGGAAAGTCCGCTTGCATGCGCGCGATCGCCTCCAGATTGATCGAGGCGTCTTCGCGAATCGCCGTGTGCGGGCAGCCGCCCGTTTCCACGCCCATCAGGCGCTCGGCCGGCAAGGCGTCCGCGCGCAGCAGGATCTCCATGTCTTCCTTGGTATAGATGTCATTGGTGATGACGGCCATGTCGTAGCGCTCGCGCATGCCCTTGCACAGCATTTCGCACAGCGCCGTCTTGCCCGAGCCGACCGGCCCGCCGATGCCGACCCGCAGCGGATTCGAAGTCACATTGTTCACATTGCTCACATTACTTACATTCGTCACGTTGTTCATAGCGTGTTTCCAGTCATTTAGGAACGATAAAGGCGGCTGTATTGCACCTCGTGGCGCATCGACAGCAGGGCCAGTCCCGGCGCCCAGTTCGACATGTCGGCGTCCGCCACCGTTTGCGCGTGGCGCGCCGCCGTCTCCAGTTCCGGGCCCAGCGAGAGCAACAGGCGCTGCCCGGCGACCTGTCCCAGCGGCACCGATTTGACGCACACCAGCACCTGATTTTCAGCCCAGGCAAACAGCATCGCCAGCAGCGCCTCCTGGTGCGGGATGTTCAGCGCCGCCACCGCGCAGGCATAGGCGGTGGGCAGCGCCACTTCGGCCTCGGCTTGCAGGGCGTCGATCAATGCGCCGTCCGCCACGCCCAGTTCGGCCAGCAGCCGGGTCAGCGAAAAGCCCATCTGGATGGTTTCGGCGCGCGACTCGGCGCTCTCGCGCGAGGCGATGAAGCAGGCGCTCCATTCGCGCGCGGCGGCCAGGTCGCGCGCCGTGAAGGCGCGCATCAGGCGCCAGCAGATCGGCGCCTCCCAGCACGCCATCACCTGCCGCAAATGGGCCACGATCCAGGCGCGCGCGCCGGCCGCGTCAAACACGATGCCGCGCTCCAGCGCCGCCTCCAGGCCCTGCGAATAACTGTAGGCGCCGATCGGCAGCGCCGGGCTGGCGAACTGCAGCAGATGCAGCAGGGCCGACGCCGGCATCGTCATTGCGGATCGTGCGGACGGTGGATTTTCTGGCGCAGCGGCACCGGCGCCAGGGCGTGGCCGTCGTGGCCGTGGCCAGCGCCGTAGGCGCCCGCTTCCGGCTCGAACGGCGCGTCCTCTTCCAGCACGCTGGCGCGCAAGCCTTCGAGCATGTCGCGCAACACCGGATCGCGGCGGATGCGCAGGAAGCCGTCGCCGACCTGGGCCTGGGTGTGCCGGTTGCCGAG
>DMYQ01000257.1:2973-3467 GCA_003482555.1 Janthinobacterium sp. | reverse complement strand
CCTCGCCGGTGAGCAGGTCGCCGTCGCGCAGCACCGTGCCGCGCGGCGTGAACACGGCCACTTCCTCGCCGTTTGAGAGGGTGGCGCGCAAGCGGCATTTTTCGCGCAGATCGTAGGGCAGCACCAGTTCCGCGGCGATGGCCTCGGCGCGGGCGATCTTGGTATGCAGGGTCAACATCGGGACTCCGTCAAAAGAGGAAATAGCGCTGCGCCAGCGGCAGCACCGTGGCCGCTTCGCAGACCAGCAACTGGCCGTCGGCGCGCACCTCGTAGGTTTCGGGATCGACTTCCATGTGCGGCGTGGCGCCGTTATGTATCATGTCGCTCTTGCGCAAATGGCGGGTATTCTTCACCGCGATCAGCGATTTGTTCAGTTTCAGACTGGCGCCGATGTCGGCCTCGTAAGCCGCCTGCGAGACGAAGGTAAAGGACTTTTTCAAGCCGCCGCCGAAGGCGCCGAACATCATCCGGTAATGCACCGGCTGCGGCGTCGG
>DMYQ01000257.1:2288-2825 GCA_003482555.1 Janthinobacterium sp. | reverse complement strand
GAGGCGTTCGGGTCGCCCATCTGGGCCGCCGCGATCATGCCGCCCTTGAGTATCATGGACGGCTTGACGCCGAAGAAGGCCGGCTTCCACAGCACGATGTCGGCGATCTTGCCCACCTCCAGCGAGCCCACCACGTGCGCGACGCCATGCGTGATGGCCGGGTTGATGGTGTACTTGGCGATGTAGCGCTTGGCGCGGAAATTGTCGTTGCGCGCGTCGTCCGGCGCCAGCGCGCCGCGCTGCACCTTCATCTTGTGCGCCGTCTGCCAGGTGCGCATGATGACTTCACCGACCCGCCCCATCGCCTGCGAATCGGACGACATCATCGAAATGGCGCCGATGTCGTGCAGGATGTCCTCGGCGGCGATGGTCTCGCGCCGGATGCGCGATTCGGCGAAGGCGACATCCTCGGCGATGGCCGCGTCCAGGTGGTGGCACACCATCAGCATGTCGAGATGCTCGTCGAGCGTGTTGACGGTGTAGGGCCGGGTCGGATTGGTCGACGAGGGCAGCACGTTGGCCTGGCCGACGGCGGCG
>DMYQ01000257.1:1659-2150 GCA_003482555.1 Janthinobacterium sp. | reverse complement strand
GTGTCGCTGTGGATCGCCACCTGCACGTCCATGCGCTCGGCCACCGACAGGCAGTTGTCGATGGCGGCCGGGGTGCTGCCCCAGTCCTCGTGCAGTTTCAGGCCGATGGCGCCGGCCCGCACCTGCTCTTCCAAAGGCTCCGGCAGGCTGACATTGCCCTTGCCGAGGAAGCCCAGGTTCATCGGGAAGGCGTCGGCCGCGCCCAGCATCGCGTGCAAATGCCAGGGACCCGGCGTGCAGGTGGTGGCGGCGGTGCCGACGGCCGGCCCGGTGCCGCCGCCTATCATCGTGGTCACGCCGCTCATCAGCGCTTCTTCGATCTGCTGCGGGCAAATGAAGTGGATGTGCGTGTCGACCCCGCCGGCGGTGACGATCATGCCCTCGCCGGCGATGATCTCGGTGGCGCCGCCGATGGCCATCGTCACGTTTGGCTGGATGTCGGGATTGCCGGCCTTGCCGATGGCGGCGATCAAGCCGTTCTTCAAGCCGAT
>DMYQ01000257.1:902-1481 GCA_003482555.1 Janthinobacterium sp. | reverse complement strand
TGGCCCATGCCGTCGCGGATCACCTTGCCGCCGCCGAATTTGACTTCCTCGCCGTAGGTGGCGTAATCGCGCTCGATCTCGATGAACAGTGCGGTGTCCGCCAGGCGGATGCGGTCACCGGTGGTGGGGCCGAACATTTCGGCATAGGCGGCGCGGGAAATGGTCGCCATGTCAGGGTTTCCCGGGCGGCGTGTCGTCCAGCGGCCCCATGACGGCGCCGTTGAAGCCGAACACCTTGCGCTCGCCGGCCAGCGCCACCAGTTCCACCGTGCGCTGCTGGCCCGGCTCGAAGCGCACGGCGGTGCCGGCCGCGATATTGAGGCGCATGCCGTAGGCGCGCCAGCGCTCGAACGCGAGCGCCGGATTGACTTCGAAAAAATGGAAATGCGAGCCGACCTGGATCGGCCGGTCGCCGCGGTTGGCGACCACCACGGTGGCCGTCGCGCGGCCCGCGTTCAGGCTGATTTCGCCCTCTTCCAACAGGTATTCACCGGGTTTCATGATGGCTTCCTTAAAATGGGTCTGACGTCCGCGCGCGCGGCCGGCTCGGGGTATTGCTCAGGTATCGCTCAGGTATCG
>DMYQ01000257.1:0-769 GCA_003482555.1 Janthinobacterium sp. | reverse complement strand
GTATCGCTCAGGTATCGCTCAGGGTATCGGATTGTGCACGGTCACCAGCTTGCTGCCGTCCGGGAAAGTGGCCTCCACCTGTATGTCCGGGATCATCTCGGCGATGCCGTCCATGACGTCGGCACGACTGAGTATCCTGGTGCCGTCCGACATCAGTTCGGCCACCGTGCGGCCGTCGCGCGCGCCCTCCATGATGGCCGCGCTGATCAAAGCCACCGCCTCCGGATAGTTCAGCTTCAAGCCGCGCGCCAGGCGCCGTTCGGCCACCAGGCCGGCGGTGAAAATCAATAGCTTGTCTTTTTCTCTCGGGGTCAGATCCATCGCGTGTCCTGTGGGTTCATGTGTTCCAGATGCGCGGCACCTGGGCCTCGCGCTCCAGCAAAAACGGCCGCAGGCGACGCCACACGGCCAGCATCGCCAGGCGCGCCCGCTCGCTGTCGTCGCCCAGGTGGCGCGCCACCAGCACGCCTTTCATTTGCGTGACGCCGAACTGGTCGGCGCAATCGATGTCGACCTCGCGCAAGTGGGCCAGCAAGGCCGCCGACGCCGGCCGGCCCACCGCGATCAGGGTCGCGCACACGCTGCGCCCGTTCCAGCCGAAGGGGCTGCGCAACATCTCGCCGCCGCCCTCGAGCGCGCCTTGCTCATACCAGATCAATTTGTCGTCGCGCAGGATGCGGGTGCGCTGCGTGATGCGGCCGGCGCTGAACGATTCGCCCGAGGCGCGCCGCCCCAGGCAAAGGATTTCGCAGCCGATGAAGCTGGCGTC
>DMYQ01000004.1 GCA_003482555.1 Janthinobacterium sp. | reverse complement strand
AGCATTCGGTGGCGCGGCTGATCGGGGCCCCCCCCGGCTATTGTCGGCTACGACGAGGGCGGTTATCTGACCGAGGCCGTGCGGCGCAAGCCATACAGCGTGATCTTGCTCGATGAAGTGGAGAAGGCCCACCAGGACGTCTTCAACGTGTTGCTGCAAGTGCTCGACGACGGCCGCATGACGGATGGCCAGGGCCGCACCGTGGACTTCAAGAACACGGTGATCATCATGACCTCGAACCTGGGTTCGTACAAGATTCAATCCATGGACAGCGACGACCCGGGCGTGGTCAAGCTGGCGGTGATGGCGGAAGTGCGCTCGCATTTCCGGCCCGAGTTCATCAACCGGATCGACGAGATCGTCGTCTTCCACGGTCTGGACGAGAAAAACATCGGCGCCATCGCCAAGATCCAGCTGAAGATCCTGGAGCAGCGCCTGGCCAAGATGGAGATGGAACTGGACGTGTCGGAAGCGGCTTTGCAAAAGATCGCGGAAGCCGGCTACGATCCCGTGTATGGCGCACGGCCCTTGAAACGGGCGATTCAGCAGCAGATCGAGAATCCGCTGTCGAAGCTTATCCTGGAGGGCAAGTTCGGACCGAAAGACGTGGTGCGGATCGGCGTGCGCAATGGCGCGCTGGTGTTCGGCGAGGACGGCGCGGCGGTCGACATCGGCAAGCGTTAAGCTTGGGAGAGGCGGGTCCGCGGCGGCCCGCTTGTTGTCTGCCTGTCGTCTGTTCGTTTCCGCGCGCGTCCGCGCAAGGCGGACGCTTCCACGTGGCTCTTGCCGCGCCCGTCAAGCGGGGTCGCTACGCGCCGCCGCTGCGCGGCGTGCGGCGACTATTCCTGAACGATCCCCGTATTGACTCTAGACAGACCCGGACTGGACGAAGGTGGTGTCGCCATGCGGCGCCGCCATGAAGGCTGGCAGGCGCTCGGCTTGCGCCGACCAGTGGCGCAGCGCCGGCAAGTCGGCCGCGCCGACGACGTCGGGCAGCATGGTCACGATGAAGTGCCAGGCCACGGCGACGCTCACGCCGGCCTGGTCGATCGCATCGACGGCAAAGGGTAGACTTAGCAGTTCCGCTTCCAGACCGTCGCAAGCCGCCAGCAACTGGCCGCTGACGCGCTCGATCCAGGGCTGATACACTTTTTCGGCCGGCCGCAACTGGCGCTCATAAATGATTTGCACGGCTTTTTCGCAGGCGGCCAGGGCCAGGCCGATGATGCGCAGCGCGCGCCGGCGCCCGGCCACGTCGCCTGGCATCAGCGCGCGTCCCGGCGCGGCCAGGCACTCGGCGTAGTCGATGATCAGGGTGGAATCCATCAGGACGCAGCCGTCGTCGCAGACGAGGGAGGGCGCCTTGACCACGGGATTGATGGCCTTGAATTGCTCGAAGGTTTTGAAGACGGAAAGCGAGCGGTGCTCGAATGGCAAGCCGAGCAACTGGAGCGTCACGGCAACGCGCCGCACATAGGGTGAATCGAGCATTCCGATGAGTTGCATGATATTCCTTTACGGTTGGGGAAAGCGGTGGGGATGAGGGCCAGCCGCGCCCCTCAGTCGGGCGGGCGTTCGGCGAAGAAGGCGGACGGCGAACTGCCGAAGGTTTTCTTGAACATGGCCGAGAAGGCCGACGGGCTGGCGTAACCCAGTTCGCCGGCCACCTGCGCCAGCGGCATGCCGCGCGCGATCATCGGCGCCGCGTGCGCCAGCCGCGCCTGCTGGCGCCAGTGGCCGAAGGTCAGGCCCAGTTCGCGCTCGAACAGGCGCGCCAGGGTGCGCTCGGAGGCGCCCACGCGCCGCGCCCAGTCGCCCAGGGTCAGGTTGGCGCCGGGGGCGTCGATCAGGGCCGCGCACAGGCTCTTCAGGCGTTTGTCGCGCGGCAGGGGAACGCGGATGGGGCGGGTGGCCGAGCGTCCCAGTTCGTCCAGGATCAGCGACGACAGCAAGGTGGCGCGGGTCGAGACCTGGCCCGGTTCCAGATGGGCCAGGCCGGCGATCAATTCGCGCAACAGGCTCGATACTTGCAGCACCTGGCAATCGCGGCCGGCAAAAGGGGCGCGTTCGGCCAGGATGCACAGCGGGCGCAGGCGCGTCTTTTCCAGCACCGCGACTTCGTGCACGACATGGGGCGCGATCCAGATGGCGCGCAGCGGCGGCACAATCCAGCAACTGTCCATGGCGGTGATGCGCAACATGCCTTCCAGCGCATACGTGACCTGGCCCCAGCTGTGCTGGTGGGCGCTGACGAATTCGTCGGCCTGCAGGTCGCGCGCGACCATGGTCACGGGATGTTCGGGCGTCGGACTCTGGGCCGGCGGGCTGGGGCGCGTGTGGGTGATGACGGGCAGTGGCATGGCCTGACTTGTTGGTCTTGGCTTGAATTCGATAAAGTATGAGGCTTTATCGTGAAACAGTCGATCCGATTTTTAGCGCGGGAAGCACCGGAAAACGCCGCGCGGCGGCGGCAAACAGCTTAAAATTGCCCACATCTGTCACAACTCCACGGAAATCTCTATGACTTTTGCCACCACCGACCTGTGCGACGACCATCCACAATTGCTGGACGATGGACGGCTCGCCGTCTTGCCGCCCGTGTTTCGCCAGTTCGGCAAACATGTCCGATTTTCGGGGCGGGTGACGACCCTGAAAGTATTCGAAGACAATGCGCTGGTGCGCGCCGTCCTGGAGACTCCCGGTAACGGCAATGTGCTGGTGATCGACGGCGGCGGCAGCCTGCGGCGGGGCCTGGTCGGCGGTCAACTGGGTTTGCTGGCCCAGGATAATGGCTGGGCCGGCATCGTCGTCGACGGCTGCATCCGCGACAGCGATGAAATCAATGCCTGCGAGATCGGCGTGCGGGCGCGGGCCGCGCATCCGCAAAAGAGCGGCAAGAAAGGAAGCGGCGAACGCAATCTGCGGATTCACATCGCCGGCGTGGCGGTCAATCCCGGCGACTGGATTTACGCCGATGCCGACGGCATCCTGGTGGCGCAACAAAAACTTGCCTGAGGCGCGCGTCGACCGGCGCCGCCCGCCTCGTGCGCGCCGGCGACGTTCGCCATGCGCCACATCGCGTTGGCGCATGGCGGCAGGGCGGGCCGCTTTTTCATAAAGCGGAAGCGTCATTTCACATCGTAAAAAACCGGGTGATTCGGGCATTCAATGGCGTCCCACTCCGAGAAATTTCATCCCGTATCCTGAAATTTAATATTCAAGTGATTGATAATTAATGAATATATTTCAGTTATCTGTCTTATATAAGACCATTGTCGAGGGGCGCAAAAAAGCCTATTATTTGTACAAGGAATTCGTTTTTTACTTTGTACGTCAATAGGAGAGCATCATGGCAACTCGTGAACAGCAAGTGGCAGCCCTGCAAAAGGAGTGGGATACCAATCCGCGCTGGAAGGGTGTCGTACGCAACTACACCGCCGACGACGTCGTTCGTCTGCGTGGTTCTTTGCAGATCGAGCATACGCTGGCCAAGCGCGGCGCCGAAAAACTATGGAATCTGGTGAACAACGAGCCCTTCGTCAACGCTCTCGGCGCGCTGACGGGCAATCAGGCCATGCAACAAGTCAAGGCTGGCCTGAAAGCGATCTACCTGTCGGGCTGGCAAGTTGCCGGCGACGCCAACAACGCCGGTGAAATGTATCCGGATCAATCGCTGTACCCGGCCAACTCGGTGCCCACCGTCGTCAAGCGCATCAATAACACCTTTACCCGCGCCGACCAGATCCAATGGTCGGAAGGCAAGGACGACATCGATTTCTTCGCTCCCATCGTGGCCGATGCGGAGGCCGGCTTCGGCGGCGTCTTGAACGCCTACGAACTGATGAAGTCGATGATCGATGCCGGCGCCGCCGGCGTCCACTTCGAAGATCAACTGGCATCCGTGAAAAAATGCGGCCACATGGGCGGCAAGGTGCTGGTGCCATCGCGCGAAGCGATTGAAAAGTTGACGGCGGCGCGCNNTCCGACGTGGACGACAACGACCGTCCCTTCTGCACCGGCGAGCGCACCGTCGAAGGTTTCTACAAGACCCGTCCCGGCATCGACCAGGCGATTTCGCGCGCGCTGGCTTATTCGCCCTACGCCGATCTGGTGTGGTGTGAAACGGGCAAGCCCGACCTGGCCTTCGCGAAGAAATTCGCCGAAGCCGTGCATGCCAAATTCCCCGGCAAAATGCTGGCCTACAACTGCTCGCCTTCATTCAACTGGAAAAAGAACCTGGACGACGCCACCATCGCCAGATTCCAGAAGGAGCTGGGCGCCATGGGTTACAAGTTCCAGTTCATCACACTGGCCGGTTTCCACGCCTTGAACTACGGCATGTTCAACCTGGCGCACGGCTACGCCCGTCACCAGATGAGCGCCTTTGTCGAGCTGCAAGAAGCGGAATTCGCCGCCGCCGAAAAAGGCTTCACGGCCGTCAAGCACCAGCGCGAAGTGGGCACGGGATACTTCGACGCCGTCACCCAGGCGATCCAGCAAGGCCAGAGTTCGACCACGGCCCTGCACGATTCCACGGAAAACGAGCAATTCTTCGAGGCAAAAAAAGTCGCCTGACGGCACCGCCAGCACCCGTCGCAATACCGCCCCAGGCCTCTGGCAACTCTGCAACCCTGGGGTCAGGTCTCGCATTGTCGGTTTTGTCAGTTCGGCAACTTTAGGGTCAGGTCTCGCCTTGTCGGTTTTGATAGGTATCGGAGGGTTTTTGCCGCTTGCGTTGGGTTGGTTGAGGCTGCTGGCAAGTTCGGTTCATATCAAACGTTGTTTCGAATGCGCTTGTCGCGCCGGTTTGGCTCGCTAAACTGGCGCCATGAGCCGCCCTTTACGTATCGAGTATCCCGATGCCATCTACCACGTTACGACGCGTGGCAACGGCTACGCGTCCATTTTCCTCGGTGACGGCGACCGTCACCACTTTTTGCGGGTCTTGTCAGACTGCGTCAGCCAATTTGGCTGGGTCTGTCATGCCTATTGTCTGATGGATAATCACTATCATTTGATGATTGAAACGCCAGGCGCGAACATTTCCGCTGGGATGCGCCATTTGAACGGCATCTATACGCAGTGGTTCAATTGGCGGCACGAGCGTGTCGGACATGTCTTTCAGGGGCGCTTCAAATCGATTCTGGTCGATCGCGATTCCTACTTGCTCGAGTTGTGCCGGTATATCGTTCTCAACCCGGTGCGGGCGACGATGGTGGCGAGTGTCGCGGACTATCGCTGGAGTAGCTATGGCGCAAGTTGCGGTGGCGCCATCGTTCCACAGTGCTTGTGCGTCGAGTGGTTGCTCGGACAGTTCGACGTGGATCTTCAGGTGGCGCGGCGCAAATATGCGGCCTTCGTCGCCGAAGGCTTGAACAAATCATCGCCCTGGCATGCCATTAAGGGGCAGTTGTTGCTCGGTAGCGAGAAATTCATCGCCGCTGTGCGGCCCCACGTGCGGGAAAAGGAGGAGGCGCGCGATATGCCGGCAGAGCAACGCTTCGCTTATCGCCCCGACTTGCCGGCAATGCTGGTAATTGCGCCCGATGGCGACAAGGCGCAGCGCGACGAGCTGATACGGCGCGCTCATCTGGATTTCCACTATTCATTATCCGACATCGCCCGCGCCACCGGCATGCATCGTACGACAGTGGCCAGAATCATTCGATCTGGACAGTAAACCGACAATGCGAGACCTGACCCCAAAGTTGGCGGGGTGAAAAAACCGACAATGCGAGACCTGACCCCACTGTTTGTGGACGCTTTTTTGTCGCGCCTGGCCTTTCTGGTGGATAATGCTGGTAATTACGCGCTGTTTTCGCTGGTCCCTGCATTTTTTCTCGCACATCTCGGTTTGTTCCCTTGCCTCGTCAGGCGGGATCCTCGGCGCCACCTTTATCGTTCATTTTTATGGAATTACCCCGCTATGTTGAGTTACCGTCACGCCTTTCACGCTGGTAATCACGCCGACGTTTTGAAACATTTTGTGCAGATCCAGTTGCTGCAATATATGAATCAAAAGGATACGGCTTACAGTTATATCGATACCCATTCCGGCGCCGGCGTGTACGCGCTCGACGGCGGCTACGCGGCGAAAAACGCGGAATACGAGACCGGCATCGCGCCGCTGTGGGATCGCACCGATTTGCCGCCGGCCTTGGCCGAGTACGTCAATCTGGTCAAGGCGATGAATCCCAGCGGGAAGATGCGTTACTACCCGGGCTCGCCTTATATCTCCGATCAAGTGATGCGCGAGGAAGACCGCCTGCGCCTGTTCGAGTTGCATCCGGCCGACGCCAAGATCTTGGCCGATAATTTCCGCAAAGTGGAGGCCCATGCCGCCGAGCAGGGCGAGCGTCCGAGCGCCCGCGGTCGCCGCGTGATGATCACCAAGGCCGACGGTTTCCTCGGCTTGAAAGCCTTGCTGCCGCCGCCATCGCGCCGCGCCCTGGTCTTGATCGATCCCCCTTACGAAGACAAGATGGATTACCGCCGCGTCAAGGATACCCTGGCCGATGCGCTGGTGCGTTTTCCGACCGGCACCTACGCGGTCTGGTATCCAGTGTTGCAGCGCATGGAATCGCGCCAGTTCGCCGCCAAACTCAGCCAGTTGCCGGCCACGAATTGGTTGCACGTGACCTTGACGGTGAACACGCCGGCGCCGGATGGTTTCGGTTTGCACAGCAGCGGCATGTATGTGATCAATCCACCGTACACCGCTGGAGCCGATGTTGCGCGAAGTGATGCCTTACCTGGTCA
>DMYQ01000059.1:1914-4933 GCA_003482555.1 Janthinobacterium sp. | reverse complement strand
CAACTGCGCCCCCTACTCGATGGTGCGCAAGCGGCGTGCGGCCGGTATGGACATAAAAAAGCCACCGAAATATCGGTGGCTTTGCAAGGGGCGCCAGCGGCGCCGTCGGCGATCAGGTCATCAGATACCGGCGATTTCCTCGTGCTTGCCCAGCTTGTCCGTGGTCGCGGACGTGCTGTCGACGGCGGGAGCGGCGGCCGGGGCCGGGGCCGGCGTGGCCGCCGCCATGATTTGTATGTTGGTCGGGACTTTTTTACCGGCCGACACTTGCTTGAGACGGCTGTATTCGGCCAGCACGCGCGAGCCGTAGCCGTCGTCGCTTGCAAAGGCGCCCGCGCCGACATAGGATTTCAAACCGGCTTCGACGGAACCGCCACGAGTCACGTAATCTTTCAGAATCAGCGAACCGACGCGGATATTGGCGACCGGATTGAACGCGGCCTGAATGCCGCCCATTTCCTGGAAGCGGGCATGGTGAATCTTCGACATCACCTGCATCAAGCCTTGCGCGCCGACCGGGCTTTCGGCGAAGGGATTCAAGCCCGATTCGATGGCCATCACGGCCAGGATCAGCAGCGGGTCGAGTTTGATGTCGCGCGCCGTCAGATAGGTCGTCGTGACGAGCATGTTGGCGGCATCGCCGGCCACGCGGTAGCGCTTGGATAACCAGGAGGTGACGAATTGCTGCTGTTTCTTGCTGCCAAGCAGAGCTTTCTCTTCGGTCGACAGCGGCTGCGTGGCGGCCGCAGTCGCCGTCGCCGCGATACTTGGCGCCGCGATCGGCCCGGAAGCCTGGGGCGCCGTCACGGCAGCCACGGCTACTGCGGCGGCCGGTTCGACAAACAGGCTCTTGTTCATTTGCCTGGCCAGATCAGGCCGGGCCATCAGCAAAACGATCAAGGCGATGGCGGAAATGCCGCAAAGGGTCAAGGTGTGTTGCGCTGTGGCCAAGAGGCCACGGGCCGATACGCGCGCGGCGGCAACCCACGCGCCTGGCTGGCGAGCCATTTTTGAAGCATACATTGATGCTTCCATGAAACGATTTATCATAGAATTCCCCTGAAATGTCGCGAACAAGGATCCCCGCGCCGCGTGAAAACGCTGCGTAGATTGCCAATGCCGTGCATCAGAAATATCATCGTCCAGCGCCGCATGGTGCGCGCGAAGGACGCCGTCATTGCTTGCCTGAGCTGGTCGTTCCCTGTGGTATAGGACCAGTCGCAATACAACTTTTTTCGGGGGCAAGGCTGACGCCTTTTGAAAACACTCCTTAAAATGCCATGTGGAGCCCCGACTCCGTGAATGAAGAGCAACGTCAAAATCGGGTCCTGAGACCCTGTTCTCTTCAAGTTGGGCAAATTGTAAAAGGCAGGTTATATCAAGTCAATACTAGCAAATCGATTCATTATTACTTTTATGTCTTACTTTTTAGCTTGCATTGCACCAAAACCCAATAAAATCAATTACTTGGCATTGATATTGAAGCAATGCCGTCCACTGACGAAAAAAATTAAAAACCGATGAAATATTCAGATTTAAGAGATTTTATTTCCCAATTGCAAAAAATTGGTGAACTTAAGCCCATTTCGTTGCCCATTTCACCTTATTTGGAGATGACGGAGGTCTGCGACCGCACTTTGCGGGCCGGCGGCCCGGCCTTGCTGTTCCAGCATCCGGTCGGCCACAGCATGCCGGTGCTGGGCAATCTGTTCGGCACGCCACGCCGCGTGGCTTTGGGCATGGGCGCCCAGGACGTGGGCGAGCTGCGCAAGATCGGCCATTTGCTGGCGCGCCTGAAGGAGCCGGAGCCGCCCAAGGGTTTCAAGGATATCCTTGGACTCGGTTCCCTGGTCAAGGCCGTGTGGGACATGTCGCCCAAGGAAGTGCGCGGCGCGCCCTGCCAGGAAATCGTCTGGGAAGGGGAGGACGTCGATCTGGCCCGGCTGCCGATCCAGCATTGCTGGCCGGGCGATGTGGCGCCCTTGATCACCTGGGGCTTGACGATCACCAAGGGGCCGCACAAGAAGCGGCAAAACCTGGGGATTTACCGCCAGCAAGTGTTGGGGCGCAACAAGGTGATCATGCGCTGGCTGGCGCACCGGGGCGGGGCGCTCGACTTCCGCGAGCACGCCATCCAGAGCAAGGGCCAGCCGTATCCGATCGCGGTGGCGCTGGGCGCCGATCCCGCCACCATCCTGGGCGCCGTGACGCCGGTGCCCGACAGCCTGTCCGAATACCAGTTCGCGGGCTTGCTGCGCGGCAGCCGCACGGAGCTGGTGAAGGCGATCGGCAGCGATTTGCGCGTGCCGGCCTCGGCCGAGATCGTGCTGGAGGGACATATCTATCCGGACGCCAAACATCCATCCGGTTACGAGCATGCGCTGGAGGGCCCGTACGGCGACCATACGGGCTATTACAATGAGCAGGATTATTTCCCCGTGTTTACGATCGACCGCATCACCATGCGCCGCGACCCGATCTATCATTCGACTTACACGGGCAAGCCGCCGGACGAGCCGGCCGTGCTGGGCCTGGCGCTCAACGAAGTCTTCGTGCCGCTGCTGCAAAAGCAGTTCAGCGAGATCACGGATTTCTATCTGCCGCCGGAAGGGTGCAGTTACCGCATGGCCGTGGTGCAGATCAAGAAACAGTACGCTGGCCACGCCAAGCGCGTCATGTTCGGGGTCTGGAGCTTTTTGCGCCAGTTCATGTACACCAAGTTCATCGTCGTCGTCGATGAGGATGTGAACATCCGCGACTGGAAGGAAGTGATCTGGGCCATCACGACGCGGGTCGACCCGCTGCGCGACACCACCCTGGTCGACAACACGCCCATCGACTATCTGGACTTCGCTTCGCCGGTCAGTGGCCTGGGCAGCAAGATGGGCATCGACGCGACCAATAAATGGCCAGGCGAGACGAGCCGCGAGTGGGGCACGACGATCGCCATGACGCCGGAGGTGAAGGCGCGCGTGGATGGGATCTGGCAAGAGCTGGGGCTGTGAAGCGGGACTGTGAA
>DMYQ01000059.1:0-1857 GCA_003482555.1 Janthinobacterium sp. | reverse complement strand
GCGAGAGAAAGGAATTTTCGTGACTTGTCACGAAAATTCCCCAAGCTCGGTTATAATTGCGGCTGGCGGGCCCCTGCGCATTGTGGCATGGCTAACCTGGTCAGGTCGGGAACGAAGCAGCCACGGCTATTAACCATAAGTGCCGCAGATCAGGCTCGCCTCTTTTGATCTCTTTTGCTTCGGCAAGTCAGCAACACCCCGTCCCGTACTTATTTTCCCGTATTTTTCCCGCTATTCCGTATCCAGTTCCGCTTCTACCGGCCGTTCCGACACCAGCATGGCTGGATCTTCGCGCATCCAGGCGCTTTCCGGTTTCAGTCTGATCCATCCCTTCGCGTCGCTGGCATACAGCTTGGTACCATCCTTGCCCTCGATGCGCAGTTGCGCCGGCTTGGCGAACTTCAGGATCACCGATCTCAGCGTCGGCATGAAGATGCTGAGCATGCCGGCCTGGCTCTTGATCAAGTCATTGCCCTGCTGCACGCTGCCCATCAGCTTGCTGTACTGCCATTGCTGGCCATCCGGCAGCAGCGCGTCCATGCCGAAGCCGACGCTGACCTTTTCCGATTTCGGCAGGCTGGTCCAGATTTTCGCGTCTTCCCTGATCCAGGCCGGGTTCGGTACTATATAGAGCTTGCCGTCCGCCGTGATCGGCAAGGCTTGCCGTCCGGCCCCGTGCACCACGGTCAGGACGAGCTCGGACAGCGGGATGTTCTTGTTGGCGGGCGCCACCGTTGCGTACAGGCTGACCTTGTCGCGCGCGGCGGGCGGCAGCGCATAAAACTTGTCCAACTTGATAGTGCCGACCAGTTTCGCGTAAGGCATCCATTCGCGTTCTGCGGCGCCGGCTCCAGCCCAGGCCGGGAGCAGGGCAAACATCGATACGAGCAAAGTGTTTTTCATTTTTTTTGGAATGTTAAGAAAAAACAAAGTGTAGACGAGTTGCGGGCTTTCCCCAAATCGCCGCGCACCTTGTTACAATTCCCCCTTCGCCGCCCGCCGGGCGCGGGTCGGGCCGAGGCAATCGGTCGAACCGGCTTCCGGCAGCAGGGCTCTTGCGCGCCGCCCGCGCAGGATTAACCGCTCCATCCGCTATCTACGGTAAAATCTCAGCATGTCCTATCAAGTCCTCGCCCGTAAATACCGTCCCAAGAATTTCGAAACGCTCGTCGGCCAGGAGCACGTCGTGCGCGCCCTGACGCACGCGCTCGGCAGCGGCCGCCTGCACCACGCTTATCTGTTCACCGGTACGCGCGGGGTTGGCAAGACCACCTTGTCGCGCATCCTGGCCAAGTCGCTCAATTGCATCGGCCCGGACGGCAACGGCGGCATCACCGCCCAGCCCTGCGGCGTGTGCGAGGCGTGCACGGCGATCGACGCCGGCCGCTTTGTCGACTATATAGAGATGGATGCGGCGTCCAACCGGGGCGTCGATGAAATGGCGCAATTGCTGGAACAGGCCGTGTACGCGCCGTCCAACGCACGTTTCAAGGTGTACATGATCGATGAGGTGCACATGCTCACCAATCACGCCTTCAATTCGATGCTGAAGACGCTGGAAGAGCCGCCCGAGCACGTCAAGTTCATCCTGGCCACGACCGACCCGCAAAAGATCCCCGTGACGGTGCTGTCGCGCTGCCTGCAATTCAATTTGAAACAGATGCCGCCCGGTCACATCATCAGCCACCTGGACAATATTCTGAGCCAGGAAGGGATCGCCTTCGAACAGCCGGCCTTGCGTCTGCTGGCCCAGGGTGCCCACGGCTCCATGCGCGACGCCCTGTCGCTGACCGACCAGGCCATCGCCTACGCGGCTGGCGAAGTGACGCTGGACGCGGTGCAGGGCATGCTGGGCGC
>DMYQ01000339.1:31881-32108 GCA_003482555.1 Janthinobacterium sp. | reverse complement strand
GTGCCGGTCGGTAAAGCGACCCTGGGTCGCATCATGGACGTGCTGGGCAATCCTATCGATGAATGCGGTCCTGTCTCGCACGAGCAAACCGCCTCCATCCACCGCAAACCGCCTGCGTACGACGAACTGTCGCCATCGCAAGAGTTGCTGGAAACCGGCATCAAGGTGATCGATCTGGTGTGCCCGTTCGCCAAGGGCGGTAAAGTCGGCCTGTTCGGCGGCGCCGG
>DMYQ01000339.1:22683-31706 GCA_003482555.1 Janthinobacterium sp. | reverse complement strand
GGCGCCGGCGTGGGCAAGACCGTCAACATGATGGAATTGATCAACAACATCGCCAAGGCTCACTCGGGCGTTTCCGTGTTTGCCGGTGTCGGTGAGCGTACTCGCGAAGGTAATGACTTTTACCACGAGATGGCTGACGCGAAAGTGGTCGATCTGGAAAATCCGGAAAACTCCAAAGTCGCGATGGTCTACGGTCAGATGAATGAACCACCGGGTAACCGTCTGCGCGTTGCGCTGACCGGCCTGACGATCGCCGAGTCGTTCCGCGACGAAGGTAAAGACGTGTTGTTCTTCGTCGATAACATCTACCGTTTCACCCTGGCCGGTACCGAAGTGTCGGCGCTGCTGGGTCGTATGCCGTCCGCCGTGGGTTATCAGCCTACCCTGGCCGAAGAGATGGGCCGTCTGCAAGAGCGCATCACTTCGACCAAGACCGGTTCGATCACCTCGATTCAGGCCGTCTACGTTCCTGCCGATGATTACACCGATCCGTCCCCTGCGACCACTTTCGGCCATCTGGATTCGACCGTCGCCCTGTCGCGTGACATCGCCTCGCTGGGTATCTACCCGGCCGTCGATCCACTCGATTCGACCTCGCGTCAATTGGATCCGCTGGTCGTCGGTCAAGAGCATTACGACACCGCCCGCGCCGTGCAGATGACTCTGCAGCGCTACAAGGAATTGCGCGACATTATCGCGATTCTGGGTATGGACGAATTGGCGCCGGAAGACAAACTGCTGGTCGCGCGCGCACGTAAGATGCAGCGTTTCCTGTCGCAGCCATTCCACGTCGCTGAAGTGTTTACCGGCGCGCCGGGTAAATACGTTTCGCTCAAAGATACGATCAAGGGCTTCAAAATGATCGCTTCCGGCGAACTCGATCACCTGCCAGAGCAAGCGTTCTACATGGTCGGCACGATCGAAGAAGCAATCGAAAAAGCCAAAAAACTCAATTAATTATTGAGTTTAGGCTTGACCCCGCCTTCGGGCGGGGTTCTTCCACCCGATAGGACACACATGGCACACACAATTCACGTTGACGTGGTTTCCGCTGAAGAACTGATTTTTTCAGGCGAGGCGGAATTCGTCGCGTTGCCGGGCGAAGCGGGCGAGCTGGGGATTTATCCCAAGCATACGCCGCTGATCACCCGCATCCGTCCGGGCGCCGTGCGCATCAAGGTAGTCGGCCAGGCTGAAGAAGAATTCGTCTTCGTCGCCGGCGGTCTGCTGGAAGTGCAACCGAACGCCGTGACCGTCCTGGCCGACACCGCGATCCGCGGCAAGGATCTGGACGAAGCGAAAGCAAGCGCGGCCAAGAAGCGCGCGGAAGAAACGATGCTCAATAAGGATTCGGGCATCGACTACGCCAAGGCGCAAGCCGAGCTGGCCAGCGCGATCGGCCAACTGGCCGCGATCGCCAAGCTGCGCGCCAAGCACTAAGCACGCGCTCGCAGCAAAAAAAAGCGGCTTCGGCTGCTTTTTTTACGTGGGTCCGGCGTGGGCGTACGCTGCAGAGATCGAATCGCTTTCATGCATGCTCGGCGAAAGCGCGCGTTTGCCCTCGCGATTCAAGGCTTGGGCCTCACTGCCGTGCCGGCGCGCTTGCTTGCTCCATGCCCCGCAAAGCCAGTAGTTGCCAACTTGAAAAAACGAATGTGGCGACGAGAAGCGCGAGTGACATGGCTTGATTGAAGGACTCGCCGCCCCGCGCGAAGAAGAAGGCATGAATGCCGACCGTCAGGAAACCTAATCCCGCCAGCAACTTGTAGAAGGCCAGGCCAGTGCTTGCGCTGGCAATGAAGCGACTGTGCGCGTAGAGAACCAGGGCAATGATTGGAATGTTTAACAGCAGGTTCACCTGATTGCCGCCAGGGATGAAGAACAATTCCCACTCGTGCCAGTAGGCGGCATCGATTTGGTGCGTGATCAGCACGGTGGCGTTTGCCAGAAAGAGCCAGCGAAGGCGCGAGTGCAGCGACATGAATGTGCCCTTGGTTTGATTGCGTTCAGCCATGAATGTGCGAGATCGGAATCGGTGCGAGCGAGGTGGACCATGACGACCAAGGTTTGCATTCACCGGAGCGCGCGGCTTTTCGCGCGGGGCGTCGGCATGGTTCACGCTGGTCACCCGGGCCGTGCGCAATCCTACTTCAGGACCTTGTCCACTCCACTTCGGTTTTGATCGAAACCGCTGGCTTTGTCCGCAAAGTGATCGATACTCATTGGACGCATTCCCTTAACAAAGCAGACCTTGATTCTAGTCAAATTTGCAACTAAGTATAGCGGGTAAGCCCTGCCGTATCAAGCCTTCCCCATGCGGCATCGGATGCGGGCTTGGCAGGGAGCCGCTGGACTTAGCTGCCCACCATGCCGATGCCCGGGCCGAACCGGCCGATCCGATGCCGGGGCGGCGGGCGATTTCGTTGCGCCCTTTGGACAGCGGACCGTGCGCCGCCGACGATATTGGCCGCACCGGCGCCGCCGGTGTTACTCTGGAACTTGCTTCGATTCGTCACATTTTTAGCGGCCGAGACATGCATATCTTTCCTTGCCTCACCATCGCCCTCGCCCTGTGCGCGGCCGGCAACGCCGCCGCCGCCCCCTTGCGCCTATGCTACGAAGACGTGGCCCTGTCGCCATGGACGGCGCCGGATGGCAGCGGCCTCAATTTCAACGTGCTCAGGCGCGTGCAGGAACGCCTGGCCGAACAGTTCGACTTCGTGCCGCTGCCGTGGAAGCGTTGTCTGGAGGAAGTGCGGGTGGGGCACATGGATGGCGTCTTCGCCGCCGCCGACACGCCGGAGCGGCGCCTCTTCAGCGTGGCGCCGACCTTGCCCGACGGCCACGCCGACCCCAGGGCGGCCCTGTACAGCGACACCTTCAACGTTTATCTGAGGAATGGCAGCGGCGCCAGCTGGAACGGCAAGGACTTGCTGGCGCCGCGCGGGCGCGTGGTGGTGCCGCGCGGTTATTTCCTCGCCGGCCTGCTGAGGGAGCGTGGGGTCGAAGTCAACGAAGCCGTCAAGACTTCCGAGGAAGGCTTGCGCATGCTGGCGAACGGCATCGCCGACGCCGCCGTGCTGCAGGGCAGGGACGCGGAATGGCTGGCGGCAAACGATCCCCGCTTTCGCGGCCTGATCAGCGAAGCGGCCACGCCCTACGTCGTCATGCCCCTGTACCTGCTGATCGGACGCAAGGCTTATGACAGCGATCCGAAGCGGGCGCTGGCGATCTGGGAAGAGATCCGCGCCGTGCTGCTGACGCCCGAATACAAGAAGCTGGAAGCCGATGCCATGAAGCGCCTGTCGCGCGAGTGAGCGGCGCCGCCGCGGTGCCGGACTAGGCTTCGTACAGTTCCAGCGGCAATTCGTCGGGATCGGCGAAGAAGACGAAACGCCGGCCCGTGTATTCGTCGATGCGGATGGCCTCGACGGCGATGCCCTGCGCTTCCAGCCGGCTCTTGCACACGGCCACGTCGTCGACCTCGAAGGCCAGGTGGCGCAAGCCGCGCGCCTCAGGGTAAGAGGGCCGCGGTGGCGCTGCCGGGAAAGAAAACAGTTCGATTTGCGCGCCGTCCGGCAAAGCCAGGTCGAGCTTGTACGACTGGCGCTCGGCCCGGTAATATTCGGCGACGATGCGCAGCCCCAGACATTCGGTGTAAAAGCGTTTTGACGCGGCGTAATCGGAGCAAATGATGGCCGCGTGGTGGAGTCGATTGAGCATGCTACCTTGTCGATGATTGGAAGGGCCGTACCGCTTCATGCACAAATTATATACGCCCCGTTTCGGTCTTTGCCGCACTCAGGAACCCGGCGCCAGATTGGGCAGCAGGGTCGACAGCCAGCTCGTCACCAGCGTATCGTACTGGTAGTACATGGCAACGGCCGTCAAGATGATCAGCACGCCGAATACCAGTTGCATGCGGGCCGCGTGGCGCGCCACCCGCCGCACCCGGGTCGTCATGTGCTGGCCGCCGTAGGCGATGGCCAGCATGGGAATGCCGGCGCCCACCGAATAGCTCAGCAGCAAGGTGGCGGCGCGGCCCAGGTCGTGGGCAGTCGCCACCAGGGTCAGGATGGAGCCGAGCACGGGGCCGGCACAGGGCGTCCATACGGCACCCATGGTCATGCCCAGCACGAGGCCGCCAATATTGCCCAGTTCGGCGCGGTTGCCCATATCATTGGCGCGGTTGACGACTCCGTTCAGGCGCAGGGCCAGCCATTCAAAGGGCCGCTTCCACAGCATCAGCAGGCCGAACAGCAGCAGCAGGGCCGTGGCCGTATCGCGCAAGGTTTGCTGCGACAGGCCCAGACTTTCGGAAAACAAACCGAACACGAGGGCGCAGGCGGAAAAGGTGACGACAAAGCCCAGTGCGATGAAGGCGGGCCTGGCCTTGCTGGTCTGGCCGATCGAAGTTCCCAGCAGGATGGGCAGCATAGGCAGGATGCAGGGCGCGGCGATGGTGAAGACGCCGGCCATCAGGGCTAGCAAGATATTGATCATTGCGTCCCCTTGCCGTCCGGACGCGACAGCGTATGGGTCTTGCCGAACAGGCGCAGGCCCTTGTAGCCACTGGTGCTCAGGTCGCCGCCGATTCCAACGCTGAGCGCGCAGTCATAGGCTTCCGCCGCGCCATCCCGGCTCATCATATTGTCCTTCCATTCGCGTTCGCCGCTGCGCTTGAGCTCGCGCAGCAGCTCGGGTTTGACGGCCGTGCGGCCATACAGGCTGGCGCTGGCGCCAGTGGCGGTGGCGGTGCCTGCGTTGCTGGCCGGACGGCTGGCGCCGGCCTGGGTGCAGACGACGGAGTCGCAACTGCCCGCGTCGGCGCCGCAGGCGGCGGCGGACAAGGTGGCCAGAGCCAGCAGGGGGCCGAGGCGATACATCAGGTGATAGTTCAGGTGCTGCATGGTGGTCTCCTGGTAAGGTAATTCATAGGATAGATTTGACCTGCCCAATGTATCTGCCTTGTGTTTGCCTTGTGCTGTGCTGCCAATATCGTGCAATGTTGTGTATCTGATGCGGGCTCGGATACACTGCGATACAAACGGGCGGGTAGACGGGGCAATTTTCAGCTATAAAGCGAGTATGGAACAAACTGACCACTTACTGATCGTCGATGACGACCGCGATATTCGCGAACTGCTGGCCGAATACCTGACGAAGAATGGCTTCCAGGTCACGGCCGTGGCAAACGGCCGGCAGATGCGCGCCGCCCTGGAGGTGAATGCCTTCGACCTGGTCATTCTCGACCTCATGCTGCCGGGCGAAGACGGCCTGGCCCTGTGCCGCGATTTGCGCACAGGCAAGACCAAAGCCATCCCCATCCTCATGCTGACGGCCCGCGCCGATGAAACGGACCGCGTGATCGGCCTGGAAATGGGCGCCGACGACTATCTGACCAAGCCCTTCGCCGCGCGCGAGCTGATGGCGCGCATCCGCGCCGTGCTGCGGCGCACGCGCATGCTGCCACCCAGGATGCACGAGGCGGTAGCGGCCCACCGCATCGGCTTTGGCGACTGGATACTGGACACGACGGCCCGCCACCTGCTCGACGCCAGCGGCACCATGGTCTCGCTCAGCGGCGCGGAATACCGGCTGTTGCGGGTCTTCCTCGACCATCCCCAGCACGTGCTGAACCGCGACCAGTTGCTGAACCTGACCCAGGGCCGGGAAGCGGAACTGTTCGACCGCTCCATCGACCTGCTCGTCAGCCGCCTGCGCCAGCGCCTGATGGAAGATGCGCGCGAACCGCGCTACATCAAGACCGTGCGCAGCGAAGGCTATGTCTTCGCCGTCGCCGTCGCGCCCTGGCAGAGCCCGGCGTGAAGGCTGACGTGAAGGCTGACGGGCCGGCCTGGTGGCCGCACTCCCTGTTCGGCCGCCTGACCCTGATCCTGGTCTGCGGCCTGGTGTTGGCCCACGGCCTATCCTACGGCCTGATCCTGTATCAGCAAGGCCAAGCCAGCAAGACCAGCATGCTGTACTCGCTGGGCAAGGACGTGGCCAGTTCCGTGGCCATCCTGGAGCGGGTGCCGGCGGCGGAACGGCTATTCTGGCTCGACAAGCTGGAACGGCGCAACTACCGCTTCCTGCTGGGGCCGATGAAAGCGGGCGTACCCCTGAGCATACCGCTGGCCAATGAGGTGGTCGATTCCATCCATGCCGCCCTCGACGCCAGCTACGCCGTCAGCGCGACGACGGCGCCCGATCCGCGCCAGCGCCGTATCGACATCCACCTCAGGCTGAACGACGGCATGCCGCTGACCATCATGCTGACGCCTTCGCCCATGCCCCTGCCGGCCTGGCTGGTGCCGGCCCTCCTGATCCAACTGGTGGTCCTGATCCTGTGCATGTGGTGGGCCGTGCGCCTGGCCACGCGGCCCCTGGTACACCTGGCGCGCGCGGCCGACCTGATGGGCCCGGCCATGACGGCCCCGGCCCTGCCCGAAGACGGCCCCCTGGAAGTGGCCCGGGCCGCCGCGGCCTTCAATGCCATGCGCGGCCGCATCGCCAACTTCCTGAATGAACGCATGCACATCCTGGCGGCCGTCTCGCATGATCTGCAAACCCCGATCACGCGCCTGCGCCTGCGCGCCGACCTGCTGGACGATCCACTGCAGCGCGACAAGATGCTGGGCGACCTGCGCGCCATGCAGATGCTGGTGGAAGAAGGCATCGCCTACGCGCGCGACGCCAAGGGCTTGACGGAAACGCCCTGCCGCACCAATCTGGACGCCCTGCTGGCCAGCCTGGTCTACGACTACACGGACGCCGGCCAGGGCCTGCGCCTGCACGGCCAGCTGGCGCTGTCGGTGACGACGCGGCCCCACGCGCTGCGCCGCGTCATCACCAACCTGGTCGACAACGCGCTGAAATTCGGCAGCGACGTGGAAATTGAAGTGAGCCGGGAAGCGCCCCAGCGCTACTCGATTGCCGTGCTGGACCGCGGTCCCGGCATCGCCCCGGACGAACGGCAAGCCGTGCTGCAACCGTTTTACCGCATCGACAATTCGCGCAACCGCGACACGGGCGGCACGGGCCTGGGCCTGGCCATTGCCCAGCAACTGACGCTGGCCCTGGGCGGTACTCTCACCCTGGCCGAGCGCGACGGCGGCGGCCTGGCAGTGCGCCTCAGCCTGCCACTGGCAGCCTGAGCGCGGCCGGCTTTAGAGCTGCGGCTGCACGCTGGTCTGCAGCAAGGCGCGCAGGCGTTCCTGGCGGATCGGCTTCATCAGGTAGTGCGAGAAGAAGCGCAGCTCCGCTTCCGTATTGCGCTTCTGCGAATAGGCGCTGATGCCGATGATGGGCGAGTACTGGTTGGGACCGGCCGAGCGGCGCAACTGGGCGGCGACGGAGAAACCATCCATTTCCGGCATCTGGATATCGAGCAAGATGGCGGCATAGCGTTGTTCGGCCGCCTTTTTCAGGGCCACGGCGCCGCTGTCGGCCGTGATGCATTGATAGCCCAGCTGTTCCAGCACATCTTTCAGTGAAGCGCGCACATCGGCATTATCGTCCACCAGCAGGACGCGGGTGCGCCGGTTGGCGCTGTAGGCGTTCGCTTCCGCGTGCGGCGTGCTGACGGCCTGGGCCACGGGCAGGCTGACGTCGAAGCGGGTGCCGTGGCCGACCGTGCTGCAGACCCGGATCTGGCCGCCGAATAGATCCACCAGGCCCTTGACGATGGCCAGGCCAAGGCCGGCGCCGTCGTAGCGCCGCGTATGCGACTGGTCGATTTGGGTAAACGGCTCGAACAGGCGCGGCAAGTCTTCTGCGGCTATGCCCGGTCCCGTATCGCTGACGCTGAAGCACAGCGTGGCGCTGCCAGGCTGCAGCGGCACCAGTTGCACCCGCACTTCCCCCCGTTCGGAATACTTGATCGCATTCGACACGAGATTGCTGGCGATCTGCTGGATGCGGTATTCATCGGAAAGGATGGCCAACTCGCTGTCGCCGATGTCGGCCACCAGGGTCAGACCCTTGCGCTTGGCCAGGCCGTCGAAATTTCCCACCACGGCGCGCATCATGGCGACGGGCTGGCAGACCGCAAAGCGCAGACTGAGCTTGTCCGCGTCAAGGCGGGCATAGTCCGTCAAGTCCTTCAACTGGGCCTCCAGCTGGATGGACGCCTCGCCCAGGCGGGTGATCACATTACTGTCTGAGCGGACCTGTTTCTGCTGGTGCAAGGTGAGCAGGTCGATCGAGGAAATGATGGTCTGCAGGGGGGTGCGCAGTTCGTGGCTGATCATGCCCAGCATGGTGTTCTTGTTCATCACGGCCTGCTGGCCGGCGATCACGGCTTGCTGCTCCGCATCGATGGCCACTTCCTGCTTGCGGATCAGCATGCGCGCCTGGCGCACGCTAAGCAGCAGCAACATGACCCAGACGGAAAAATTGGCCCACAGCAGCAGGCCGCTCACATACATGGAGCGGCGCAGCACGGTCACATGGTTGGCGCCGGCGATCGAATGGCTGTGCTCGAAGTTGCGCACGGCCTGGGTCATTTGCTCGACCGGCTTGCGCATCTTTTCGAAGCTGCGCACCAGCCCGGCCATGCCAGCCGGATCGTTCTGCACTTTCGGCAACTCCGTCACCAGCTCTTGCATGAAACCGCCCAGCGCCAGCAGATTGCTGCGGAAGTCGGGCGCGAGGGCGTCGTCGCTGACTCCGTCGTTTCCGGCCGGGCCGGAAAATTCCGCGAACTGGGCTTGCAGCATGCGGTATTGCAGAATCATCCGGGCCGGTTCCGGATCCATGCCCGTGCTGTGGCGCAAGGCCAGATTGCCCATGCGCTCGAAGGAAATCTGGAACTGCGCCAGCGCGTCATAGTTGCGCCGACCCACGCTCAGGATGCTGTTCAGATTACCCTGGGCCAGGAAGATCGTGTTGCCCAGATACACCATCAGGCAAGTCAGGATCAGGGATATCGTGAAGAACACGGCACTCAGTCGGGGCGCCTTGGTCAATGAGCTGCTCATGCGTGGTCTGCCTTTGCTAGGTGTAGTGTTGCGCTCTTCTTG
>DMYQ01000339.1:0-22419 GCA_003482555.1 Janthinobacterium sp. | reverse complement strand
GGCGAAAAATCCGCTATTTTTATCAGTCGCAATCAACGCGCAACACTACACTGGGTGGTAACGGTCGATGGCGGGGGCGCCGCTTCAGTGCAAGTTGAGCGCATTCGACAGTTCGGCCGCGATGATCGACAGGCGGGTCGGCTTTTCCTGGCAATTCACATTGAACTGCATGATGACGCGGGCGACATCGGACTCATTGGCCTTGCCCGTGATGAGCTGGCCCGTCAGCAGGATGATGGGCGCCGTGGCCTGGCCGGACAGGCGGATCGAGCGGATCAGTTGCTCCGTCGTGGTGCTGCCCAGCAACCAGTCGACCACATAACCGTCATATTCCACTTCCTGCATGGCCGCTTCCAGCGTCGCATGGTTGTAGAAGGCGCTGGCCTTGAAGCCCGTCTCGTTGAGGTAGTCGCGCAGATTGTCGGCCGAATTGCGGTCATCGTCGATGACGGCAATGGTCGCCTGGGGCGGCTGCTGGACATGGATTTCCACCTTGTCGACCTGGTGGCGCTCGGCATGGATATCGAGGCCGGGGCCGTTTTCCACGACGCGCCAGCCGTCAGCATCGTGCAGGGCGATGAATTCCGCGCGGTATTGCAGGCAGACGCGCGGCCCGATCCAGGCCGTGCAGGGCAGCGCGCGCTCGCCGATAACAAACAGGGCGTCATGGATTTCGCCGCGCCCGTCCGCGTCCGCCATGCCGGCCGGCACCTCGTGTTCCTGTTCCAGCATGCCCAGAGGTTCACCAAAATGTTCGGTCAGCTTCTTGAGCTGTTCCAGCGTCCACGGACTGGCCCCGTTCAGCTTGCGGTGGGCTTGCGAAAAGCTCAATTGCAAAATATGGGTCAGTTCCTTGCATTGCCGGCGCTTGGCGATGCCGCGGCGCTCCATCAAGGAGCGCACCCTTTCAGCCAGGGTGGCGGAATCGAACAAATTTTCTGCAGAGTGCATCTTCTCTCAAATCATGAACAAAAAGTTTCCCGCACTGGATGCGCGGGCACGCGCACGCCAATATGCGAGGCGGCGAACGAGACAATGCCATAAATCGCAAAATTTGCAAAGCAATTCCTTTTGTATTGCATCGCATGACTGTTGTCTCATTGCGAAATATGACATTTGTAATATTTTTATTAAGAAATTGTCTTGGCATGCAATTTAAATCGGTTGAAAATGACAATTACACAATTATAAAAATCGAATAATCTCCATCTGATGCAATGATTCTTGAGGTAAATGCCACTCCTTGCATTCGTGCTTCTCCGGCTGTTTCGAAACGGATGCTGATGGCTCCGCGCTGAGATGGTCTTGCCATCCGTTCGACTGATCTTTTTTTTGAAATGGGACAACATGTTAAACAATCAACGTGAGCCGATCGCTATCGTCGGCATAGGCTGCCGCTTTCCTGGTGGCGTCAGCAATCCGGCGGAATTCTGGGAATTGCTCAAAGAGGGCAGGGATGGCATTGTCGAAGTGCCTGCGGACCGCTGGAATGTGGACCAGTTCTACGACCCCAACCCTGCCACCCCCGGCAAGATGTATGTGCGCGCAGGCGGCTTCATCGACCAGAAAATCAAGGAATTCGACGCCGCCTTCTTCGGCATTTCGCCGCGCGAAGCCGGTTTCATCGACCCACAGCAGCGCCTGCTGATGGAAGTGGCCTGGGAAGCGCTGGAAGACGCCGGCCTGCAGCCCGAGCAATTGGCCGGCTCCGACACGGGCGTCTATATCGGCGGCTTCATGCTCGATAACCTGCTGACCCAGTTCAGCCCCCTGAACCGCGAACAGATCGGCCCCCATTCGGCAGTCGGCTCTACCCTGACCATCCTGTCGAACCGCCTGTCCTATGTGTTTGACTTGCGCGGCCCCAGCTTCACCCTGGACACGGCCTGTTCGTCTTCCCTGGTCGCCATGCACGAAGCCTGCCAGTCGATCTGGCGCGGTGAATGTTCGCTGGCCCTGTTCGGCGGCGTCAACGTCATGTACCGTCCGGAAAATCTGATCGCCATGTGCAAGGGCGGCTTCCTCTCGCCCGACGGCCGCAGCAAGAGCTTCGATATCCGCGCCAACGGTTATGGCCGCGGTGAAGGGGCCGGCATCGTCGTGCTCAAGCCTTACGCCGACGCCCTGCGCGACGGCGACGATATCTATGGCCTGGTGCGCGGCACGGGCGTCAATCAGGATGGCCGCACGGACGGCATCACGGTACCGAACCCCTTGTCCCAGGAAGCGCTGATGCGCACCGTGCTCAAGCAAGCGGACGTCGATCCCCTGCAAATCCGCTATGTGGAAGCGCACGGCACCGGCACCCCCATCGGCGACCCGCTGGAAGCGCGCGCCATCGGCGCCGCCCTCGGCGAAGGCCGTTCCGCGCAAGCGCCTTGCGTGGTCGGTTCCGTCAAGGCCAATATCGGCCACCTGGAAGCGGCTTCCGGGGTTGCCGGCTTGATCAAGCTGGCCCTGTGCCTGAAAAACAATGCGATCCCGCCGCTGGCCAACCTGACCATTCCGAATCCGAACATTCCCTTCGCCGAGCTGGGCCTGCGCCTGCCGCTGGCGCTGGAAACCATGCCTGCCGGCCCCGGCAATGCCTGCGTCGCGATCAACTCCTTCGGCTACGGCGGCACCAATGCCCACGCCATCCTGGAGCAATACCAGCCTGTGGAACAGGGCGCGGATGCGGTCCGGCTTGGCGCCGTCGCGTCGGCCCAATATTTGCTGCCCCTGTCGGCCCGCAGCAAGGCCGCGCTGGCGGCCCTGGCCAGGCGCTACCATACCCAACTGTCCCGTCCGGACACCAGCCTGAGCGACCTGTGCTATTCCGCCGCCCTGCGCCGCGGCCACCAGGATCAGCGCCTGGCCCTGGTCGCCGAGTCGCGCGAACAGATGCTGGAGCAGTTGCAAAGCTTCATCGACGACGGCGTCGGCGCCGGCATGGCCACGGGCAATGGCGCCAACAAGGGCCAGAAGCCGGTCTTCGTACTGACCGGCATGGGGCCGCAATGGTGGGCCATGGGCCGCGAGTTGCTGGCCACGGAACCCGTGTTCCGCGCCATGGCGGAAGAATGCGACGCCATCTTCCAGCGCCTGGCCGGCTGGTCCATCCTCGCCGAAATGCAGGCCGAAGAGAGCGTGTCGCGCATCCTGGAAACCCAGATTGCCCAGCCCGCCAACTTCGTGCTGCAGGTGAGCCTGGCCGCCCTGTGGCGTTCGAAAGGTGTGGAACCGGCCGCCGTCGTCGGCCACAGCGTGGGTGAAGTGTCGTCGGCCTACATCGCGGGCGTGCTGAGCCTGGAAGACGCGCTGCGCGTGTCCTACCACCGCAGCCGTATCCAGAAGAAGGCTGCCGGCATCGGCACCATGCTGGCCGTGGGCCTGTCGGCGGCCGCCGCCCAGCCCTACCTGGCGGCCCACCCGGGCCGGCTGTCGCTGGCCGCCGCCAACGGCCCCACGGCCGTCACCCTGGCCGGTGCCGCCGACGCCCTGCAGCAGGTGGCGCAGCAGTTGAAGCAACAGCAAATCTTCCACCGCTTCTTGAGCGTGGAAGTGGCTTACCACAGCCACACGATGGAGCCGCTGAAGGCGGAAGTGATGGAGGTGCTGGCCGACCTCAGCATCCGCCCCGCCACTGTGCCGCTGTACTCGACCGTGACGGGCGAGGTGGCTGCGGCGGGCGCCTACGACGCCGCCTACTGGTGCGACAATATCCGCGAACCCGTGTTTTTCGAAAAAGCCATGCAAGCCCTGATCCGCGACGGCCACCGCCTGTTCCTGGAAGTGGGGCCCCATCCAGTGCTGTCGAGCTCGATCACGGAAATCCTGGCCGATCAGGGCGTGACGGGCACGCTGCTCACCTCGCTGCGCCGCAACAAGCCGGAAAGCCTGACCTTCTTCGAAGCCGTCGCCGGGCTCTACAGCGCCGGCGCCGCCATCGACTGGAGCGTGTTCCACGCGGCCGGCGGGGTCTATACCAAGCTGCCGGCCTATCCATGGCAGCGTGAAGAGCACTGGGCCGAAGGCGAAGCCGCCTACCTGGACCGCATGGCGGTGGCCGAACACAGCCTGCTGGGCCACCGCGTCAACGGTCCCCTGCCCGTGTGGGAAAGCACCCTGAACGGAAATCTGCTGCCGTATCTGCAGCACCACCGCGTGGAAGACTTGGTGATCTTGCCGGGCGCAGCCTACGTGGAACTGGGCCTGGCCGTGCACCGGGAAACCGTGGGCACGCCCCACCTGATGCTGGAAAACCTGGAATTCTTCAAGGCCTTGATCGTCAGCGCCAACAGCCAGCCGCGCCTGCACGTCACCTATGACCAGGCCAGCCGCCGCTACGCCGTGTTCAGCCGTGAGCGCGAAGGCGCGGCCTGGAGCGAGCACGCCCGTGGCCAGCTGTCGCACATTCCCCTGGCCCTGCCGCAGCCGCGCCAGCTCGACGACATCCGCGCCCGCTGCCCGGACGCCGTCAGCCATACGGCCCACTATGCCGACATGCGCGGCCGCGGCCTGCAGTACGGCCCCTACTTCCAGGGCGTGCGCGGCCTGTGGCTGAGTGGCGACGGCGCCGAAGCCCTGGCCCTGATCGAAGGCCACCAAGCCCTGGGCCAGAGGGAGCATAACAACCTGATGCATCCGAGCCTGCTGGATGCCTGCTTCCAGACCCTGCTGTCCGGCTTGACCGTCAGCGGCGACCAGAACGTCTATGTTCCCGTCAGTATTCGCCAGATTCGTCTCTACCAGCCGCTGCCGAACCAGTTCTGGTGCCATTCCGAGCGCCACTACCATCACGACCATGCCCTGGCCGGCGATGTGACCCTGTGCGATGCGGACGGCAATATTCTGGCCGAAGTGCTGGGCGTGCGCGCCCAGGCCCTGACCCAGAAGGGCCAGGACGAGATGGCCAAGCTGGAACAATGGTTGTACCAGTTCGAATGGGAGCCGGCGCAACAGGAAGCCGCGCCCGAGGACGGCGGCAACTGGCTGTTGCTGGGCGACACGGGCGGCGCCGCCGATGCACTGGCGGCCCGCCTGCAAGCTGATGGTGCCGGCAAGGTCATCATGGCCCGCAGCGGTTCTGCCTTCAAGCAGGTCGATAGCCACAACTATATGGTTCGGACCGACAGCAAGGAAGACCTGCAGCGCTTGCTCGAACAGACCAGCGACACGCCTTTGCGCGGCATCGTCCACCTGTGGAGCCTGGATGCCGGCCTGCATATCGACGACATCGGTACGGCCAATGCCGTCTCCGTCATGCACCTGGTGCAGAGCGTGGCCGAGCGCGCTGTCGAGCATGCGGCGCGGCTGTTCTTCGTCACGGCCCAGGCCCAGTGCGTCGGCCAGCAAGCGCAGGTCAATGTGGCGCAGGCACCCGCCATCGGCTTCGTCCGGGTGGCCATCAATGAGTATGCGGAACTGCGCCTGCGCCTGATCGACATCGATCCGCAGGCCGACCCGGCCGGCGCCCTGGCGCTGGAAGTGCTGTCCGACAGCCGCGAGGAAGAAGTCGCCCTGCGCGCCGAAGGCCGCTATGTGTCGCGCCTGGCGCGCCGCACGGTGGCTGAACTGAGCCGGCGCGAGGACGTCGTCGAAGGCGCCGCCGCCTGGGCCTCGGCCACGGCGCGCCGCGTGCCGGCCGCGCTGGAAGTGGAAGTGGCGCTGGAACAGATCGTCCTGCCCGATGGCGCGGCGGGCCGTTGGCAGGGCGCCGAAGCCTTCGGCGTCGTCGTGGCCGTCGGCAGCGGCGTCGATGAAGTGCAGGCCGGCGAAAGGGTGATGCTGCAACTGTCGGCCGAACCGGCGCCCTTCTTGACCGTGCCGGCCAGCCAGTTGCTGCGCAGCACCAGCCTGGCCACGGGCGGCACCGATCCGGTCCAATTGAGCAGCTTCGCCGCCGCCTACCACGCGCTGCACAACATCGCTCGCCTGACGGCGAACGAATATGTGCTGATCCAGAACGCCAGTGGCCGCCTGGGCCAGGCCGCGATCCAGGTCGCGCGCTGGCTGGGTGCCACCGTCTACGCCAGCGCCGCAGGCAGCGCCGAGCGCGATTTCTTGCGCGCCCAGGGCTTGCGGCATGTGTTTGACGCCAGCACCATGGAATGCATCGACAGCATCCGCGCCCTGACCGGCGCGCGCGGCCTGGACGTCGTGCTGAACGACGGCCAGGGCGAACTGGCGGCCCAGGTTCACAACCTGCTGGGCGTGTCCGGGCGCTACATCGACAGCAGCGCTGGCAAGGCCGCCGCCCCCGCGCTGCAGGGCAACCAGTTGCGCGCCAGCCTGGACATCATTCAGATCATGCGCCACGACCCGGCCCTGTTTGCCGAACTGGCAAACCAGGTGCAAGCCCTTCTCAAGGCCGGCGACCTGCAGCCGCTGGCGCTGCGGCGCACCCCGGCCACGCTCTACACGGAACAGCTGGACGCCGTCGCCCGCGGCGCGGGCCTGGGCCTGCGCGTGCTCGATCTGGACGATGCCGGGCAGCGTGCCGGCGCGCGCTTCGATGCCAACGGCACTTACCTGATCACGGGCGGCTTCGGCGGCTTCGGCCTGCAGATGGCCAACTGGCTGGTGGGCCAGGGCGTGCGCCACCTGGCGCTGGTGGGGCGTAACGGCGCCGGTACGCCGGAAGCGAAACAGGCGGTCGCCAGCCTGCAGCAGGCGGGGGCGAATGTCTACGCCGTCGCCGCAGACATCGCCGACGACCTGGGCGTGCAGCGCTTGCTGCAGTCGATCGCCGTCGGCATGCCGCCACTGAAGGGGGTGTTCCATGCCGCCGCGGTGCTGGACGATGCCGCCATCAATGTCTTGGAAGCGCGCAAGATCGAAGCCGTGATGCAGCCGAAGGCGCGCGGCGCCTGGCTGCTGCACCAGCACACCCGCTACCTGCCGCTCGACTATTTCGTGCTGTTCTCGTCCGTCGGCTCGCTGGTCGGCAATCCTGGGCAGGCGCCGTATGTGTCGGCCAATGCCTACCTGGATGCGCTGGCCCAGCACCGCCGCGCCCTGAACCTGCCGGCCACCGCCATCAACTGGGGGGCCCTGGGCCAGGTCGGCATGGCGGCCCGCTCGAAGGGCGTGGAAGATTACCTGAACCGCATGGGCTTCGGTTCCTTCACCCCGTCGCAAGCGATCGGCGTACTCGACAAGATCCTCGACTGGAAGCCGGTGAATATCGGGGCCGCCATGATGGACTGGCAGAGCCTGCGCGTGTCTTACCCGAACTGGGCCGAGGCACCGCGCAACAGCCGCCTGTTCGCCGCCACGGCGGACGGCGGCGGCGACCTGGCCGAGCAAAGCCCGCTACATGCGCTGCGCCAGCTGGAACCGGCCGAACGCCAGCAAGCCATCGAAGACGGGGTACTGGAACTGGTGTCGACCGTCTTGCGGGTGAACCGCGCCAAGATCGATACCGGCGTGTCGCTGCTGAGCATGGGCATGGACTCGTTGATGGGCATCGAGCTGCAGGGCGTCATCGAGCGTCGCATCGGCATCAAAATTTCGACGCTGGAACTGATGAAGGGGAATGCCTTGGCCGAACTGATCGTCCATCTGACGCGGATGGTGGAAACCGGCGCGCCGGCCGCAGCCGCGGCCGGGGAGCCTGGCGCCGGAGGCACGGAGGAACATCCGCATGCGTCGGAAGACCAGTTGTTCAAAGTGGTGAAGGATCTGGATGCCCGTCTGAGCGCATTGTCCGATGCGGAAATTGACAAGGCACTGGAAGAATTCTTGGCGAAAGAGGAACAAGCATGAATCAAGCAGTGAGCGCCCCGGCGGTACAGCCGGCGCAAGATAAACGGGCAATGCTGGCGGCAATGCTGCGCCAGCAGGCCAGCGTACAATACACGCGGGTGCCGCTGTCGCGCGGACAGCAAGCCCTGTGGTTCCTGCATCAGAGCGCCCCGGACAGCTGTGCCTACAACATCGCGTACAGCATCCGCATCCGCAGCGAAATCGATGGCGAGGCGCTGCGCCGCGCCTTCCAGGGACTGCTGGACCGGCACAGCGTACTGCGCGCCCGCTTCCGCATGGAGGGCGGTGAACTGGTGCAGGAAGTCAGCGGCTACCAAGCCGTCTGCTACGACGTCGTGCAGGCGGGCGATGCCAGCCCGGCCGTGCTGCGCCACATGGTCGACAGCGCGTATCGGCGGCCTTTCGACCTGGAAGCCGGCCCCCTGTTCCGCGTCCAGCTGTTCAGCGTGGACGCGAGCGACCACGTGCTGCTCGTCACGGTCAGCCACATCGTCTACGACGGCTGGTCGCTGTGGCTGAACCTCGATGAAGTGGGCCAGTTGTATCAGGCCGAAACGGGAGGAAGCCAGGCGGCGCTGCCGCCGCTGACTGCTTCGTATGGCAACTTCGTGCGCCACCAGGAACAGATGCTGGCCGGCCCGGAAGGCGAGCGCCTGTGGAATTACTGGAAAACGAAGCTGGAAGGCGAGCTGCCGACGCTGGATCTGCCGGCCGACCGCACCCGTCCACCGGTGCAGAGCTACCACGGCGCTTCCCAGGCCGTCGTGCTGGAAGCGGCACTGGCGCGGCGCCTGACGGCGCTGGCCCAGCGGCAGGGCGTGACCCAGTTTACCCTGTTGATGGCGGCCTTCCAGGTCTTGCTGCATCGCTTCTCGGGCCAGGAGCAAATCCTGGTCGGCGCGCCGACCATGGGCATGCGCGGCGAGGCGTTCGCCAACGTGGTGGGTTACTTCGTCAACCCCGTTGTCGTGCGTTCCGACCTGTCCGGCAATCCCCAGTTCCAGCAATTGCTGGCCGCCGTGCACACCACGGTGATCGAAGCGATGGCCCACCAAGACTATCCTTTCCCCCTGCTGGTGGAACGCCTGCGTCCGCAGCGCGATCCGAGCCACTCGCCCATGTTCCAGGTGTCGTTCGTGTTCCAGCGCGCCCAGCGCACGGGCGGCTTGCTGGATCTGGCCGCACCGCCCGACGCCGCGGAATCGGGCCGGCGCCGGGCCCAGTGGGGCGGGGTGGAAGTGGAGCTGTACGAGCTGGCCCAGCAGGAAGGCCAGTTCGACCTGGAACTGGAACTGACCAGCGTGGAGGACGCCCTGTTCGGCTCCTTCAAGTACAACACGGGCTTGTTCGATGCGGCCACGATGGCGCGCCTGGCCGATGCCTTCACGGTGCTGCTGGAAGGGCTCAGCGCCGATCCGGCCCAGCATATCGGCCAGCTTCCCCTGCTGTCCGACGCCGCCCGTGCGGCCGTGCTGGCCGGCAGTGGCGGCCAGCCGGGCACCCACCTGGACGTGACTTGCCTGCACCGCCGCTTCGAGCGGCATGCGCAAGCGACGCCGGACGCGGTGGCACTGGCCTTCGCCGACACCACCCTGAGCTATGCGCAACTGGATGCCCGCGCCAACACCCTGGCCCTGCACTTGCAAGGCCTGGGCGTGGGGCCGGATGTGCTGGTGGGGATTTGCGTGGAGCGTTCCATCGAGATGATCGTCGGCCTGCTCGGCATCTTGAAAGCCGGTGGCGCCTATGTGCCGCTGGACCCGTCCACGCCGCTGGACCGGCGCGCCTTCATCATCGAAGACAGCGCCGTGCAAGTGCTGCTGACCCAGCAGCTTTACGCGGACGAGCTGCAATCGACCGGCGCCCACGTGCTGGCGCTGGACAGCGGCTGGGATGCCATCGCGGCCGGCGCGGCCGGCCGCAGCCTGGCCGGCTCCGACAATCCCGACCAGCTGGCCTATGTGATTTACACCTCGGGCACCACCGGCCGTCCGAAAGGCGTGCAGATCACCCACCGCAACGTGAGCCGCCTGTTCGGCGCGACCGATCCCTGGTATCAGTTCGGCGCCAACGACGTATGGCCGCTGTTCCACTCCTTCGCCTTCGACGTGTCGGTGTGGGAAATCTGGGGCGCCTTTCTGCATGGCGGCAAACTGGTGGTCGTGCCCTACCTGGTCACGCGCGCACCGACCGAGTTGCGCCGCCTGCTGATCCGCGAAGGCGTGACGGTATTGAATCAGACGCCTTCCGCCTTCCGCCTGTTCATGCAGGCCGACCAGGGCGAAGCGGCCGATGAATTGCCGCAGCTGCGCCTGGTGATCTTCGCCGGTGAAGCACTCGACATCCAGAGCCTGAAGCCCTGGTTCGACCGTCACGGCGACGTGCGGCCGCGCATGGTGAATATGTACGGCATCACGGAGACGACGGTTCACGCCAGCTACCGCGTGCTGACCATTGCAGACCTGGAAAGCACCAAGAGCGTGGTCGGCGTCGCGATTCCAGACTTGCAGCTGTATCTGCTGGACCCCTTCCTGCAACCGGTGCCCGTGGGCGTCGTGGGCGAGATCCACGTGGGCGGGGACGGCCTGGCGCGCGGCTACTTGCGCCGTCCGGAGCTGGACCAAGCCCGTTTCATCGCGCACCCGTTCACGGATGCGCCGGGCGAACGCCTGTACCGCTCGGGCGACCTGGCGCGCTACCTGGCCAATGGCGACATCGAGTACCTGGGCCGCCTCGACAACCAGGTCAAGGTGCGCGGTTTCCGCATCGAGCTGGGCGAGATCGAAACGGTGCTGGGCAGCCATCCCGAAGTGGCGGCCGCCGTGGTGCGCGTGCAAAAGGGCCAGAAGGGCGGCGACCGCCTGCTGTCCCATATCGTCCCGCGCACGCCCGGCGCCGCGCTGGCGCCCGTGCTGCGCGGCTACCTGGCCGAACGCCTGCCCGACTACATGGTGCCATCCGTGTTCGTGATGATCGACGCCTTGCCGCTGACCGGCAACGGCAAGATCGACTACCGCGCCCTGCCTGCGCCCGAGCAGCAGCGGGAAGCGGGAGCGGCCGTGCTGGTGCCGCCGCGCGACGATGTCGAGCGCCGTCTCTTACGCCTGTGGGAACAGGTGCTGGAACTGCAGCCGATCAGCGTGCAAGACAATTTCTTCAACCTGGGCGGCCATTCGCTGCTGGCGGTCTACCTGATGGCCCAGATCGAACGCGAGTTCGGCCAAAGCCTGCCGCTGGCGACGCTGTTCCGCAATCCCACCGTGGCCCTGCTGGGTCAGAGCCTGCGCGCCGGTCACCAGGAGGCCTGGTCGCCGCTGGTGCCGATCCGCACCGAAGGCAGCGAAGCGCCGTTCTTTTGCGTGGCTGGCGGTGGTGGCAACGTGCTGTACTTCTACGCCCTGGCCAGCATGTTGAAGGAGGGACGTCCCTTCTATGGCTTGCAGGCGATCGGGCTGGACGGCCAGCAGGCGCCGCTGGACAAGGTCGAGGACATCGCGGCCGAATACATCCGCGAAATCCGCAAGGTGCAGCCGCACGGTCCTTACCTGCTGGGTGGCCACTGCTTCGGTTCCTGGATTGCTTTCGAGATGGCCCAACAATTGCTGCGGCAGGGCGAGCAGGTCAGCTCGGTGATCGTCATCGACGCCCCGGCGCCCTTGCCCAAGCCTACCCAGGCGGAACTGGACAGCACGGAAGACGCGGCCTGGCTGGCCAAGTTCGGCGCCATCCTGTCGGAATCGGCGGGCCAGGACCTGGGCGTGAACTACGCGGATCTGCGCTGCCTGGGCGCAGATGCCCAACTGGCCTACTTCAAGGACAAGATGGAAGCGGGCGGCATGCTGCCGCCGGATACCCCGCTGGCCCAGGTACGCGGCTTCTTCCAGGTCTTCGTCCAGAACAGCAAGACGGTCTACCTGCCGCGGGACACGTTGCCGGTACCGCTGTCGCTGTTTCGCGCCGGCGAATATCACGTCGACTATGACTATGCGGCGGCGGACGACGATGGCGCGGCGGGCATGGAAGCGTCCACGCTGGGCTGGCGTTCGCTGAGCGGCGACGGCGTGAGCGTGCGCATGGTGCCGGGCAATCACATCACGATGATGTCCGAACCCCATGTGCAGGGCCTGGCGGAGCAGATCAACGCGCGCCTGCGGCAACTGGCACTGAACTGATTTTTAACACACCACTTTGCATTCACATTCAATAGGAAACGCCTGATCATGAAAAAAACGACCCTGACTTCCGCCATCCTGGCTTCCCTGATGTTCCTGGCGCCAGTCGCGGCCCAGGCGACCCCGTTCAGTCAATTCGTCGAATTCAGCGGCGCGCTGTCAGATACGGGCAACTACGCCAGCACCCACGGCAATTCACCGGCGCCCTTCTTCCAGAACCGCACCACCAACGGCCCGGTGGCCGGCGAGCTGCTGGCGGCCAAGATGGGCTTCCAGGTCAAGTCCTCGAACCACTTGCTCGGCCCAGCCACCGGCACCAACTTCGCCGTGCGCGACGCGCTGGCCAGCGGCAACGGTCCGGACGACCTGCCTAACCAGTTGAAAGCCTACCTGGAGCCACGCGGCGGCAAGGCCGACCCGGACGCCTTCTTCTTCGTCTTCAACGGCGGCAATGACGTCATCGTGGCCGCCACGACGCTCCAGGGCGCCGATTCCGAGCGCATCCTGGACGCCGCCGTCAAGGGCCTGGAAACGAATCTGCGCGTATTGATCAAGGCCGGCGCAAAAACCATCATGGCGCCGAACTTCATCGATATCTCGGTGCTGCCGGCGCTGCGCGACACCCCGATCGCCGGCCATGCCCGCCATGTGTCGGAGACCTACAACCGCAAGTTCGAAGCCATGCTGGCGGGCCTGGAGAAAGAACAGAACTTCCAGTTCATCCATTGGGACTTCGACAACTTCCTGAAGGGCGTGATCGCGCACGGCAAGGAATTCGGCTTCACCAACACCAGCGATTCCTGCGAAGCGCTGAAAGCCAAGGGCCAGTGCAATCCCGATCAGTTCCTGTACCTGACCGAGACTTTCCCGACCGCCAAGGTGCATGCCTTCATGGCTGACGCCATGGCCGTGCAGATCGCCAGCCGCCGCGTCCCGTAATTCCTCCGGGGGGCCGTCCATCCGGGCGGCTCCGGCGCCGACATTTTTCGACTGACTGTGACCATGACTTCATTTCTCAAATCGCCAGCCCTGCTGCTGGCCGTAGCCCTGAGCGCCGCCTGCGCGCCAGTCCTGGCCGATTCCGGCGCCGGCCTGTATGCCAGCGGCGCGCTGGGTTTCAATGACCTGCAAACGGAAACCATCACCGGCGTGGGCGCCCCCTTCGGCCCTCAGCCCGGCGGCAACACCAAGACCGACAACGGCGGCGCGGGCTTGCTGGCCCTGGGCTGGAACTTCGGCAACGGCACACGCGCCGAACTGGAAGCTAGTTACCGCCGCAACGGCTTCAACCACGCCACCGCCGGCGCGCAAAAGAATGCCGACGCAACGGGTGACGAGGACAAGACGACGGTTTTCGTCAACGCCTACTACGACTTCCCCAAGCTGTCCTTCGGCGTGGCGCCCTATGTGGGCGTGGGCGCAGGTCACTCGAAAGCCAAGTGGAGCGATATGTACATCACCCAGGGCAATGAAGTGGTGCACTTCAACGATTCCGTCGGCAGCCGCGCCTACCAACTGATCCTGGGCGCGACCCTGCTGGAAAACCTGGTGCCCGGCCTGTCGTTGACGATCGAATACCGCTACCTGTCGACGGAGGGTGCGACCCATTCGGGCGCCGTCGAAAAATCGCGCTTCGGCGCCTTCCCCGTCACGGCCAAGATCAGCAGCACGCGCGACCAATCCCTGCTGGCGGGTTTGAGCTACCGTTTCAAGGGCCTGTAAATTAACCCGACCGTCCCCGCGCCCGCGATGGCGGGGACGGCAACCCCGGAGATTCGAGATGAAGAAGAAAGTGATGATGTATGCGCTCTTGCTGGCAGGCGCCGGCAACTACGCCGGGCACGCCCAGGCACAGGCCAAGCCGGCCATGACCGAGCAGGGCACGTGGGTGACGGCCAGCGGCAACCTGGAAGTTAGTATCGCCCCTTGCGGTGCCGCCCTGTGCGGCAGCGTGACGCGGGTCATTTCCGCCGCCGCCATGAGCCCGGACGCGAAGGCCGCGCCGGTCGATCCGGCCCGTCTGATGGGATTGAAGATCCTCAGCGATTTGCAGTCCCAGGGTGGCGGCGTCTGGCGCGGCAAGATCTACAACCGCGACAAGGACAAGATCTATGACTGCGTCGTGGAACTCCAGGGCCAGAACGAATTGAAAGTGCGCGGCTACCAGTTCCTGCCGCTGTTCGGCAGTACCCAGATCTGGCACCGCGTTACGTCAGCTCAGGCCGCGAGCAGCGGATCGGGCGCAGGTGCGCCAGCCAGGAATTGACATTCCATTTTCCCCAAGGTGAAGAACGATGCATAACGCTACCTGGTTCAATAATTTCTCAAGCAATATCAACGCGCCCTACCGCCTGTTTACCTTTCCGTTCGCGGGTGGCGGCTCGTCGATTTACCGCCAGTGGCCTGCCCGGCTGCCCGGCGTTGAACTGATGGCGGTCAATCTGCCGGGCCGGGAGATGCGCATCGAAGAAGCGCCCTTTGACAGTATGGATGCCCTGATGGCCCAGCTTTTGCCGGAGATCGCGCCCTTGCTGGATCGGCCGTTCTCTTTCTTTGGCCACAGCATGGGCGCCCTGACCGCCTGGACGCTGGCGCGCCACTTGGCCAAGGCCCAGTTGCCCCAGCCCGACAAGCTCTTCCTCAGCGCCTTCCATGCGCCCCATGTGCCGGCCCGCCGGCCCGTGCTGCACAAGCTGCCGGATCTGGACTTCCTGCGCCAGCTGATACGCTACGGCGGCATTCCGGGCGGCGTGCTGGAATCGCCTGAGCTGCTGCGCATGGTGCTGCCGACCCTGCGCGCGGATTTCTCCATGATCGAAACCTGCGCTGATCCGGAGCGGCACCTGATCAGCAGTGAAATCGTGGCCTTTTGCGGCGAGCAGGATGCGGCCGCGCCGGCTGCGGACATGCTGGCCTGGCGCGAGCAGACCCGCTCCGCCTTCAGCCTGACGGAATTGCCGGGTGGGCATTTCTTTTTGAAGTCGGCCCAGGACCAACTGTTGCAGTTGGTCGATGCGGCGCTGGAGCAGCGCCATTTCGCGCCCGATTTCGCCGACCTGCGCCGTTACGCGTGAGCCAGCCATGTCACCCAACACCGTCGCGGTCTGGTTGCTGAACCTTGATACGGGGGGCAGCGACCGTTATGCCGCCCTCCTGCGCTTTCCCGGCCTCTTGAGCGACGCGGAGCAAGCCCATGCGCTGGCCTACCGCCATGAAGGGGCCAGCGTACTGTACATCCACGGCAGGGCGTTGTTGCAACTGATGCTGCGCCACCACCTGCCGCCGCTGCCGGAGTTTTCCGCGCCGCGCTGCGCGCTGCGCATCGAGAAGGGCGGCAAGCCGGTATTGACGGGCGCCTTTGCCGACAGCGGCCTGGAATTCAATATTTCGCACAGCGGCAATCACCTGGCCTGTGCGCTGGCCTGGCGGCGCCAGGTCGGTATCGACATCGAAGCGCTGGGGCGGGCGACGAATTGTGAGGATGTCGCCGCCCGCCATTACTCGCCTTTCGAGCAGGCCGACTTGATGCGACTGGAGGGGGAAGCCAGGCGCGAACGGTTTTTCTACTACTGGACCTTGAAGGAGGCCTATCTGAAGGCCAGGGGCGGCAGCATCGCCGGCCAGCTCGACGAAATCAGCTTCGTGCCAATGAGCGACGGCACGGTGCTGGTGCAGGACGCCTTCGACAAGGATGCGGACGCGCACTGGGGCTTCACCGTGCTGAACGCGCTGCCCGGCTGCCAGCTTGCCCTGTGCTGGGAGCGCCAGTCCAGTTGTTTTACGCCCGCCGTGGCGCTGAGGATCATCGATGTAGCGGAATTGGGCGCCCAGGCGCAAAGCTTCGCACCGCAAGCAGTCTGTCAATAATTCGAGAGGAATAGCATGAGCAATTGGACTTCCGGCGCAAGGCGCGCCGGCCTGGCGCTGGCCGCCAGCGCGGTGGCGCTGGGCCTGGCCGGCTGCGATGGGGCTGGCAGTGTCGCCTCCAAGGCGGCCGGATCTGGAGCGCCAGTCGCGGCGGCCGCCGTCACGGGCGCCACCGTCGTGGAGAAGGAAATCGCCCCGACCCAGGAATTCAGCGGCAGGCTGGAAGCGGTCGAGCAGGTGAACATCCGCGCCCGCGTGGGCGGTTACCTGACGGCCATTCATTTCCAGCCCGGCGCCGCAGTGCGCAAGGGCCAACTATTGTTCGAGATCGATCCCGCCCCCTTCCAGGCGGAAGTCGACCGCAGCCAGGCCGGCCTGATGGCCGTGCGGGCGGAAGCGGAACTGGCCCAGCTGGAACTGGCGCGGGCCCGGCACCTGCTGGCCGAGCGGGCCATCGCCCAGCGCGAAGTCGATGAAAGAACAGCGGCCCTGAAGAAGCTGGACGCCCAGCAGCGGGCCGCCCAGGCGGCCTTCCAGGCGGCCAGGCTGAATCTCGGCTACACCCGCATCGAAGCCCCGATCGCGGGACGGGTGTCGAAAGCCGAAGTCACGCGCGGCAATCTGATCGATCCCAGCGTTGTGCTCAGCTCCGTCGTGTCGGACCAGCAAATCTACGCCAGTTTCGATGGCGACGAAGCGACCTTCCTGCGCGTCGGACCGGCCGCCCGGCGCGGCGCCGCTGTCGATGTGGCGGTGGGTCTGGCCAGTGAGCGCGGCTTTCCCCACAAGGGCAAGCTGGACTTCGTCGACAACCGTTTCGAGCGCGCCACGGGCAGCGTGCGTATGCGCGCCATCCTGGCCAATGAAGACCAGATGCTGGTGCCCGGCCTGTTCGCGCGCGTGCGTCTGGGCGGCAACCTGGCCGCGGCGGGCAAGGCCGTTCTGATCGACGAACGAGCCATCGGCACGGATCAGAGCCACAAGTTCGTGTATGTGATCGGAGCGCGGCAGCAGGCCGAGTACCGGGCCGTGACGCTGGGCCCTGTTGTGGATGGCCTGCGCGTCGTGCGCGAGGGCCTGCGCGCAGGCGAGAACATCGTCGTCGACGGCCTGCAACGGGTCAAGCCGGGCCAGGCGCTCAAGGCGCAGATGGCGGCAATGGAGCCCGGCCCGCGCGCCGCGCTGGCCGATGCTACCCCGGCTGCGCCCAAGACCGCGGCGGGAGCGCTGCAATGAACTTTTCCCGCATCTTTATCGAGCGGCCCATCCTGGCCGCCGTGCTGTCCATCGGTATCTTCGTGGCCGGCCTGCTGTCCATGTTCAGCCTGCCGGTCGCCGAATACCCGGAAGTGGTGCCCCCTTCCGTCATCGTGCGCGCCCAGTATCCGGGCGCCACCCCGCAAGTGCTGGCCGAAACCGTGGCCGCGCCGCTGGAACAGCAGATCAACGGTACCGACAATATGCTCTACATGGCGTCCCAGGCCACGGCCGACGGCGCGCTGACCCTGACCATCACCTTCAAGGTCGGCACCAATGTGCAGACGGCCGAAGCCCAGGTGCAGAACCGGGTCCAGCGCGCGCTGCCGCGGCTGCCGGACGAAGTGCGCCAACTGGGCGTGTCCACTCTCAAGCGGGCGCCCAACTTGAGCATGTTGGTGCATCTGGTGTCCCCGAGCGGGCGCTATGACGATGTCTACCTGCGCAACTACCTGATCCTCAATGTGCGCGACCAACTGGCGCGCATCCCCGGCATGGGCGACACCGTGTTGTTCGGCGCGGGCGACTACGCCATGCGGGTCTGGCTCGATCCGCAAAAGATCGCGGCGCGCGGCATGACGGCCGGCGACGTCGTCGAGGCCATTCGCGAACAGAACGTCCAGGTGGCGGCCGGCACCATCGGCGCCGCCCCGTCCCAGCAGGCCGAGTTCCAGCTGGCCGTGAAGACCCAGGGCCGCCTGCAGACGGTCGAGCAATTCGGCGAGATCGTCGTGCGCACGGGCGCCGACGGCGCCCTGACCCTGCTGCGCGACGTGGCCCGCATTGAACTGGGCGCCGATTCCTATGCCGTGCGTTCGCTGCTGAACAACAAGCCGGCCGCCGCCATCGCCATCTTCGAAGCGCCCGGCGCGAACGCGCTGCAGCTGTCGGCCGACGTGCGCGCCCGCATGGACGAATTGAAGCAGGATTTCCCGCAGGGCGTGGACTACCGCGTGGTGTATGACCCGACCCAGTTCGTGCGTGCCTCGATCAAGGCCGTCGTGCTGACGCTGCTCGAAGCCATCGCCCTGGTGGTGCTGGTGGTGATCGTCTTCCTGCAAAGCTGGCGCGCTTCCGTGATCCCCCTGCTGGCCGTGCCCGTGTCCATCGTCGGCACCTTTGCCGTCATGCTGGCTTTCGGCTTTTCCATCAACACCCTGTCGCTGTTCGGCCTCGTGCTGGCCATCGGCATCGTCGTCGACGACGCCATCGTCGTCGTGGAAAACGTGGAGCGCAACATCGCCGGCGGTCTGTCGCCGCGCGACGCCACCGTGCTGGCCATGCAAGAAGTCAGTGGCCCCATCATCGCCATTGCCCTCGTGCTGTGCGCCGTGTTCGTGCCGGTTGCCTTCGTGTCCGGCCTGACGGGCCAGTTTTACCGCCAGTTCGCGCTGACCATCGCCATTTCCACGGTGATTTCCGCCTTCAGCTCGCTGACCCTGGCGCCGGCCCTGGCGGCCGCGCTGCTACAGCCGCACGGCGCCCCGGACGACAGGCTGACCCGCTTCATCAACCGCTATTGTGGCTCTTTCTTCACGCGTTTCAACCGCGTGTTCGGACGCGCTTCGGTCGGCTATGAAAGCCGGGTCGGCAAGGTGCTGGGGCGCAAGCGCGCCTCGCTGGCCCTGTATGGCATGCTGGCCCTGGGCGCCCTGTTCATGTTCCAGAACGTGCCGTCCGGCTTCGTGCCGCTGCAAGACAAGCAGTACCTGGTCGGCTTCGCCCAGTTGCCAGACGCCGCCTCGCTGGACCGCACCGACACGATCATCCGGCGCATGTCGGCCATCGCCAGCGAAGTGCCGGGCGTGGAAAGTGCCGTCGCCTTCCCCGGCTTGTCGATCAATGGCCTGACCAATGCGACCAATGCCGGCGTCGTGTTCTTCGGCCTCAAGCCCTTCGATGAGCGCAAGGGCAAGACCCTGGCCGGGCCGGCCATCGCGGCGGAAATCAACCAGCGCCTGGCGGTCATCCAGGGCGCCACCATCCGCGTGTTCCCGCCGCCGCCCGTCAACGGTCTGGGCACCATCGGCGGCTTCAAGCTGTTCCTGGAAGATCGCGGCAATGTCGGCTTCGATGAGTTGTACAAGGCCGTGCAGGCCTTGCAGAAGCAGGCCCGCCAGGACCCCCGCCTGGGCGCCGTGTTCTCCAGCTTCCAGATCAATGCGCCGCAGCTGTTCGCCGACGTCGACCGTCAGCGCGCCAAGCAGTTGGGCGTGCCCCTGTCGACCATCAACCAGACCATGCAGATCAATCTCGGCTCCCTGTATGTGAACGACTTCAACCAGTTTGGCCGCACCTACCAGGTGCGAGTCCAGGCCGACGCGCCGTTCCGTTCCCATGCCCAGGATGTGTCCCAGCTCCAGGTGCGCAGCAACAAGGGCGAGATGATACCCCTGTCGGCCCTGATGCAGCTGAGCGATAGCTACGGCCCGGATCGGGTGCAGCGCTACAACGCCTATGTGGCGGCCGACATCAACGGCGCCCCGGCGCCCGGCGTGTCCTCCGGCCAGGCCCAGGCTGCGATGGAGCAACTGGCGCACCAGGTATTGCCGAAGGGTGTGTCCTTCGAGTGGACCGAGCTCAGTTACCAGAACATCCTGGCCGGCAATACCATGCTGCTGGTGTTTCCCCTGTGCTTACTGCTGGTCTTCCTCGTGCTGGCGGCCCAGTATGAAAGCTGGACCCTGCCGCTGGCCGTGATCCTGATCGTGCCGATGTCCATCCTGTGCGCTCTCGTGGGCGTCAAGCTGAGTGGCGGCGACAATAATATCTTCACGCAGATCGCCCTGCTCGTGCTGGTCGGGCTGGCGTCGAAGAACGCCATCCTGATCGTCGAATTTGCGCGCGAACTGGAGCTGCGGGGCCGCGCCATCGTGCCGGCCGCGCTGGAAGCCTGCCGCCTGCGCCTGCGGCCCATACTGATGACCTCGATCGCCTTCATCATGGGCGTGCTACCGCTCGTGTATTCGAGCGGCGCCGGTTCTGAAATGCGCCACGCGATGGGCGTGGCCGTGTTCAGCGGCATGCTGGGCGTGACCCTGTTCGGCCTGTTCTTCACGCCGCTGTTCTATGTGTTGCTGCGCATGGCGGCGCAACGCCTGGCCGTGCGCAAGAAGGGGCGTCCGTTGGCGGGCCCCGGTCTGCCGCTGGCGGGAGGCGCCTGATGCGCGCCCTCTTGAACGGCAGCCTGCTGGGGGCGGCCCTGCTGACCGGCTGCGGCACCATCCCGGCCAAGGCGCCGCCTGAATTGAGCGTGCCCGCCGCCTTCAAGGAAGCCGCGCCGCCCGCGGCCGCCGCCGCGCCCGTGCAGCCGGACGGACGCTGGTGGCAAGTCTTCCACAGTCTTGAACTCGATAGCCTGATCGCCGAAGCGACACAAGCCAATGCCAGCCTGGCCGTGGCAGCGGCGCGCGTGCGCCAGGCCAGGGCCGTGGCCGGCATTGCGGATGCCGACCGCAGCGTGCAGGTGGGCGCCCAGGCTGGCGTGCAACGCGGCGTCACGCCGCCTGGTTTGGCCGCGACCAACTGGCAGGCCGGCCTGACGGCCAGCTACGAGCTGGATCTGTTCCGCCGCATCGGAGCCGCCAGCAAGGCGGCCGAGGCCGACGCCCAAGCCCAGCAAGCGAGCTACGGTGCCCTGATGCTGGTGCTGCAAGCCGACGTGGCGCAAACCTGGTTCCGCCTGCGCGCCACGGATGCGGAACTGCGTTCGCTGGAACGCACGGCCCAGCTGTGGGAAGAGCATGTGAGCGTGACCCAGCGGCGCTACGAGCTGGGCGACATCGGTGAATTCGACCTGGTGCGCGCGCGCACGGAGCTGGCCGGCGCGCGCGCCGACGCCATTGGCCTGCAAAACCAGCGCGCCCAGTTCGAGCATGGCCTGGCCGTGCTGCTGGGCAGGCCTGCCGCCAGCTTCGGCGCGCCGGCCCGGCCCCTGGAAGCGGACCTGGTCTTGCCGCGCATCCCGGCCGGCCTGCCCTCGTCCCTGCTGGAGAGGCGTCCCGATATCGGCGCGGCCCAGCGCGCGCTGGAGGCGGCCCAGGCCCGCATAGGGGTGGCCCGATCGTCGCTGCTGCCCAGCCTGACCCTGGGCGGCGGCGGCGCCGGTGTGGGCGGCACCGTGGGTGAGCTGTTCGGCGGGGCAGGGCGCAGCTGGCTGTTCGATGCCGTGCTGGCCATGCCCCTGTTTGACGGTGGCCGGCGCCAGGCCGGCATCGCGCGCAGCGAAGCGGTCTATGACGAGGCGGCGGCGACGTGGCGCCTGCAAGTGCTGCAGGCGTTCGCGGAAGTGGAGGACAACGTGGCCGGCCTGCGCATCCTGGCGCGGCAGAGCGCGCAAGTCGACAGCGCCCTGCAGTCGGCCCAGCGGGCGGCCGACCTGGCCCAGCAACTGTACCGGGGCGGGCGTTCCAGCTACCTGGACTTGCTCGATGCAAGGCGCAACCTGGCCCGCGTCGAACGCAATGCCGTGCAATTGCGGGGCAGCCGCGCCGTGGCCACCGTGGCCCTGATCCGTGCATTGGGAGGCGGCTGGGACGCTTCGTGAGCGCCGAGATTTGTATCGCAGTGTGTATGGCGCGCCGCCAGATACAGGCCCGTACCAAGACGCCCCGCAGGACACAGTACAGATACATCGGCGGCATTTAATACAGATTCTCGCCAGGCGCATGTGCGCCGCGCGCAATCCATATGAGGAAAACACCATGAAACTGTTAAAACACACCCTGCTCCTGCTGTCCGCTTCGCTGGCCATCGTCGGCGCCGGCGCCCGCGCCCAGCAAGCTTCGCCCGAAGCGGGCCGCTGGATCACCGAGAGCGGCAACCTGGAAGTGGAAATCGCGGCCTGCGGCCAGGCTTACTGCGGCACCATCGTGCGCGTGATTGCGAACAAGGCGATGAGCAATCCGGCCGTGGCCATGGCGCCGGCCGCCGGTGCCGCTTCGCCGATCGGCAAGAAGATCATGTTCGACCTGCAGCCGATGGAAGGCGGCGGCTGGCAGGGCCACATCTATAACCGTGAAGACAACAAAACCTACAACAGCCGTCTGACGGCGCTGGGCACGGACCAGCTCAAGCTGAGCATCTACGCCGACAATCCCGAGCAGGCCAAGGTCCAGGTGTGGCGTCGTCCCGCGCCGCCGGTAGCCCAGGCCAGCAAGTAAGCGTCAATTACGCGGCAACCGCGCCGTCAACCACGCGGCAACTCACTCGGTGACATCATGAAGAAACTTTTGACTATATCGGCATCGGCCATCGCGGCACTGGGCGTACTGGTGGCCAGTGCCGGTCTCGCCACGTTCACGGCGCAGGCATCGACCCTGGCCGACTATGGCCCGGCCCCGGAAATCGCCGGCATCCAGCAGTGGCACAATTC
>DMYQ01000246.1:2489-6273 GCA_003482555.1 Janthinobacterium sp. | reverse complement strand
AACAGGGCACGCGCCTCGCGCGCCAGCGCGTGCCAACGGCGCTCTTCCGGCGCCGCGTCGCGGTTGCCGATCTCGACTCGACCGGCCACCCGCAGGCGGCCGCCCAGGCGCGCATAGACGATCTTTTTCGCCGGATCGGTGACGCTGACGGAGGGGATGCCGGCGCCGCCGACGGCGGCGAAGGTGAGACTATAACCCTGGAGCGGATAGAGCGGCAGCGCCACGCCCATGGAGGCCGCCAGCGCCACGCTGCCGATGCCGTTGGCCAGCACAAAACAGTCGGCCTCGATGTCGGCGCAGCGCCCGCACCCGGCCGGCCCGTATCACGGCGCCCGTCGCCACAGTGGAAAAAACCCGCCGCAGCGAAGCGTGGCGCAGCGCCAGCGCCGCATCCAGACCCTGGCAAAACGCCAGGCAGTCGCCAACCTGCTCCGAGGGCGTGTGGACGGCGCCGCTCGAATGCCGCGCCGGCGCCGCCAGCGCAGGTTCGATCCCGATGCAGGCGTCCCGGCCCAGCACTTGCTGCCGGCAGCCGTGGCGCCGCTGCCAGTCGACCTGGCGGCTGGCGGCGCCGAGCGCGCCGGCGCCGGATAACAGCACCAACTTGCCCGCGTCGCGGAAATCGAAATCGAGCGCCAATTCGCGCCGCAGCAGCGCCAACTGATCGCGGCTGAAGAAGGCCAGCGCCAGCAGATCGGCGCTGGCGCGCCGCGCGGCGGCGTCGACCAGGATCACCTGATGGCCACGCCGCAGCAGCGCGCGGGCCGTCGTCGGGCCGATCACGCCGGCGCCCACCACACAAATTTTCATATCGCTCCCGCCCGCCCGCTCTCAGGCCGGCGCCGGATAGCCGGTGATCTGGGCGATATCCCGATACAGCGGTTGCAGGCGGGCATACATCTTGGTGTACACGCGGCGATACAACTGATCGTAGACCTTGCGGTTCTCGGGGTCGGGCTGGAACACCCGGCCCGGCCGCGTCATCGCCCGCACCGCCGCCGCGAAGTCCGGATACAGCCCGAGGCCGACGGCGGCGTCGATCGCCGCCCCCAGGGCCGAACTTTCATAGACGTGGGCGCGCGCGGCCGGCAAGCCGAAGATGTCGGCCGTCAGTTGCATGGCGGCGTCGCTTTGCGAGCCGCCGCCGGCGATGCGCAATTCCGTGATCGGGATGCCGCTGCGCTTTTCGATCCGCTCCTTGCCCTCGCGCAGGGCGTAGGCCAGCCCCTCCAGGATGGCGCGGTACATGTGCGCGCGCGTGTGCACGTCGCCGAAGCCGATGATGGCGCCCTTCGCCTCCGGCCCCGGTACCTTGATGCCGGGACTCCAGTAAGGCTGCAACATGAGCCCCATGGAACCGGGCGGCACCGCCTCGACCAGGCGGTCGAACAGGGCTTCCGGCGCCATGCCGTCGACCGCGGCGGCGGCCCGCTCGCGGTCGCCGAACTGCTCCTTGAACCAGTTCACCATCCAGTAACCGCGGAAGATCTGCACCTCGGTGCTGTAATAGCCGGGAATGGCGGCCGCGTACGGCGGCAGATGCGGCGTCACCTCGATATACTTTTTGTTCGTCGTGTTGATGGTCGCCGTGGTGCCGTAACTGAGGCAGGCGATGTGCGGCTCCAGGCAACCGGCGCCTATCACTTCGCAGGCCTTGTCGGCGGCCGCCGCCAGCAGCGGCGTGCCTTCGGCGATGCCGGTCGCGGCGGCGGCGGCGGCGCCGATGGCGCCCAGCACCGTCCCCGGCGCCACCAGTTCCGGCAGCATCGAAGGCTTGATCGCCAGCGCCCGCCATTTCCAGTCGCGCCGCCCGGCCCAGGCGTGCTTCTTGTAGTCGAAGGGGATGTAAGCCACTTGCGAGCCAGTCGAGTCGGCGAAGCGTCCGCACAGGCGATAGTTCAGATAACCCGACAGCAGCAAGAACTTGTCGGTGCGCTCCCACAGCATCGGCTGATGGGCGGCGATCCAGTTGATTTCCGCTTCGCGCCGAAAATAATCGATGGTGCCCTCGGCCCGCGCCAGCTTGAAGGCGGCGCTCCACCAGCGGCTCATGGGCGGCACCTTGTCGCAGGCGCGCTGGTCGAGCCAGGTGATGGCCGGGCGCAGCGGCTGGCCGTCCCGGTCCAGGTTGATGACGGTGCCGCGCTGGGTGGTCACGGCGACGCCGGCCACGGCCGTGCTGGGAATCGCGCAATTGGCCCACAGTTGCCGGCAGGCTTCGCACACGGCTTGCCAGTAACCCTCCGTGTCGTGCTCGGCCCAGCCCGGGTGCTCGGAAAAATACGGTTCCAGATAGACTTGCGCCTTGGCCGCGATATTGCCCTGCAAGTCGAACAGCAGCGCGCGCACGCTCTGGGTGCCATTGTCGATGGAGAGGATGTATTGTTCAGGCATGATGTTCCGATGGCGCGGGCAGGCTGTAGTGGCTGTCCCACAGGGCCAGGTAGGCGTTTTTCTGCTCTTCCCAGCGGGCGTCGTCCCAGCCCAGCTCGGGCTGGCAAATGGCGCGCACGCGCTCCATGATATCGCGGCCGCCGCCGCGCAATTGCAGGCCCAGGCGGGTGCGCCGCAGCAGCAAGTCTTCCAGCCGCAGCACGGCTTCACAGCGCGCCGCCCAGCGCAATTGCACCCACAGGGTTGCGGTGCCGGCGATGCTGGTCAGCTCGCCTTCGCGCGCGCAGTCGAGCAGGGCCTGGGCGTGGCGGCCGTAGCGACCCAGCAGGCGCGTCTTTTGTTCCCCGGACAGGCGCGGCGCGCCCGTCAGCGCCGCCACCGGCTCGAAAATCGGCAGCGGGCGCAGGCTGTCGCGCCAGCCCGGCAGCAGCGGCGCCGCCCGCTTCAGGGCGTCCAGGGCGATCACACGGAAGGTGGTCAGCTTGCCGCCGGTGACGGTCAACAAGCCGTCTTCCAGCCACAGCGCGTGCTCGCGCCCCTCCTTCGAGGGATCGGCCTGGCCGCTGTCGATCACCGGCCGCACGCCGGCATAGGTGGCGATGATGTCGTCGCGCTCCAGCTTCAAACCGGGAAATTGCGCCCGCAGCGCCACCATCAGGTAGGCGACTTCGGCCTCGGTGATGGCCGCTTCCAGGCGCATGTCGGCGCCATGATCGATGTCGGTGGTGCCGACCAGGGTCACGCCCTCCCACGGATAGGCGAACACGGGGCGCCCGTCGGTCGGATGCATCAGGCTGATGGCCTGGGCCAGCGGCAAACGCCAGGCCGGCAGCACCAGATGGCTGCCGCGCAGGGGCCGCAGCCTGGCCTTGGCGCCGACCTGGCCGCGCAAGCCGTCGGCCCAGGCGCCGGTGGCGCTGATCACCAGCTTGGCGCGCACTTCGCGCACCGCGCCGCTCAAGCCATCCCGCAGCGCCACGCCGCGCACCTGGCCGCGCACTTGGCCACCTTCGCGCAGCAGCGACTCCACCGCCATGTAGTTGACGGCCACGGCGCCGTGCTCCTGCGCCTCTTGCAGCACGCGCAGCACCAGGCGGGCGTCGTCGGTCTTGGCGTCGACGTAGCACATGCCGCCGTTCAAGCCTTCGCGCGCGACGTTCGGCGCCAGCATGGTGAATTCATCCGCCTTGTAATAGTGGCGCGCGCGCTGGCCCGCCATGAAATCGTAGATCGCCAGGCCCAGCAAAAAGACCCGCCGGCCCGGCTTGCGGCCCGTGTAGTCGCCGAAGGCAAAGCTTTGCGGCTCGACCAGGCCGGCCGCTTCGCGCAGCAGGTTCTGGCGTTCGCGCACCGATTCCAGCGTCAGGCCGAATTTACCCTCCTTCAGATA
>DMYQ01000246.1:1372-2453 GCA_003482555.1 Janthinobacterium sp. | reverse complement strand
CGCAAGCCGCCATGCACCAGCTTCGAGGAGCGGCTCGAAGTGCCCCAGGCGAAGTCGCGCTGCTCCACCAGCAGGGCGCGCAAGCCGCGCCGCGCCGCCTCCAGCAAGATGCCGGCGCCGGTGATGCCGCCGCCGATGACGACGATGTCCCACTCGCGCGCGCAGACTTCGGGCAGCGCCGCCCGCCACTCGCCTTGCCAGGGCGCGCTCATGGGCGGCCGCCTTCGTCAAGCAGCAGTTTACCCGGGTTCATCAAGCCGTCCGGGTCGAAATGGCGGAACAGGGCGCGCATGGCGCCGATGCCGAGCGCGCCCTTTTCCGCTTCCAGGTAGGGGGCGTGGTCGCTGCCGACGCCGTGCTGGTGGCTGATGGTGCCGCCGTTCTCGACGATGGCGCGGCTGACGGCGCCCTTCAGCACCGTCCAGCGCGCCAGATCTTCCTCATAATTGCCGCTCAAGCGATATACGAAGGTGGTGTACACGCTGGCGCCCTGCGCATACAGGTGCGACAGGTGGGTGTAGGCGTGGACGCGCTCGCGCCGGCCGGCCAGCGCCGTCGCGGCGGCCTGCTCGACGGCGTGCATCATGGGCGTCACGCGCGGCCAGTCGACCGCCGTTTCCACCGTGTCGATGGCGTAGCCGCAATCCCAGGCGGCGTTGCGCAGGTAGACGTTGCGGTAGCGGTTTTGCTTCCACTTGTCGCCCATGGCGCGGCCGACGTGGACGCCGCCGCCCGCCCGCGCGATGGCCAGCGCGCTCTTCAGGGCGGCGCCGGTGGTGGCCTTTTGCCCGCTCACGCCTAGCATCAATATGCACTTGCCTTCCTTGCAGCCGCGCCAGGACAGATAGGTTTCCAGCAGGCCGATCAACTTCTTGTGGCCGGCCAGGGTCAGCATGGTCAGGGTTTCGAGCGGGTTCGACAGACGCAGCATGGACAGCGGCAGCTTCGCTTGCACCACTTCGCGCACGGCCTCCTCGGCCGTCTCCCAGTCGGGGAAAAACACGGCGTGGAAGGCTTCCCGCTCGGGCAGCCGGGTGACGCGCACGGTGGCTTCGGTCAGCACGCCCAGGCGGCCCTCGGA
>DMYQ01000246.1:0-1227 GCA_003482555.1 Janthinobacterium sp. | reverse complement strand
GCACCATTTCGCGCAAGTCGGTGCCGGCGGCCGAAGCGGGAAAGGTGGGAATGTCGAGGGTGCCGGCCGGCGTTTCCAGTGACCCGCCGGCAAACACTTGCTCGATGCGGCCGTAGCGCAGCGATTGCTGGCCGGACGAGCGCGTCACTATCCAGCCGCCCAGGGTCGAGTATTCGAACGATTGGGGAAAGTGGCCCAGGGTATAGCCGCGCGCCCGCAATTGCGCTTCCAGGTCGGGGCCGAAGACGCCGGCGCCGAAGGTGGCCAGTTGCGCCTCGCGGTCCAGGTTCGTCATGCCGCACAGGCGCGTCATATTCATCGACAGCACCGCCCTGGCGCCGTCGCCCACGCTCAGGTGGCCGGCCACGCTGGTGCCGCCGCCGTGCGGGATGACGCTGACGTCGAAGCGCCTGGCGTAGTCGAGCAAGGCGCGCACCTGTTGCGCGCTGTCGGGAAAGGCGACGCCGTCCGGCACCGGGCCGACCCGGCCGTGGCGCAGCTTGAGCCAGTCCGGCAAGCTTTGCCCGAGCGCGTTGTGCAGGCGCACGGCCGGCTTTGTCTCGATCAGCGGGTGCGGCGTCAGGCGCGACGGCCCGATGGCGGCGCAAGCCTGCGCCAGGGTGGCGTCGCTGGCGCCGCCGCCGGCGCCCAGGCGCTCGCGTAAAAATGTCAGCGCGTCTTCGTTCAGCGCAAATTCAATGGCGTCATCGCCCCAGCCGTTCCAGCGTCTCATAGTTTTTCCCATCTCCGTTATTGCTTGCCGGCGCGTCCGCTCTTGTTATACTGCTACGCGCCTGTCCTTGATGTTGAGAGAATAGGCCACAGCCCCCTCACAGTATTGTGTTTTTATGACATACGCATTGTTCGATTATGCCAAGCGCGCAGCCTGAGGCGCGCGCCGGCCGGGTGGCCGGCTCGTATCTGCAACCGCTGCTGGAGGCGGCCGCCGCGCGCGGCGTCACGGCCGCCGACCTGGCGCGCGCGGCCGGCCTGCCGGAGCGCGCCCTGTGCCCCCTGCCCGAGGCGCTGGCGGCCGACGACTACGTGCGCCTGCTCGACCTGGGCGCGGCCCTGAGCGGCGACGCCCACTTCGGCTTGCACGTGGGCGAACGCGTGAAACTGGGCACCTATAGCGTGTACGGCTTGATACTGCTGAGCTGCCGCGATTTCGGCCACGCCTTCGAGTCAAACGGTGCGCTACGAACAACTGGCGCACGACCTGGGCCG
>DMYQ01000185.1:7726-14592 GCA_003482555.1 Janthinobacterium sp. | reverse complement strand
GCCGTCACCCGCACCAGCGTTTCGCCCGGTTTCGCGAGCGCTCTTGGGGATGTCTTCGAGGCGCAGCACTTCGGGGCCGCCGTGTTGGTGAAATCGTATCGCTTGCATGTTTGCTCTCCTGGTTGGGGTGGCGAGACGATAGCGCCCGGGCCGGTGCGCGGCAATTCCCCGCGCGCACGGCAGGTGCAAAAAATCGCGCGCGGGCCGCTTGGCGGGCGGCGCGCGGGCGCGACTCATGCTAGTGTGGTGTTGCGCTCTTTTTATCAGTCGCAATCAACGCGCAACACTATACTTTTGTCATATTTTCATCAACTTGGAGTTCATCATGGATCAGCCTGTCATTCACGCCCACCGCGCGCCCGACCCCGTGCCGATCGACGATCCGGTGCAGGAACCGCCACCGCATCCGCATCCGGTGCATCCGGTGCCGCAGGACGATCCCATCCCCGATCCCAACCCCAGTTAGGACGGCCAGCATGACCACGATACAAGAGCAATACACGCGCAAGGTCGGCGGCGAAAGCTTCGACTATGAACTCGATTACGAAGAGGGCGCCGAGGTGGCGTGGATGGCGCGGGTGTACCGGGACGGCGAGCTGAAGGGCTCGCCGCATGGTTCCCTGAGCGGGAACGCGCTGAGCGGTTCCCCGCTGCGGGAATACCTGGTCGCCTACGTCGAGGCCATGATAGAACGGGGCCTCGACGTCGGCGAATAAAGTCCGCTAGTCGAAGGCCCAGGTGTAGAGCACGTCGAGCGCGTTGTTGGTGCCGGTCTGGAATTGCAGGGTGATGCGCGGATTGAGCTTGTAGCGCAGCTTGACCAGGCTGCTGGCCGTGCCCGTGCCCTGCTCGAAGCTCAGGTAGGCGCGCTGCGACAGGCGCTTGCCGACCGTCACGACGGTGCTTTCCAGTCCCTTGGCCGGGGTCGATCCCGCCGTCGAGGATTGACCCACGCCGACCTCGTCGAGGCCGAGCGTGCTGGCCAGCCGGCTTTGTAGCGAAGCGCCGCCGCCGGAGCCGCCGAAGAGGGCGCCGGCGGCCGTGCTGAGCAGGCCGAGTTCATCGCCGGCCGTGCCTTCGGTGCCGTGACCGAGCACCAGCCAGGCCAGCTTCTCGCTGTCGGGCACGCTCGGCGTCGACACCAGTTTCGCCGTCGGCGCCAGCGCCGTGCCGCGCACTTCCACACCGGCCTCGACGTTGGTTTCGGTCAGGGGATCGGTGCCGGGGCGCTTGCGCACGGCCTGGATGTTCAAGCCCGGATTGTCGTAGGCGCCGGTAAAATTGAGCACGCCGCGCTCGATCTGCAGCTTTTGGCCGTAGGCGGCGTAAGTGCCGCTGACAACGCGGATGCCGCCGATCACGCGCGGCGGGCGCCGGTCTTGCACGCGGATGTGGACGCTGCCCGCCAGTTGCGCGTCGATGCCCTTGCCGCGCAGGTAAAAGGCGTCGCCGAGATCGGCTTCCAGGTCGATATTCAGGGGCAGGGACGGCGCCGCCGCCTTGGCGCCCGGCTTGCCCAGCACCACCACGTCGGCGCTCTGGGTGGGCGTGTCCTGGGCCCCCATTTCGATCAGCGCGCGCTCGGCCTTGAACTTGCCGTCCAGGCTGAAACGCTTCCGGTCGCGCACCAGGGTGCTTTGCCCGCTCAGCACCAGGGTGCGGTCGGGCCGCGACAGCGCCTGCAGCTTGTCGGCCACCAGTTTCAATTCCAGGCTCGCCTCGCCGTTCGCAAAACGTACCCAACCGCTGGCCTGGGCCTTGCCTTCGCCGCCGTCAAAACTCAGGCGCTGCAACTGCAGCTGGTCGCCGGCCAACTTGGCTTGCAACTGGCCGTTGCGCAGTTTCAAGCCCTGGCCGGCCCAGTTCACCAGCAGTTTTTCGCCGCCGATGTCGCCGCTCAGGGAAGGCGCGCCCAGCGTGCCGGCGCCCGTCAGCGCCACGCTCAGGGCGCCGTCCAGTTGCAGGCCGGCCTGGCCGCTCAAGGGCGCCAGCCAGGCCAGCGAAGCCATGCTGGCGTTGCCGCTCAAGGTCAGCGCACTGTCGTTGACGAGGCGGCCATGCACCAGTTGCGCGCCGCCGTTCAGGCGCGCCTGGCCGGCGCGGGCGCCATCGAGCGTCACTTGCAGGCGCAACTGGCTGGCGGCCACGTCGACGCGCGCATCCAGGGTGCGCAAGCCGAGCGCCAGCGGGGTGTCGGTGCCGACCGTGACATCGCCTTTTTCGCGGTACACATGCAGCATGCCGGCCAGCGCGGGGTCGCCCGCACCCGCGCCCGCCGTCAAGTCGAGCGACCACTGGGCGCCCAGGGTCAGGTCGCTGCTGACGTTGTCGCGCCAGGCCGGCGCCAGTTGCGTCAGGTAGTTCAGCGGCACGCCGGCGGCCAGTCCCGTGCTGCGCCAGCGCGGACCGTTCTTGTCCAGGCTTTGCACCTTGAGGCTGCCGCCCGGCAGGGTGAGGACGGCGTTGGCGAGCGCGATCTGTTGCGGATGCAGCAAGCCCATGACGCCGGCTCCAAGCGCGCCGGCCAGGCGCAGCGGCACCGGCGCCTGCAGGGTGAAGGCGAAGCGGCCGCGGTTTTGCAGCGCGTCCAGGGTGCCGCTCCAGGCGCCGGCCGCGAAGCCGCCCGTCACTTGCGCGCTGGCGTCGAAGTCGTCGTTGTGACCCGCCAGTCGCAGGGTGTGCGCGGCGCGCGTGCCCTTGCTTTGCAGGCGGGCGCCGGCCAGCGTGAAGCCGGGACCGCTCACCTCCGCGACCTCGACGTCGGCCAGCAGGGGATCGGCTGCGCCCTGGCCGCTACCCAGGCTGGCGCTGGCGCGCAGGGTCTTGATTTTCCGGGGGCCGAACTGCAATTGCTGTCCGTCCAGGGCAAAGTTCAGCGCCAGCGCGGCCGGCGTGCCCGACAGCGCGCCGGATGCGCGCAGGGCGCCGCCGAATTGCGGCCCCAGGGTCGACAGTTGCGGCGCTTCCAGCTTCCAGTCGAGGCGCTCGCGCGCGGCGCCGAAGCCGCCGTGCGCCAGCAGCCGGTTCGGGCCCAGGCGCAAGTCGACGTCGGCGCCCTCCACGTGCACGGCGTCGGCCGTCAGCTTGGCGTGGCCGGACAGGGCCGCGTTCGACAGGGTCGACGCTTGCAGATCCAGGTTCAGCGCCAGGCGCCAGTCGGCGCCCAGGCGGCCGCCGCCGTTGAAGGCGGCGTTCACGCTGCCGGCCGGGTAGGGGCCGAAGGCGGCCGGGTTGAAGCGCAGGGCCGTGCCGCTCACTTTCAATTCGGGCACGCGTTGCGGGCCGGACAGGGCGATGTCGCCGGCCGCGTGCAGCACGCTGTCGGGCGCGCCGCGCTTGGCGGCGGCCAGACCCAGGCCTCTGGCGTCGGCCACGAAGCTGCCGCGCGGCGCCGCCAGCGTGCCTTCCAGGACGCCGCTGGCGCTGAGCGCGCCGAGCAGGTCGGCGCGGGCGGCCCCCAGTTGGCGGGCGTCAACGCGCCAGTTCAAGCGTTCGCCGGGGGCGCCGAAGTTGCCGCTCAGGGCCAGCCCGTTCTGGCCCAGGGCCAGTTTAGCCTCGACTCCGCTCAAATGAACCGCGTCCGCGCTCAACTTGCCGCTGCCCGACAGCGCCTGGTTCAACAGAGTGCTGGGGCGCAGCGCGACCTTGGCATTGAGCCGCCATTGCGGCGCGAGGTGGCCGTCCAGGCCCGCGTCCAGATTCAAGTCGGCGGCCGGATAGGCGCCGAAATCGGCCGGGTTGAAATGCGAGGCGCTGGCGCTGGCCTTGAATGGCTGTCCATCTTTCAGGCTGGCCTGGCCCGTCACGCTGATGCTGCCCTTGCCGGCTTGCAGGCGCGCGCGTTGCACTTGCAGCAGGGAGTCGGCCAGGCTCGCTTGCAGGTCGAGGCGCAAGCCGCCCTGGGCCAGCAGGGCCGTCACGCTGTGGCGGTCGGCCTGGCTCAACAGCTTGATATCGCCGGCGATCTTGCTGGTGTTCAGGCTGCCGTGCACGGCCTTCAAGTCGATGCCGTCCGTGTGCAGGGTGAAGCTGGCGCTGCCGATGGGCGCTTCCGGCCCGCTGCGCTCGATGGCGCCGGCGCCGCTGAATTTACCGGCCGCGCCCAGGTCGATCAGGGCCGCCTCGATGCGGGTGGCGGTCAGGGTGCCGCCCAGTTGCGCGCCCAGGCCGCGCAGCGGCAAACGGTGGGCGTCCAGCGGGCCGGCCGGGGCCAGGTTGTCGACGGCCAGCTTGCCGGACACTTTCTGGTCGGCGCCCACCAGCAGCGTCAGTCGCAGGCGCAGGTCGGCTTGCGGCCAGGCCGGGTTGAAGCGGCCCGGATTGATGCCGCGACCGTCCACCGTGGCCGCGCGCAGCACCACGGGCGCGAAGGGCGCCAGGCTCAGGCGCAGGTCGCCGCTGGCCGCGCCGGAAGCGCCGCTGGCGCGCAAGTCCAGCAGCGACAGATTGCCGCCCAGGGTGGCGTCGACCCGGGCCGGTTTGCCGGCGGCCGCGCCCGGGGTCGCCGTTTGGGTCTGAGTCTGAGTCACAGCCCGAGTCGCAGCCCGAGTCGCAGCCTGAGTCGCAGCCTGAGTCACAGCTTGGGTGGCGCTGGCCTTGACGTCGAGCGCGAACGGCCGCTGGGCGCCTATGCTGGCATTGGCCGCGAGCAAACCCCAGGGCGTGCTGGCGCTGGCATCTATCAGGCGCCACTGGTTTTTATCGCCGGCCAGGGCGAAGCGCAGATTGGCGATCACACTGCTGGCGCCCCCGTTGAGCAGGGTCAGCTTGTCGACGCGGGCCGCGGCGATGCCGAGCTGGAAGGGCGGCGCGATGCTGGCGGGCAGCACCGGCGGCTTGGATGGGCCCACGCTTTCCAGCACCAGGCTGGCCACGCGCAGCTCGCTGATCGCTATGCCGTCGGAAAAATACTGCAGGGGCGACCAGCTGATGTCGACCCCGTCGGCCGTGATGTGTTCGCCGGCCCCACGGTAGCTGATATGACCCAGGTGCATCTTGTTGTACAGCGAACCGGAAACGCCGCTGACGGCGATCTGGCCGCCGCTGGCGGCCGCCACCTTGTTCAGCAGCGCCTGCAGGGTGGATTCGCGGCCCAGCAGCCAGAGCGCGGCGCCCAGCAGGACCAGCAGGCCGGCCAGCGCGTACAGGAGGCGGCGCGGCCAGCGCCGCGCGGCGCGCGCCGGAGTGGGGGCGGGTGGAGTGGTATTGGTGTCGGACATCAGAACGTGAATCCCAGGGAAAAATGCAGGCGGTATGTGCGGATCGCGTGGCCGTAGGCGACGTCGACATTGATCGGGCCGACCGGGCTCTTGTAGCGCACGCCGAGGCCGTAGCCCGACTTTGGATGCAAATCCTTGACCGTGTCGGCGGCATTGCCGGCGTCGTAAAAGGTGGCGCCGCCCCAGGTCGGCGTGAACCAGTGCTGCAGTTCGACGCCGCCGGTGGCCAGGTAGCGGCCGCCGACGATGGCGTCGCCCTCGCTCACGCCCAGCTCCTGGTAGGCGTAGCCGCGCACGGACTGGTCGCCGCCGGCGCGGAACAGGTAGGTGTTCGGCACGCCCGGCTTTTCCTTCGAGGCGAGGGCGCCGCCTTCGCCGCGCAAGATCACCGTGTTGCCCGCGCCCACAGGACGGTAATAAATGAACTTGGCGCTGGCGCGTACGAATATTTCATCCGTCAACACCGGCAGCAGGGCGCCGCCCAGGGTGGCGTTGACGACATAGCCGCGGGTGGGGAAGAGCAGGCTGTCGAGGTGGCGCTTGGTCCAGCCATAGGTGAGCGGCAAGCTCTTGCTCCTGCTATCGCTGGCGGGGGCGCCCTCGACAACCGTGTTTTCAGTCAGCAATTCCAAGCTCAGGCTGCGTTCGATCAGCGGCGTGCCCCAGGCCCGCTTGGCCGCGATCGACGCCACGCTGGTAATTTGATTGGCGATGTCGCTGCGCTGGAAGGACGCGCCCACGCTATCGTTATAGCCATCCTTGGTGGTGGGGAAAAAGAATTCGCCGCGCGCCGTCTGCTGTTTCGTTTCCAGGGTCAGGGCGCTCTTGAATTTCAAGCCGAAGACATTCAAGTCGTCGTAGCTCAGCTGCGCCCGCTCGCCCGTGTTGGTGCTGTAACCGATACCGGCGCTGACGTTTTTGCGCTTGTTTTCCGTCACCCGCACCACCAGCGGCAGGGGCGGCATGACGGCGGCCAGGGCCGGCTGGGCGGCGGCCGGCTGGGCGGCCTGTTGCGCCTCCACCTGCTCGCCCAGCAGGGCGGACTGGTCGGCGCTCACTTCCACGCTGCTGAAATAGCCGCTGTCCTGCAGGCGCGACTGGTAAGCTTGCAGCACCGCCTCGCTGTAATAGTCGCCCGGCTTGATCGGGTTCAAATTGACGACGATGCTGGCCGGGTAGCGCCGCAAGCCTTCGATGCGCAGGGCGCCGAAGCGCAGCTCGGGGCCGCTGTCCAGCACCACGCGCAGGCTGACGCGGTGGCTTTCCGGATCGACCACGGCCTGGGTTTCGCTCAATTGCGCGCGCGGGTAGCGGGTTTGCACGACCTGGCGCAGCAGATTGCGCTTGGACGCTTCCCAGTCGGCCTGGCGGAAGATCCGCCCTTCCTTCAAGCCCCAGCTCTCCTTCAGGGCGGCGGCGTCGAAAGGCGCGGCCGGCTGCGCCGACGCAGCGCTGGCGAAGCCCTGCAACAGCAGCTCGACCTTGCCGACCAGCACAGGTTCGCCCGGCTGCACCGCGATCAGCACGCGTGGCGCGGCCGGGTCGCCGGCGATGCGCGCGCTCACTTGCGGGGTGTAAAAGCCGGCCGTGGCAAGCAGGCTCCTGACCTGTTCCGGCGCCGCGCGCACCAGGCGCTGCAATTGTTCC
>DMYQ01000185.1:6722-7585 GCA_003482555.1 Janthinobacterium sp. | reverse complement strand
GGCGTGAGCTCGCCGGGCGCTTCGATGTCGACCGAGTAATCCAGGGCGACGGCGGACGTGGCGTCGGCCCGCGCGGCGGGCATGGCTGGGATGGCGGGGTCGGCGGCGCGGCCGCTGGCCGGCAAGGCCAGCGCCAGGGTCGCGGCGGCCAGGGCCAGCGGCCATCGTCCCATTGCTTTTGCCAAGGTTTGTGCCAGAATTCGGGATCGTGCCGGCGAAACGCCTGCCTGTTGAATGGGTGGTGCGGGAAACATGTTTCTCCAGGAGGATAATTGCTTGCCGCATGTTACCGGAATAGGTGAAAAGATGGCGGACGAATAAGTTTTTACGCGGCGGCGGGCCAATTGGCCGCGGCCGCCTCACAATTAAAGAAAGATGACGATGCTTGCAAGCGATTCCGCACTGGTGCTTTTTAGCGGTGGACAAGACTCCACCACCTGCCTGGCCTGGGCCCTGAAACATTATTCCAGAGTGGAGACGATCGGTTTTGACTACGGTCAGCGCCACGCGATCGAGTTGACGGTGCGCCCGACGGTGATCGAACAGATGCGGGCCCAGTTGCCCGAGTGGGACGCGCGCCTGGGCCAGGATCACATGATAGACCTGTCGCTGATCGCGGCCATCTCGGACACGGCGCTGACGCAAAACGTGGAAATCGCCATGCAGGACAATGGCTTGCCGAATACCTTCGTGCCGGGCCGCAATCTGCTATTCATGACGGTGGCGGCCACGGTGGCTTACCGGCGCGGCTTGACGGTGCTCGTCGGCGGCATGTGCGAGACGGATTTTTCCGGCTACCCGGATTGCCGCGACGATACGATGAAGGCCCTGCAAGTGGCGCTGAACCTGGGCATGGCGACCCG
>DMYQ01000185.1:4735-6591 GCA_003482555.1 Janthinobacterium sp. | reverse complement strand
CCGGCCTGCGAATTGCGCGCGCGCGGCTACCGCCAGTACGCGGCCCGGCCGGGCGCCTGAGCGCGCACGCGCGCACACGCGGGAGGGCGGGCCGGCCCGGGAACGGCGAAGGGGGAGGGTAGTGACTGTCGTTTCGCTACACAGTGCCTCACACGCGCGTTGCCAGCGCCGCCGCACTCACGTACTATGAATTCATCCGTGCTTGCGGGACGGGAAGAGTTTGCCCTTTAGACGCTGTCCAACCGGCTTTCCTGGCTGATGAAAAAGACCCGCTCTCTGCCGCCCATCGTCGCCGCCATCCCGGACTGGCTGGCGCCGCGTTTTCTGGGCGCGCTGATCCTCGTCGCTTGCCTGGCCGCCACCTACGCCACCTGGCGCGGCGCCAGCGATGACGTCGAGCAGCGGGTGCGGGCCGATTTCGATTTCCGCGAGCGCGAGCTGAGTGTCGGCATTTCTTCGCGCATGCAGACTTATCTCCAGGTGCTGTACGGGGTGCAGGGCTTGTACGCCAGCAGCGTCTTCGTCGACCGGGCCGAATTCCACAACTACGTGACGATGCAGCGGATCGACCAGCATTTCCCCGGCATCGACGGGGTCGGATTCATGCGCCTGGTGCCGCGCGCGGGGCGCGAAGCCCACATCGCGGCGCTGCGGCGCGAAGGCTTTCCCCAATACATCATCATGCCCGACGGCGAGCGCGCCAGCTACGCCCCCATCGTCTACCTGGAACCGTTCAAGGACAGCAATCTGCGCGCCTTCGGCTTCGACCCCTATTCGAACGCCATCCGCGCCGAGGCCATGGACAGGGCGCGCGATTCCGGCTTGCCGGCCATGACGGCCAAGATCCACCTGGTGCAAGAGCAGGGCCGGGAGCTCAAGCAGGCCGGTTTCTTGATCGTCTTGCCCGTCTACGACAACCAGTTGCCGCACGCCACCCTGGGCGAGCGCCGCGGCGCCATCCGCGGCTGGGTCTACGCGCCCTTCCGCATGGGCGACTTGATGGCCGGCCTGGGCGGCGAGCAAGGCAAACTGCTCGACCTGAAAATCTACGACGGCGAAGAGATCGCGCCGGCGGCCCTCATGTATGACGGGGACGCCGGCGCCGCCGGCGGCGCGCGCCCGGCGATCCTGGAAAAAATCAGCATCGCGGGGCGCCGCTGGACGCTGGCCATCGGCGCCGTGCAGGGCTTCGACCGCGCCGAGGCCGACAAGCCGCGCTTGATCGCCTGGGGCGGTCTATTGCTCAGCCTGGGCCTGGCGGGACTGACCTGGCTGCTGGCGCGCAGCCGCGTGCTGGCCCAGACGGCGCTGGCGCGGGCCGACGCGCTGACGCGCCAGCTCAACTTGGGCCAGGCCGCGCTCTTGACCCTGGCCGTCACGGCGCAGCGCGACGGCGCCGTGCTGCGCAGCATACTCGACTCCACCGTCGATGGCATCCTGGTCGACAAGCTGGACGGCCAGGTGCTCAATGCGAACCGGCGCTTGCGCGAATTGTGGCGCGTGCCGGAGGCGCTCGACTGGCAGTCCGACGGCGCCGCCCTGTTTGTCCATATCGAGCTGCAACTGAACCAGGCGGCGCCCTTCTTGCACGGGCGCGAGCGCGCCCCCCGCGCGCGGGAAGAGCGGCGCGACTTGCTGCACCTGAAAGACGGGCGCGTGTTCGAGCAATTCACCCGTGCCGTGCAACTGGACAGCGGCAGCGCGCGGCTCTGGTCGTTTCGCGACATCACCGAGCGCAGCCAGGCCGAACAGCGCGAGCGCAGCCGCCGCCAGGTGCTGGAATTGCTGGCCACGGACGCTTCCCTGTCCAGCGTGCTCGACAGCGTCGTGCTGGGCGTGGAGGCGGCCCATCCGCT
>DMYQ01000185.1:0-4542 GCA_003482555.1 Janthinobacterium sp. | reverse complement strand
GCGCGCCGGCCTGGGCGCCTGCTGGTCGGAACCCATCCGCGGCGTCTCGGGCCGGGTGCTGGGCAGCTTCGCCATTTACCACCGCCAGCCGCGCCGGCCCGACGGCGCCAGCCTGGCGCTGATCGAAGAAGCTTCGCGCCTGGCCGGCATCGCCGTCGAACAAGCCCAGGCCGGCGTCGCCCTGCGCGCCGGCGAGGCCCGCTTTCGCAGCCTGTACGACCATGCCCCGGTCGCGCTGTGGGAGCAGGACTGGTCGGCCGTGCGCGCCGCGCTGGGCCAGCCGCCCTTTTCCGGGGTGGACGACCTGGCCGGCTTTCTGCTGGCCCATCCGGAACAGACGCGGCGCCTGGCGGCCCTGGTGCGCATTCTCGACGTCAACGCGGCGGCGCTGGCCCAGGTGGGAGCCCCCGGGCTGGACAAGTCGGGCGTGGCCCTGGGATTGGCGCAAAATTTCAACGACGACGCCATGCCAGCCTTCTCCCGCGCCGTGGTGGCGCTGGCCGGGGGCGCCCATTTGTTCGCCTGCGAGAGCGCCTTCCTGCGCCTGGACGGGGTGGCGCGCCAAAACGAACTGACCCTGCTGGTGATGCCGGGCCACGAGCAAAGCCTCAATTTCGTCATCGTCTCGACGCTCGACATCACCGAACGCAAGCGCATGAACGACGACTTGCTGTTGCTGGCCACCACCGATTTCCTGACCGGCTTGCCGAACCGGCGCCAGTTCATGCAGCAGTTGGACGCCGAGCACGCGCGCCTGCTGCGTGAGCTGGGCGGCTGCGCGGCCGTGCTGATGCTCGACCTCGACCATTTCAAGGCCATCAACGACGAGCACGGCCACGCGGTCGGCGACGCGGTGCTGCGCCACGTGGCCGCGCTGATGCTGGCCGCCCGGCGCAAGGTGGACAGCCTGGGGCGGGTCGGCGGCGAAGAGTTTGCGATCCTGTTGCCGGGCACCGGCATGGCGGCGGCGGCCGTGTTCGCCGAGCGCCTGCGCCAGCGCATCGCCGACACGCCGCTGGCGCAAGATGGCGACGCGGCGCCGGTGACGGTTACCGTCAGCATAGGCATCGCCGTCATGGCCGGCACCGAAGCCGGTTACGAGGCGGTCTTGATCCGCGCCGACAAGGCGCTGTACGGCGCCAAGCGGAGCGGGCGCAACCGGATCGGACTGCGCGGCCACAACCCGGCGCGCGCCGGCCAGCGCGAAGCGTAGCGGTGCGCCGGCGTCAGGCGCGGCGCCGGCGCCCGCGGGTGGCGATGAAGGCAATGAGGGCGAGCGGGATCAGGAGCGGCAGCAGGAAGGGGGCGAGCAGCAGGGCGAGCAGCAGGGCCAGGCCGCCCACCAGCAGAAAGCCGACGCCGGCCATCAGGAAAGCCACCAGGACGGCGACCACGGCCAGCACCAGCAGCCCGGCCAGCAAGCCGCCGGCGCACAGCAGGCCGGCCAGCGCGCCCAGCGGCCCGGCCACTTCCTCGCCGTTCCAGTTCACTTGCATGTCGCTGGCATCGAGCGCGTTCCAGGCGGCGATGGCGAGCAAGAGTGCGACGATAACGGGAGTAATTTTTTTCATTTCAAGCCCCAGTGTGGATGAACGACCTTGCCATGTTCACACTGTAGTACCGGGGCGTGGCGGGCGCCAGCGCGCTGCGACGGGCGGCACGTTTGACGGGACGGGACGCGCGCCGGTGCGGCGGACGGGGCCGCGCGCGCTTGCGCGGGCCGACGCGGCGGACGGAGCGGCGCACTTGAACCGGGCCGCCGCGCCGCATGTTTTTCCTTGCATTAAAAGTATCGCCGCCTATACTGAATGTCTGCACTTGCGCCCGGAGGGCAATATGCTTTTGTGTTTAGATATGGGGGATCAATCGATATCCCTGGAAGAACCCGTCTGGCCATTGGGCCGGGAAATCGTCCGGAAGTATTTTGCCGGACCGAAAGGGGCGCCGCCGGCGATTCCGCCGATTATCATCACGCCCTTCAGTTACCAGTCGCCGGCGCCCGCCATCGATCCGCGCCGGCCACCGCCCAGTCCGCCGGTGGCGCCACCGGCGCGGCCGTCAATTTCCTGAAATGTGCTTGAGGGCGCGCCGCGAGGTATGTCTGGATGCCGGCTTGCCGGCGTAAAAAAGCCCGCGGGATGCGGGCTTGTGCGAATGCGCGCCCCGTTCGGCGCGCGCAACTTCAAGCTGGAAGTCAGGATTGGCGGCGGCGCATGAAGGCGAGCAAGCCCAGGCCGGCCAGCAGCATCGCGTAGCTTTCCGTTTCCGGAACGGCGCTGAGATAGGCGTGGTTGTCGGTTTCAAACGCATTTCTCGGCGAATGGAATTCGATCTTGGTGAAAGCCGAGCCGCTCGCCCACGCGTTGACATAAAATCCCTGCGACTGATTGCCGTTCGGGCTCACGCCGCCCAGTGCCGCCATGGCGTTGCCGGTCAGGGTGTAGTTGCTGTGGTCGGCACTGTAAAAGATCACGGAATTGTAGGTGTCGGCCGAGCCCATGTAAAAACCGAAATACTTCAAGCCGCCCGCGAAGGTCGCGGTGCCGGGATCGGTTTGGCCGTTCGTGATGCCGACCGAGTAAAACGGCGTCTGATCGTGCGGCGGTAGCGCCGCGTAACCGGGGTGGCCGCTGGCGAAGACCATGCCGCCCGTGTAATTGCCGGGCAGGGCGTTCGCGTCGAAGGTGATGGTGGTGGCGCCGGCCACCGAGCTCATGATACCGGCCCCGTTCACCACGGTGCCGCCCGCGCTGAAGGTGGGCGTGGCGGCGCTGGCGCCGAAAGCGGCAGTGGCCAGGGCGGCGAAGGTCAGGATGGACGAGAATTTCATGGTATTCCTTGGGTCTGAATCGATGGGGATTGCCAGGCAGGTCTGTTGCAAGGTAAGGGCCTGGCCACGGTCGATCGCGGCGGACCGATAGAGCAGATTTATTGCTGGAAAATTTAATTTCATATTGATAATACTAGTTACCAAATGACAATACAAACAAATAAGTAGAGGATTTGCTCTAAAAAGTGTGTCGGCCTGAGCTCATTCGTTAAATTTGTTGATGTCGCGCGCGATAGGCGAGGGCGACGGCGTCATTTGGCGTTTCGACGGGGCCGATGGCCGTTGTTGCCGCAGCGCGATTTCGACTATCATGCTAGCCCCCTTCTTCCACACGAGCCCGCGCCCATGAGCCCCGAATTCACCGATATCCCCGAACCCGACGACGATGCCAAGATCCAGGAGCCGCGCCTGTGGGTCGGCAACGGCTGGACCGCGCGCGTGATCAAGAACGACGACGACGAGGGCTGGGCGGTGGCGATGATCAAGGACGGCGAACCGGAGCCGGCCCTGGTCGGGCCGTGGACCATGGGCCGCGACAAGAAAAATCCGAAACCGCTCGACACCAACGCCTTTAACACCCTGGTCAAGACGGCTTCGGAAGTGCTGCGCCGGCACGAGCAGCAATTGCACGCGCAGTTGCACAAGAGTCTGTACGTCGGCACCGCCACCGGCCAGGTCAAGGTCATGCTCGACATCGTGCCGGACGAAGACAATCCCTACGCCACCCTGAGCGCCTTCGACCAGGACGGCGAGGAATTGGCCAAGGTGCGCACCTCGGCCGCCTTCAAGCTCAGCCCGGCCAGCGCGGCGGCCTGGATCGAGAACGACTACCGCCGTCCCTGAATCCCGAGCCTCGAATCCCGCGGCCGCTAGCCCGGCGTACGCCGCCGGGCGCCATGGGCCAGGCGGTACAGCAGCGGCAGCACCAGCAAGGTCAGCGCCGTCGACGACAGGATGCCGCCGATGACCACGCTGGCCAGCGGACGTTGCACTTCGGCCCCGGTGCCGCTGGCCAGCGCCATCGGCAAAAATCCCAGCGAGGCCACCAGGGCCGTCATCAGCACCGGGCGCAGGCGCGTTTCCGCCCCTTCGGCGATGGCTTCGTCGAGCCCGCGGCCCTCTTGCCGCAACTGGCGGATGAAGGCCAGCATCACCAGGCCGTTCAACACCGCCACCCCGGACAGGGCGATGAAGCCGACCGCCGCCGAGATCGACATCGGTATGTCACGCAAGCAGAGCGCCAGGATGCCGCCGCTGAGCGCGAACGGAATCCCGCTAAACACCAGCAAGCCGTCGCGGACGTTGCCGAACACGGCGAACAGCAGCAGGAAGACCAGCCCCAGCGCCAGCGGCAGCACCAGTTGCAAGCGCCGCGTGGCCGACTGCAATTGCTCGAATTGTCCGCCCCAGCCGGTCCAATAGCCGGCCGGCACCTTCACCTCGTCGCGTATCGATTCCTGCGCCTGCGCCACGAAGTAGCCAATGTCGCGCCCGCGCACATTGGCGCTGACGACGACGCGGCGCTTGCCGTCCTCGCGGCTGATCTGGTTCGGTCCCGGCGCCAGATCCAGGGTCGCCACTTCCGCCAGCGGGATGAAGCCGGCGCCGGCCGGCAGCGCCAGCGGCAAGCGCTTGAGCTGCTCGAGGTCGGCGCGCAGGCGTTCCGGCAAGCGCACCACGATGTCGAAGCGGCGGTCGCCCTGGAACAGGGT
>DMYQ01000085.1:1482-9046 GCA_003482555.1 Janthinobacterium sp. | reverse complement strand
TTTGCGCCGTATCGCTGGTGAAATCGCAATCGCGCAAGACCGGATTGGCGACCGCGCCGCCCAGCACCCCGTTCTGGGTGGCGAATTGGCAAATCATGGTGGGCGCGTTAAGACATTGCCGGAACCGATGATGCCCTCCATTTGTACGAAGGCCTTGCTGGTGGCGCCATCGGTGCCGGTGCCGATCTTGACCGAATCGAGCACCTTATCCTTGCCGGCACGGTCGGCCGCGAACGCGCTGGTGGCGAAATTGGCGTTGGCGATGCCGGCCCTGGCCAGCAGGGCGGCCGGATCGCCGCCCAGCGCCAGGGCCAGGTTGGCATTGGTGAGCGGTGTGACGTTGGCCACGCCGGGCTGCTGCACGAGCGAATAAAAAATAGCGGTAGTTGGCATCGACCAGGCCGCAGGCTTGCAGGCTGAAGGGGGCGCTCATGCCGTCGCTGGAAATGCCGCTGTAACCGCTGTCGGCGCCGGCGGCCACGCCGCGCACCAGCCCTTTGGCGTCTTGCACGTTGACGGTGGCGTTCAGCATGGGCGAGCCGACGGCGACGGTGCCGGACATGGACACGGCGGCCAGCACCGGCGTAACCGGGGCCGCGGGCGTGGCGGTATCGCTCGAGCCGCCGCCGCAAGCGGCCAAATATTCGTCAGGAATGGATAGTTCAGTGCCGCCGCCATCGGGCGCTGCGGCGGCCGCTCAAGCGGGCATGTAGCCGGACAACAAAGCGCATTCCCAGTCCGGCCGGCCGCGCGCCTTGGCCAGCGCCGCCATCGGCCGAAACGCATACGCCACCGTGTACAGGGCCGCTTGCCACTGTCCGGCACGCCGCTCGACGATGGCGTAGCGGGCGTCGGGCGAAGCCGATTCGATCACGTGCGGGTGCGGATGGTCGTCGGCGTAGGCCGGCTGGCCGACGCTGCCCGGATTGACCAGCAACTGCCCGCGCGAGTAGCGCACGCTGCGCGCCACATGCGAGTGGCCGCAGGCCAGCAGGGCCCCGTCGAACGGGCCCAGGCGCAGCGCCACCTCGGCCGCCGTCGCGTTGCGTTCCGCTGTTTGCAGCAGGGCCTCGCAGTCGCTGTCGGGCGTGCCGTGGCACAGAAAAACTTCGGCGTCGTAGTGCAAGGTCGGACGCAGCGTGGCTATCCAGTCGAGCTCCTTGCGCGTCAGACACGAGCGGGCGTAGGCGTCGGACTGGCCGGAGCCGGCGTGCGGCTCAAGGATCTGGCGCTCGTGATTGCCGGCCAGGTGGATCCAGTCTTGCGCCATCAAGAATTGCGCCGTTTCCAACGGCAGCAGCGGCCCCGACAGACTGTCGCCCAAGTTCACCACCGCGTCCACGCCGCGGCGCGTGAAATCGGCCACGACCGCTTCCAGCGCCGCCAGGTTGCCGTGGATATCGGAGACGAGGGCGATGCGCATCAGCGTCCCGCTGGCAAGGCGGCCAGCAGGGCCGCCGTCGTCGTGATGCGGGCGTGCTCGCCATCCAGGTTGGCCAGCGCCATCGCGTGTACCTCGGCGCCGCTGCGTTGGGTGCCGGCGTAGTCGACCTTGTCGAAGGCGAAGCAGGCGTCTTCCGCCACGGCGACGTCGAAACCCAGATTGCCGGCCGTGCGCACGCTGGCCTCGACCGAGTTGTTGGTGCTGACCCCGACGACGACCAGGCGCTCGATGCCGCGCGCGCGCAACCAGCGTTCCAGGCCGCTGTTGATGAAGGTGTCCGGCACGTTCTTTTCCACCACATGGGCGTGCGCCAGCGGCGCCAGCGCGTCCTGGAATTCGGCGCCGGACTGGCCCGGCCAGAACACTGAACCGGGTGTCCTGGAAATGTGCCGCACATGGACCACAGGCCCGTCCACGGCGCGCCAGGCCTGCAGCAGCAAGGCGATATTGCCTTCCGCCGCAGGATTGTTGCGGGGACCGACGGCCGGGTTGGCCATGCCTTTTTGCATGTCGATGATGATCAGTGCCGCCACTTCCGTGCGCATCGGTGGACTCCAAAATACGAATTGATATAAAGTCATTGTATGCCAAAAAAGGGGAGCCTGGAGCCAGCCATTGTGGCGCCGTCCAACCCCGTGCTATCATCGTTGTTATCGATAACAGACTCACCGGGATTTACCATGACACCAGACTTCCGTTCGCCCGACACCTTGCTCGGGCACATAGCCCACACGATGCGTTTTTACCACCCGCGCTGCATCGATCCGAGCGGTGGCTTTTACCATTTCTTCCTCGACGACGGCACGGTCTACGATAGCGCGACCCGGCACCTGGTGAGCAGCACCCGCTTCATCTTCAACTATGCGATGGCTTACCGCCAGTTCGGCGACGCCGACTACCTGGCCGCCGTGCGCCACGGCCTGGCCTTCCTGCGCGACGCCCACCGCGACCCGGAAACCGGCGGCTACGCCTGGCAATTGGCATGGCGCGATGGCGGCAAGAGCGTCATCGACGCCAGCAACCACTGCTACGGCCTGGCCTTCGTGCTGCTGGCCTACGCGCACGCTTTGCTTGCCGGCGTGGAAGAGGCGCGCGCCCACCTCGACGAAACCTTTGCCCTGATGGAGAAGCGCTTTTGGCAGCCCGAGCATGGCCTGTACGCCGACCAGGCCAGCGCCGACTGGGCTACGCTGGATCCCTACCGTGGCCAGAACGCCAATATGCACGCCTGCGAAGCGCTGCTGGCCGCCTACGAGGCCAGCGGCGAGACCCGCTACCTGCTGCGCGCCGAGACCCTGGCGCACAACATCACGGTGCGCCAGGCGGCGCTGGCCGGCGGCTTGATCTGGGAGCACTACCGGCCCGACTGGACGATAGACTGGGAATACAACCTCCACGACAAGAGCAATATCTTCCGCCCCTGGGGCTACCAACCGGGCCACTTCACCGAATGGGCCAAGCTGCTGTTGATCATGGAGCGCCACGCCGGCGCGCTGGCCGGCCCGTCCGACTGGCTGGCGCCCCGCGCCGCGCAACTGTTCGACGCGGCGCTGGCGCAAGCCTGGGACGCCGAACACGGCGGCATCTCTTACGGCTTCGGCCCGGATGGCGAGATCTGCGACGGCGACAAGTATTTCTGGGTGCAAGCCGAAAGCCTGGCGGCGGCCGCGCTGCTGGCGGCGCGCACGGGCGAACAGCGCTACTGGGACTGCTACGCCAAGATATGGCGCTACAGCTGGGAGCATTTCGTCGACCACGCGCACGGCGCCTGGTACCGCATCCTGGGTCCGGAGAACGGCAAGCTGAGTATTGAGAAAAGCCCGGCCGGCAAGGTCGATTACCACACCATGGGCGCCTGCTATGAAGTGTTGAACGTGCTCGAGCCGGCCCTGCCGGCGTTCGTGGCGGCGGGCGAGGCGCTCACCGACATGCTGCGCAGCGGCGCCGACACCTGGAGCGCGCAAGTGGGCGGTTCGACCTGGAACGTGGCGCGCGTGATGGCGCGCCTGGGCGTGCGCAGCGCCTTCGCCGGCGCCGTCAGCCGCGACGTCTTCGGCGACGCGCTGGCCGGCGCCAACGCGGCCGCCGGGCTGGACCCGCGCTTCCTGCAGCGGCTGGACAAATCGCCGCTGCTGGCCATCGTCCACCAACTGAGCCCGCCGCAGTATTTTTTCGTCGGCGACGACAGCGCCGACCTGCATTTCGACGCGGCGCTGTTGCCGCCCCGCTGGCAAAAGCAAGTCCAGTGGGTGCACTTCGGCGGCATCAGCCTGGCGCGCCAGCCGCTGGCCGGCAAGCTGCTGGCGCTGGCGGCCGAACTGAAGGCGGCCGGCGCGAAAATCAGTTACGACCCGAACTTCCGCGTGCTGATGGATCATCGTTACGACGCCACCCTGCGCCGCATGACCGAGCTGGCCGACGTGATCAAGGTGTCGGACGAGGATTTGCAGGGGCTGTTCCGCGGCGACGACATCGAAGCCGCGTTTTCCACTTTGCGGGGCTGGAATCCGCACGCGACCTATCTGTACACGAAGGGGGCCCAGGGCGCGGCGCTGTATCGCGAGGGTGCCGTGTGGCAGGCGGCGCCGCCCAGGATCGACGTGGTCGATTCGGTCGGCGCCGGCGACGCCAGCATAGGCGGCCTGCTGTTCAGTTTGATGTACCGGCCCGCCCACGACGGCGGCCAGCACCTGCGCTTCGCCGTTGCGGCGGGGGCGGGCGCCTGCCTGGCGGCCGGCGCGGCGCCGCCCGAGCTGGCCCTGGTGGAACGCCTGTTCCAGGCCAGCGTCCTGTCTTGACAGGCGCCCGCGCGGCGCCGCTTGCAACCGGGTTCAGCGCCCGGCGTCCAAGCCGGCCCGCGCCGCCGCGCCAGCGTGCCCGGGCCCGTCCGGCGCGCTGGACGAGGCGCGCACCACCAGCGTAAATTCCAGCAATTGGTGGATGGCGGCGCGCGGCTCGCCCGCGCGCCGGCGGCGGATCTCTTCGACCAGCAGGGTGACGGCGGCGCGCGCCATGTCGGCGATCGGTTGGTGGACGGTGGTCAGCTCCGGCCACACCGTCGTCGCCACCGGCGTGTCATCGAAGCCGCATACCGTCAGCGCGCCCGGCACCGCCAGGTGCATGCCGTGCGCCACCGCCAGCGCGGCGGCGGCCATGTCGTCGTTGCTGGCGAAAATGGCGCTGGGGCGGGTCGGCGCGGCCAGCAACTGGCGCGCCGCCGCCAGCCCCGAGCGGTAGGTGAAATAACCTTGCGCCAGCCGTTCCGGCGCCACCGCCAGGCCGGCTTCGCGCATCGCATCCTCGAAAGCCTGGTGCCGCAACTGCGCCGGCGTGTGCTTCGGGTCGCCCTTGATGAAGGCGATATCCGAATGCCCCAAGCCGATCAGATAGCGCGTCATCGCCAGCGCGCCCTGGTAATCGTCGATGCGCACGGCGGCCACGCCGGCGGCGGGGCGGGCCGTGGCCACGGCCACGCTGGGCATGCCGATCTCGGCCAGCCGCTTGAGAGCCGAGCGCGAGTCGCACAGCGGCGGCGGCACCAGAATGCCGTCGACACCGCCGTCGATCAGCCTGTCGATGGCGGCGCGCTGGCTGCTGGCGTCGTCGCAGCGCTCCAGTATCAACTGGCCGCCGCACTGGCCGCACTGATCCATCGCCCCGACCAGAAATTCGCTGAGGAAGGCCGCGCTCGGATTGCTGTACAACAAACCGACGCGCAAGGTGCCGGTGCGGGCCGCGCGCGCGGCCAGGTTGGGCTGATACTTGAGCGCCTCGATGGCGGCGCCGACCTTGTCGCGCGTGCCGGCGCTGACGCCGGCGCGACCGTTGATCACGCGCGACACCGTCATCGCCGACACGCCGGCCAGGCGGGCCACGTCATACACGGTGGCGCCGCTCAAACCCCGTTCGGCGGACTTGGTCTGGGCCATCAGGCGCGGTTCCCGATCTTCTGCGGCGCCAGGCACGAACGCGAAGCTACTGTTGTGTACGCCGACATAGCGAGACCCGACCCCATTGTTGTGATGGGGGCATTATAGACAAAAGGTGGGGCTTATTCGAGGTGGCCGCCGAATTTGAGTTTGCCGCTGACGCGGGTGCCCGGCTGGTCGTCGCCGCCGTCATCGTCGGGGCCGCGCTGCGCCGTGTCGCGCCGCGCCAGGCCGACCGACAAAATGTCGAGCAACATCAGTTGCAGCAGGCGCACGATCATCGGCACGAAGTTCAGATTGCCTTCCGGGTGGTTCAAGGTCAGGAGCACGTCGGCCAGCTTGGCCAGCGGGGCGCCGCTGGGGGTGATGGCCAGGATGCGGGCGCCGCAGGCGCGCGCCGCCTTCACCGACTTGAGCAGCTCCGGCGGCGCGCCCGAGCGCGAGATGACCAGGGCCACGTCGCCCGCTTTCAGCAGGCGCGCGCTCATTTCCTGCGCTTGCGGGTCGGGAAAATAATTGCTGACGATGCCCAGGTTGAGCAGTTTTTGTTGCATGTCTTCGGCCACCACGCGGGCGCTGCCGACGCTGAACAGTTCCACCCGGTTGGCATGGCGCAGCAGTTCGATGGCCGCCGTCAGGGCGCGGATGTCGAGCATGTCGCGCAGGGCCAGCGCGGCCGAGGCGCTGTTGCCCAGCACCTTGCGCGCCAGTTCCGCGTCCGAATCGGACATTTCAACGTGGCAGTGGGCCACCGTGATGGCGCCGCCCGTCAGCCCGGACGCCAGCTTGAGCTTGAAGTCGGCCAGGCCCTGCACCCCCAGCGAGCGGCAAAAGCGCATCACGGTCGGCTGGCTGACGCCGCTGCGCAGGGCGATTTCGGCGATCGGCAGGGTCAGCACCGCGTTCGTTTCACGCAACACCCAGTCGGCCACCTTGCATTCGGAGGGGCTCATGCGGTCGCGCGCCTGGCGTATCTTTTCCAGCATGGGGGCGCCGGCGTGCGCCAGTTTCAGCTTTTGCGCCAGGATCGCGCCGATGCCGACAAAGGTCGGCAGTTCGGCCGTGATGACATAGGTGGGGATGTGAGCCAGGTAATCGCTCAGGCGGCCCTTTTCTTCGAAGCGGCGGCGGAAGGACGATTGCGCGAACAGCGCGCCCAGGCGCGGCACGATGCCGCCGCCGATGTAGATGCCGCCCAGGGCGCCCAGGGTCATCGCCAGGTTGCCGGCGGCCGAGCCGAGGATGGCGCAAAAGCAGTCGATCGCCTCGACGCAGACGGCGCAACTGCCGTCGAGCGCGCGGCTGGTGATCTCGGCCGCCGCCAGCGGCGCCGCGTCCGGCGCCCCGGCCCGCTCCGACAGGGCGCGGTAAATCAATTCCAGGCCGCGCCCGGAAGCGAGGCGCTCGGCCGAGACGTGGGTGCGCTCGCGCCAGGCATAGGACAGCACGTCCATTTCGCGCTGGTCGCAGGGGGCGAAGCTGACGTGGCCGCCTTCGCTGCCGAGCGCGATCCAGCGGTCGCCGGCCGGGATCATGCCCGACACGCCCAGGCCGGTGCCCGAACCGAGCAGGCCGATCACGCTGTCGCCGCGGGCCGTGCCGCCGCCGATCTGCTGGCGCTGCTCGGGCCGCAGGTGGGGCAGGGCCATCGCCAGCGCCGTGAAGTCGTTCACCACCAGCAGGGTGTCGAGGCCGAGCGCGGCGCGCATGGCTTCGATGGAAAAGAACCAGTGATGGTTCATCATCTTGATGACGTCGTCGTCGATGGGATTGGCGATGGCGATGGCGGCGTGGCGCACCCGCGCCGCGCCGGCCGCCTTGGCGGCGGCGCCGCCCATGTAGGCGGCGATGGCGTCCAGCAGCGAGGGGTAGTCGTCGCAGCGCAGCACGGCCACGGCGTCGAACTGGCCGGAGCGGGTTTCCAGCACGAAGCGGGCGTTGGTGCCGCCGATGTCGGCCAGCAGGCGCGGCCCGTCGCTGAAGCGGTCGGCCGCTTCGGCCACGGAGACTTCCGCAATATCGTCTGGTTTCATGGAATGCTGGTCTCTTCCTGCGGTTGGCGCGCGGCGCCCGCCGCGTCGTTGGATAGAAAAAAACAAGATTTTAATGCGGATGAGGCCGTGCGTGGCAACAATGTGGGGAAAGCCCGGAGCCGGACACCGGGCCGCTGGCGCCGCGCGCGAAGCCTGCG
>DMYQ01000085.1:0-1436 GCA_003482555.1 Janthinobacterium sp. | reverse complement strand
GCGCGGCCCCGCAGCGCGCCGCGCCGTGTTATTTTGGCTCAGGCGGCCGCCATCTCCCTGGCCAGAATGGCCGACACGCCCAGGAAGGCCGGGTACTCGGTGGTGATGACGAACACGGGAATTTGCGTCAAATAGGCAACAAAGCGGCCTTTTTGCTCGAAGCGCTGGCGGAACGGCGAGTGCAGGAAGCGTTCGCCCAGGCGCGGCACGATGCCGCCGCCGATATAGATGCCGCCCAGCGCGCCCAGGGTCACGGCCAGATTGCCGGCGATGGTGCCCAGCATGGCGCAAAAGCAGTCGACCGCCTCGGCGCACAGGATGCAATCGCGCGCCAGCGCCCGGCGCGAAATGTCCGGCGCGCTCATGGGTTCCACCGCCAGCCCCTGCATGTCGGCCAGGGCGCGGTAAATCAATTCCAGGCCGTCGCCCGACATCAGGCGCTCGGCCGAGACGTGGGCGAATTCGCGCCAGGCGAAGCGCAAGATGGCGATTTCGCGCTCGTCGGACGGCGAAAACGTCACGTGACCGCCCTCGCTTTGCAAGGCCGTCCATTCGCCGTGAGACGGGATCAGGCCGGACACGCCCAGACCGGTGCCCGCGCCGATCAGGCCGATGGCGCTGTCGGGCCGCGCGGCGCCGCCGCCCACCTGGCGCTTGTCGTCCGCGCCCAGGTAGGGCAGGGCCATGGCCAGCGCCGTGAAGTCGTTCACGACCAGGAAGGTGGTGAAACCGAGTTCCTGGCGCACCGCCTCGATCGAAAATTGCCAGTGGTGGTTGGTCATGCGCACCTGGTCGCCATCGACCGGGTTGGCGATGGCGATGGCGGCGTGGCTGACGCCGGCCGGAATGGCCGCCGCCACTTCGGCTTTCGTCAGATAACTCCGCATGGCGTCGCCGATGCTCGCGTAGTCGTCGCAGGGCAGCACGAACACGGCCTCGAAGCGGCCCGGCGCCGTTTCCAGCGCGAAGCGCGCGTTGGTGCCGCCGACGTCGGCCAGCAGGCGCGGCCCGCCTGGGAAGCTGGCCGTGCCGGGCGGCGTTGCGAGTGGCGAGGCGGGGCGGACAGTGTTTGGCATAGTGCTCATGAGTTCGGTAAACGTTGAAGGAAGACCTCTTGCAAAACGGAAATTTCACGTCGCTTGCGGCCGGTAAGCAATGATAATGCGATTCGTCGTAGGATTACAACATAAACTGTTGATATTTGTTCGTAGTATAGTTACTATATCTCTGCCGGAAATGATTTCTTGCCAGTAAAGCGCCAAACAAGGCAGCTTTGCTCGACATATAAAAATACATATATACACCGAAGGAGACACCATGAATCGCACGATGTTGAAAGTCTTGCCCGCCGCAATCGCCCTGGCCCTGTCCTGCGGAACGGCGTTCGCCGACGCCGGCCACGACGCGGACGGCTTCCACGGTTACTTCCGGGTTGG
>DMYQ01000292.1:7154-11865 GCA_003482555.1 Janthinobacterium sp. | reverse complement strand
CCCAGGCGGCGCCCAGCAGCGCCGCCGCCAGCAGGGTGCGGAACCACCAGGTCTTCCACAGCGGCGGCAAGATGGTGATGGCCAGGGTGGCGCCCTCGTCGTTCCATACCCCGTCCTTGTTGGCGGCCTTGACGCGGAACACATAACTGCCCGGATCGAGGTTGGTATAGGTGGCGAAGCGCTTGCTGGCGTCGGTCACCACCCAGTCGCGATCGAAGCCGTCGAGGCGGTAGGCGAAGCGGTTGCGCTGCGGCGCCGCGTAATGCAGGGCGGCGAATTCGAGCGAAAAAACCGCGGCCCGCTGGTCCAGGGTGAGCGCGGAAGTGTGCTCGATGGCGGCCGTCAGCAAGCCGGGATAGGCGCCGCGCCCGGCCTCCACCGACTTGTTATAGATCTGGAAATCGGTGATCGCCACCGGCGGCGCGACGGCGTTGTCGTGGATCGCCTCCGGGCTGAAGCCGGTGATGCCGTTGAAACCGCCGAAATACAGGGTGCCATCGGCGGCGCGCAGGGCGGCGCCGTCGAAATAGGCGCCTTCGACGGCGCCGTCGGAGCCGTCATAGTTGCGGAACACGCCGCTGCGCGTGTCCAGGCTTGAAATGCCGCTGTTGGTGCTCAGCCACAGGTGCTCGCCATCGTCGCCCAGGATGGCGGAGACGGCGTCGTCGGCCAGGCCGTCCTTGCGCAGGTAGCGGCGAAAGCGCGGGGTGCCGTCGGCGCCCCGCTCCATCCGGTTCAAGCCGCTCGCGGTGCCGACCCACAGGGTGCCGTGCTTGTCTTCATACAGATAGTGCACCTCGTCGTGACTGAGGCTGGTCGGGTCGGCCGGGTCGTGGCGGAAATGGCGGAAGCGGCCGCTCTTCCGGTCCAGCAGGTCGAGGCCGTTGAAGGTGCCGACCCAGAGCGCGCCGGCGCGATCTTCCAGCACCGGGCGCACCACGTTGTCGGCCAGGCTGGCGCTGTCGGCCGGGTCGTGGCGATAGGTGTGGAAGGCGTTGCTGGCCGGGTCGAGCCGGTGCAGGCCGCCGCGCGAGGAAATCCACAGCGTCCCGGCGCGGTCGCCGAAGATGCCGCGCACGATGTCGCTGTCGGCGTCGCCGCGGGAGAATTTGCGCTTGTCGAAACGCCTGGTACGCGTGTCGAAACGGTGCACGCCGTCGCGCCCGCCCACCCACAGCGCGTCGCCGCCGCCGCGCCACAGGGCGGTGACCATGTCGTCGCGCTGATTCGGCGGCGCCGGCGCATTGAAGCGATAGGTGTGCGCTTCGCCGCTGGCCGTGTCGAAGTGGTTCAAGCCGCCGTTGGTGCCCAGCCAGAGCCGGTCGGGGCCGGCCTCGGCGATCGCCCGCACCTTGTTGTCGGACAGCGTGGAGGCGCCGTCGGCCACCTTCACCATGCGCGCAAAGCCACCGCTGCCCAGGTCGACCCGGCTCACGCCGTTGTACCAGGTGCCGACCCAGAAGGTACCGGCGCGGTCGCGGTAAAGCGAGGAAATCAGGCCGTCGGCGACGCTGTGGCTGTCGCCGTCCAGGTGCTGGTATTGGGCGAAACGGTCGGCCGCCGGCAACCAGCGATACAGGCCGTCGACGCTGCTGCCGACCCAGACGTTGGCGTCGCCATCCTGGTAAATGGTGGTGATGCGGCCGCCCTTCAAGCCCTGTTCCGGGCCCAGGCCGCGCTTGCCGTCCGGCCCGGCAGGGCCCAGGGACCAGCGTTCCACCCCGCCCGGCAGTCCTATCCACAGATTCTGGCCGGCGTCCACCAGCAGCGCCTGCACCGCCCCCGCTTTGGCTTCGGGCGCGCCGGCCGTTGCGTGGTGAACGAAGCCGCTCGCGCCCGGCGCCAGCATGTCGAGGCCGCCGCTCCCGCCTATCCACAGGCGGCCGGCCTTGTCGCGCGCCAGCGCGTTCAATTGATCGCTGGCCAGGCTGTCGGCGCGGGCGGCGTCGTGGTGCCACACCGTGAAGCGGCCGCTGGCCGGGTCGAAATGCTGCAAACCGTCGGCGCTGGCGATCCACAGGCCGCCGCCGCCGTCGTCGACGATGGCGCGCACGTGGCGGTTGCCGCTGCCGCGCTTGGCCGTTTCGAGCGGCGCGAAGTGGACGAAGCGGCGCCCGGCCGGATCATAGCGATCGAGGCCGCCGTCGGTGCCTATCCAAAGCTGACCGACCGGGTCGACGTGCAGCACGCGCACCCAGTTGTCGACCAGGCTGGCGCTGTCGGTGCCGCTGTTTTTGAACACGCTGACGCGGTAGCCGTCGTAGCGGCTCAAGCCGGCCTGGCTGCCGAACCACATGAAACCCTGGCGATCCTGGACGATGGCCAGCACCGATTCCTGCGCCAGCCCCTGTTCGACGTTGAGCTGTTCGAAGCGCAAGGTACGCGCCGGCGCGGCCAGGGCGGGGGCGGCGCAATACCAGACGCAGCAGGCCAGCGCGCACAGCGCCAGGTGGCGGAAACGAGGGGGTAAAAGCACGAGCGTCCTGTGGAAAATGGGTGTGAGGGGCCGCCGCCGGGCGGCCCCTCAAGAGCCGAAGAAGGCCAGCACGTCGTCCTTGCGGGCCTGGGTGTCGCGCTGCCCGAGCCGGATCAACTCGCAAGTATATGACGATTCGAACAACAAGTACGAGGCGAGTGCCGATCCGCGCGCCTCGGCCGCCCCGATTCCGGCCAACATGGTGCGGATCGGCAGCGGCAAACTGCCGATGTGGCGGCTGGCGATCTCGTCGAGCCGCTCCGAGGGCGCGATCACCAGCAGCTCGACCGGTTTCAAGGGCGTCTTCTCGAGCAGCTCGACGGGCAGCATCGACAGGGTCAGGTTGATGCGGTTGAGGCGCTCGATGTCGACCGCCAGGCCGTCCAGGAAAATCGAGGACATGGCGTGGCCGGCGATCTGCGCCAGGCTGGGGTAGCGGGCCGACTCGGACGCGTCGCGGGCCGGTTCGGTGAGGCGTCCGGCGCCCACCACCAGCACCTTGCTGGCGCCCAGGTGGATGGCCGGCGAAATCGGCGCCAGCTGGCGCATCGAGCCGTCGCCGCAATACTCGCGGTGGCCGCCGACGAACAGGGGCACGGCCGGGAAGATGAAGGGGATGGCGGCCGAGGCCAGCAGGTGCTCGACGCCGATCTGGTCTTGCAGCGCCAGGCGCTGGGTGCGTATCCAGGGCACGATGTCGGTGGCGGTCTGGTAAAAGGTCATGTGCTGGCCGCCCGTGTAAGACGAGGCGGTGACGGCGAGCGCGTGCAGCAAGCCCTCGGACAGGGCGGCGTCCAGGCGCGGCAAGTCGAGCATGCGGTGCAATAGGCTGACCAGCGGGGTATTGTCGAGCAGCGAAGTGGGCGGCGCCGCCCGCCACTTGCGCAGCAGCCAGCCGAAGGACAGCAGCGACAACCAGCGCGCGCCGGAGCGGATCACGCCCAGGGAATCGGCGCGGTAGACTTGCTCCACCTTGATATGCTCCCAGACGTCGAGCAGCTTTTGCACGCCCTCGCCGAAATTGTCGGCGCGGCAGGCCAGCGCGGTGGCGTTGATGGCGCCGGCCGAAGTGCCGCAGATGATGTCGAAGGGATTGCGCGCCGGCGGCCAGCCCGCTTCCCACAAGATCGCCGAGACCGCCTGCAGCACGCCGACCTGGTAGGCGGCGCGGGCGCCGCCGCCGGTCAGTATCAAGCCTGTTTTCTTTTGAATTCCCATGCGGCAGATTAGCAGGGTCCGCCGGGTTTGTGGGGATGTCGCGCGATTTATCGGCGCCGCGCCGATGTGGAATCGCGGCGGCGGGGAAGACCCGCTTGACAGGCGGCGCGTCTTCCTCGCATAATCGGGTTCGCATTTTTTGCAAAAAAAACATGACCTCTTTCGACTTCGCCGCCAACGCAGCCATCGCCGCCACGGGCCCCGCCGCCCGCGCGCCGGCGCGCGCCGACGGCAAGTCAAAGAAACAGTCGCTCACCTGACCGGGGCGCTGTCCCGTCGGGTGGGCTGACGGGACGACAGGCGCGACGGACGACACCTTACCTTTTCCGCGCACGCGTTTCCCGCCTCTCCGACGGCGACCTTACGGTCTCCACTTCGGGAGTTTGCAATGACAAGTTTTACGGGAATCTGGGTACCTTTGGTGACGCCGTTTCACACCGGCGAGATCGACTTCGCGGCGCTCAAGGCGCTGGCGCGCGGCTTGGCCGACGCCGGCGTCGCCGGCCTGGTGGTGTGCGGCACGACCGGCGAAGCGGCCGCGCTCGACGCCGCCGAACAACTGGCGGCGCTCGACGCGGTCCTGACGGCGGCGCCCGGCTGTCCGGTCGTCATGGGACTGGCCGGCAAGCACCTGCCCTCGCTGCTGGCCAGCGCCAGGAGCTGGTCCGGCCTGCCGCTGGCCGGATTGCTGGTGCCGCCGCCCTACTACATCCGGCCCTCGCAGGCCGGCATCGTCGACTACTTCCGCGCGCTGGCCGACGTCGCGCCGGCGCCCTTGATCGTCTACAACATCCCGCACCGCACCGGCGTCGCGCTGGAACTCGAGACCGTGCGCGCCATCGCCCGCCACGAGCGGGTCGCGGCGATCAAGGATTGCGGCGGCGACGCCGGCCTGACCATGGACTTGATCGGCGACGCGCGCCTGTCCGTGCTGGCCGGCGACGACGCCGACATATTCACCACGCTGTGCCTGGGCGGGGCCGGCGCGATCGCCGCCTCCGCGCACATCCGGCCCGA
>DMYQ01000292.1:2545-6972 GCA_003482555.1 Janthinobacterium sp. | reverse complement strand
ACTGCTCGACTGCCTCTAAGTCCGCCAGCCTGCAAGAATGGAGTCAGGTCTCGAATGCAAGCATGGGGTCAGGTCTCGCATTGTCGGTTTCTTCAGTGAAAACCGACAATGCGAGACCTGACCCCATGTTTTTGCAATGCCGGATTCAGTCGCCGCGCACCATGCCTTCACGGCGCGGATCGGCGCCGCCGAACCAGCTGTCCTTGCCGTGCGCGGTGACCCGCATGATCCCTTGCAGGCCGGAGTTTTGCTCCATCACCTTCACCTCGTGGCCCCTGGCCTTGAGCGCCTCGACCAGGCCGGGCTGCACGCGGCCCTCTTCCAGTTCGGTCGGGCCGTTGCGGCTGCCGAAGTTCGGCAAGTTGATGGCTTGCTGGACGTTCAAGCCCCAGTCCATGGTTCCGACCAGCACCTTGGCGACATAGTTGATGATGGCCGAGCCGCCCGGCGAACCGGTCGCCATCACCAGTTTCTTGCCGCCCTTGTCGAACACCAGGGTCGGCGACATGGCGCTGCGCGGACGCTTGCCGGCTTGCACCCGGTTGGCGATCGGACCGTCGGCGTCGCTCGAGTCGAAGGAAAAATCGGTCAATTGGTTATTCAACAGGAAACCGTCGACCATTTGCCGCGAGCCGAACACGTCTTCCACCGTGGTGGTCATCGACAGGCCGGCGCCGAAGGCATCCACCACCGCCATGTGCGAGGTCGACGGATGCTCGATGGCGTTGTCCGTGCCCCAGGCCACGGCCATGCCGGTCGGCGTGCCGGGTGCGGCCTTGCCGAGCGAGGTCGGGCCGATCAGCGCGGCGCGTCCCGCCAGATAGCTCTTGTCGATCATCGCCGCCACGCCGCCGCCCGGCAGCGGCACGAAGTCGGTGTCGGCCACGTAGCGATTGCGGTCGGCGTACGCCAGTCGCCCTGCCTCCGAAAACAGGTGGATCGCCTCGACGCCGGGCACGCCGTCCACCGGCGCGTAGGGACGGATGTCCTTCACTTCCAGGATGCCGAGCATTTGCGCGATCGCGATGCCGCCCGAGGATGGCGGCGGCATGCCGCACACGGTCCAGCGCCGGTAATCGCTACACACCGGCTCGCGCACCTTGGGCCGGTAGCCGGCGATGTCGGCGGCCGTCAGCAAGCCGGGATTGCTCGGATGGGCGGCGACCTTGGCGGCGATGTCGCGTCCGATGTGGCCCTCGTAAAAGACATCGGCGCCGCCCTTGGCGATTTCACGCAGGGTGCGCGCCAGTTGCGGATTTTTCAGCACGTGGCCGACCGGCCAGGCTTGTTTGTCCTGATCGTAGAAATAGGCGGCGGCGACCGGGTCACGGGCCAGGAATTTTTCGCCCACCAGCAGGGCGTGCAGGCGCGGACTGACCGGGAAGCCGTTCTCGGCCAGCTTGATGGCAGGGCCGAACAGGCTGGCCCAGGCCAGCTTGCCGTGCTGTTTGTGCGCCAATTCCAGCATGCGCAACACGCCCGGCGCGCCGACCGAGCGACCGCCCACAACGCCGGCCATGAACGGAATCGCCTTGCCGTCGGCATCCTGGAACAGGCGCTCGGTGGCGGCCGCCGGCGCGGTTTCGCGGCCGTCGAACGATTGCACCCGCTTGCCGTCGAAATACATCAAGAAGGCGCCGCCGCCCAGACCCGACGACTGCGGCTCGACCAGGCACAGCACCATCTGCGTGGCGATCGCCGCGTCGATCGCGCTGCCGCCCTGCTTGAGCATGCGGTAGCCGGCGTCGGCAGCGAGCGGATTGGCCGCCGCCACCATGAATTTCTTGGCCGACCAACCGGCTTTTTCGGTGTAGCCGGTGGCCATTTCCGGCGCCCGCGTGGGCGCGTCGAAAGCGTGGGAGGCATTCGCGGCGAGCGCGCCTAAGAGCGCCAAGCCCAGCGCCAGGGTCTTCGTTCTGATCATGGATTCTCCAAAAAAGAAAGGGCGCGCGGCCCAGATAGACCGCGCGCCCGATACTTAGGCATCCTACATCATTTCGCCGCGCGCGCGCGGCGGCGCCGCTTATTTCGGCTGCATGCGGATGGCGCCGTCGAGGCGGATCGATTCGCCGTTCAACATGACGTTTTCAATGATGGCCCGAACCAGGTGGGCGTATTCATCCGGCTTGCCCAGGCGCGAAGGAAACGGCACCATCTTGCCCAGCGCGTCTTGCACTTCGGTCGGCATGCCGAGCAACATCGGCGTCTCGAAAATGCCCGGCGCCACAGTCATGACGCGGATGCCGCTGCGCGCCAGGTCGCGCGCCATCGGCAGGGTCAGGCCGACCACGGCCGCCTTCGACGAGGCGTAGGCGGCCTGGCCGATCTGGCCGTCAAAAGCGGCCACCGACGCCGTGTTGATGATGATGCCGCGCTCGCCCTGCTCGGTGGCCTCGCTCTTGCCCATGGCGTCGGCGGCCAGGCGCGCCATATTGAAGGTGCCGACCAGGTTGATGTTGACGGTGCGCTGGAACACTTCGAGCGGATGCGGGCCATCCTTGCCCACGGTTTTCACGGCCGGCGCCACGCCGGCGCAATTGATCAGGCCGCGCAAGTTGCCCATCGCCACGGCGGCCGCCACCACGGCCAGGCCATCGGCTTCGGAGGTGACGTCGCATTTGACGAACTGGCCCTTCAATTCTTGCGCCAGCTCGGTACCGGCTTCGACTTGCACGTCGGCCAGCACGACCTTGCCGCCGGCCGCCGTCAGCATGCGCGCGGTGGCCGCGCCCAGTCCGGATGCGCCGCCGGTGATAATGAATACATTGTCTTGAATTTGCATGGAATTCCTCTGTCGAAAATGAAAATGGTGGGCGCCGCAGGAAAAGGCGGGCTTGAACGCTGCATTTGACGCGCTACGTTTAACGCGCCCATCTAACGTTAACGTAAACGTCAAGTAAGCCAATTGTAGCGAATTTTTGCCGAGCGCAGAGGAAATTGGGGAAATGTTTGTGATGCCGACCGTGCGGGCGGGGCCGGGATGCCGCTGCGCCCAAGATCGCGCTGCCAGGAAGCCAGGTCGTCGCGCCGGCCCCGGTGTGAAGCAAGCCGCGCCGGACTGGCCCGCACTCCACCACAGCGGTGGCGGCGCCGGTATCATGCAGCGTCGTGGCACAGGCGCGAATAGGGAGTCCCCCACCTTAAAAACATTGCAGCCAGACCCCCTCGCGGTTGCACAGCTTGCCGTTTGGATCCAGGGTGGCATTGCCGACTCCGCCGTTGTGTAGCGTGCCGCCCGCGTCGCGGCAAACGCCCGAATGGCAGCCGATGAGCGGCAGCGGCCGATCCGGATTTGTCGGAAGCGCCGGCGCGACCGGCGGCGCCGGATGGAATTCGTGGATGGGCGGCGGCATGCGCGCCGGCATGCGGCCGGTGACTTGTTCGACGGCGCGCCGCTCCACGTGGGTCGGTGCCGGTCGGCATGGTTCGACGGCCAGTTTGCCGGGATCGTCCGGCGCCAGGGAGCAGACGGGGAGGCGCGCGTCCGGCCGCTCTTCCGGATTTTGTTCCCCGTCCCGGGGCGCCGCCTGGCTTGCGGACGGCGCCCGGCGCTCATCAGTTTGCGCCGCCGCCGGCGCCACGAAGCCCGCCAAGAGCAGGGAAGCGATCAAAGACAGGACGGCGCTCAAATGCTCCCGCATATGGACTCCATCTCACTGGGGCGGCGGCGTGTCAGGCGGCGGTACGGCGGCGTCGAACGGCACCCCGCTGGCCATCTGTCCCGTCACCGGCACCTTGTTGCCGTTCGCGTACATGCATTGCAGGTAGGAAGCGTCATAGCGCTGCTGCGCGCCATAGCCGGCATAGTTGCCGGCGTTCGCGCCCAGCGCCGTGCCCAGGGCCGCGCTGCGCACGCCGCTGTCGACGCTGGCTTGCTGGGCCGAACCACCGCCCAGCTGCGCCTGCGCGAAATTACGGCAAGAAAAATCGTCGGAACGGAACTGGTCAACACTCTTGCCCGTGCCCGGCAAGGCCATGACCGACGGCCCGTTCGGCATGACGGCGCAAGCGACCAGCAACAGGGGCGCGATCCACGGCGATAAAAATTTGCTTGATCCCGTCATCATGGCAAACCTGCCGGGACTTTATTTGACCGGCGGCGTCACCGCGCGCCAGGCCGTCAAACAGTTTTTCACATAGGGGTAGTAGCCGGCCGGCTGGCTGCAGTAATACCACTGGGCCGGGGCGGGATTGAGCCCTTGCTCCACGTATGCCGCCGACGGCGGAGCTTGATAATACGGGTAACCGTGGTACGGGTAGCCGTACCAGAAAGGATCGTAGCCGTACCAGAACAGCGGCGCGCCGACGAAGACGCCGACGTGGCCCCGACCGCGGAAACCATGATCGTGGAAACCATGCTCATGAAAACCGCGGCCCGCGAAGCCGTGCCCCACAAAACCATGGCCGCCGTTGTGTCCGCCGTTGTG
>DMYQ01000292.1:450-2318 GCA_003482555.1 Janthinobacterium sp. | reverse complement strand
CCGTTGTGTCCGCCGTTGTGTCCATTATGCTGAGCCCATGCGTTGCCGCAGGCTATGGACCCAAGTATGAAGGCGAGCGCCAGCACCGGTTTCAGATATTTCCTGCTCCCCCGTTCGCCTTGCTTATGGGTAAAGAATTGACGTTTCATAGCGCACCTCCCGCGTCGCTTATCCCATTCACCTCGATTTCATTATTGGCTGATCCAAGCGCGAAAGCCAGCGCCCGTAACAATTGGTCACCGTTTATGCGGCAGGATATATACCGGCGTCAACATCCGGCCCGGACGTGAAAGCGCCCCGTCGCCGGGGCACTGGAAAACCACCATCAATGTGTCGCCGCCCTCCCCCGGTTCGCGCGGCGGCGGCGGGCCGTCTTATTTCGCGGTCGGCGCTTCGGCCGCGTCCGCCGCGCGGATGGCCGGCAAGACGGCCACGACGGCCGGCCCCATGTGCGCCGTCGGCGCCGCGTGCAGGGCCAGCGGCGCGCTGACGGACAACCAGCCCGTGGCCGGGAGCAGCGGCACCAGCAGCAGGGCGACGATATTGATGATTTTAATCAAAGGGTTGACGGCCGGGCCGGCCGTATCCTTGTACGGGTCGCCGACCGTGTCACCGGTCACGGCGGCGCGGTGCGCATCCGAACCCTTGCCGCCGAAGTTGCCGTCCTCGATGTATTTCTTGGCGTTGTCCCAGGCGCCGCCCCCCGTCGTCATCGAAATGGCGACGAACAGGCCGGTGACGATGGTTCCCATCAGCAAGCCGCCCAGGGCCGCCGGCCCCAGCAGCATGCCGACCAGGATGGGCACGGCCACCGGCAACAGCGAGGGTATGATCATTTCCTGGATCGCCGACGCGGTCAGCATGTCGACCGCCTTGTCGTACTCGGGCTTGCCGGTGCCATCCATGATACCCTTGATGTCGCGGAACTGGCGCCGCACCTCGACCACCACGGCGCCGGCCGCCCGCCCCACCGCCTCCATCGCCATGGCCCCGAACAGGTAGGGAATCAGGCCGCCGATGAACAGGCCGACGATCACCATCGGATTCGACAGCTCGAAGCTGGTGTTCTTGTTGGCCGAGTCAAGGGCGTGGGTATAGTCGGCAAACAGGACCAGGGCGGCCAGGCCGGCCGAGCCGATCGCATATCCCTTGGTGACGGCCTTGGTGGTATTGCCGACCGCGTCCAGTGGGTCGGTGATGGCGCGCACGGAATCGGGCAGGCCGGCCATTTCGGCGATGCCGCCGGCGTTGTCGGTGATCGGCCCGTAAGCGTCGAGGGCGACCACGATGCCGGCCATCGACAGCATGGCCGTGGCGGCGATGGCGATGCCGTACAGCCCGGCCAGCTGGTAGGACACGAGGATGGCGGCGCACACCGCCAGCACCGGATAGGCGGTCGACTTCATCGACACGCCCAGGCCGGCGATGATATTGGTGCCGTGCCCCGTGGTCGACGCTTCGGCGATGTGGCGCACCGGCTTGAAGTCGGTGCCCGTGTAATATTCGGTGATGTAGACCATCAAGCCGGTGAGCACGATGCCGACCACGGTGGAGCCCATCATCTTGATGCGCATCCCGTCGTCCGCCCAGACCGTCCAGGTGACGCCGGCAAAGCCCAGCAGCGACAGGCCGGCCGCCCACCACAGCCCGGTGTACAGGGCCGACATGATCTTCTTGCCGGGCGCCGTCTTGACCATCGAACAGCCGACGATGGAAGCGAGGATGGAAACGGCGCCCAGCAGCAGCGGATACATCATGGCCGCCATGCCCGACTCGCTCAGCAGCAGTCCGCCCAGCAGCATGGTGGCGATCAGGGTCACGACATAGGTTTCAAACAGGTCGGCGGCCATGCCGGCGCAGTCGCCGAC
>DMYQ01000292.1:0-303 GCA_003482555.1 Janthinobacterium sp. | reverse complement strand
GTCGCCGACGTTGTCGCCCACGTTATCGGCGATCACGGCCGGGTTGCGCGGATCGTCTTCCGGAATGCCGGCCTCGACTTTGCCGACCAGGTCGGCGCCCACGTCGGCGCCCTTGGTGAAGATGCCGCCGCCCAGGCGCGCGAAGATCGAAATGAGGGAAGCGCCAAAGGCCAGGCCGATGAGCGGATGGATTACCTTTTGCAGGGGATCGGCGGGCGCCGCGGTGGCCGTCAGCAGCCAGAAAAACAGAGTCACGCCCAACAGGCCCAGGCCGACCACCAGCATGCCGGTGATGGCGCCGCC
>DMYQ01000120.1:10864-13407 GCA_003482555.1 Janthinobacterium sp. | reverse complement strand
AGTTTCATCGGTAAAAACGAGGGCATTTCAAACAAATGGAAAAAATCGCGGAAAACTTTGACCGAAAACAGGCATAGCAGGATCAGCGCGGCGCCGGTCTTGAACGCGCCAAATCTGGCGATGCCCCACATCATGAAGGGGAAGGCCAGATAGAATTGCATTTCCAGGCCGATCGACCAGTCGGGCAGCGGCGTCTCGAACGAATACTTCGGCACGGCTCCGAATACAAAGGAGATATGGGCCAGAATATTGCCAAGGCTGGCGTCGTAATAGCGCGAGGCCGACGTGGCCGTGTTCGGCCAAACCACTGCGATCTCGTGGCGCATCTGCCCCAGATAGGGCCCTGCCAGCAGCGCCACCACCAGCAAGGCATAGTAGAGCGGCGCGATCCGAAAGAAGCGTCGAACCCAGAAAATATGCCATGTCGGCGCGCTTTCCCAGGGTTCTCGCTCACGCCGCAACAGGTAATGGTGGGTCATGAGGAAGCCGGACAATAGCATGAAAAGATCGACCGCCAAGCCCCCTTCCGACAATATCGGAATCCAGCGGGCACCGCACAGTATGAGTACGTGAGAAACAAATACCCAAAACGCGGCCAGTCCGCGCACACCATTGAGCCAGGGAAGATTGTTCTGCCCTTGGGGCGGCACTGTTTGCGAGCTGACAGTAAATTTCATGAGTTCTTTTTCAGATGTGTTCACATGCGGTGGGCACATTGCCTCGAGTACAAATGTTATTTCAAAAGCATTTGAATTTGTTTTTTTTGATATTTCCAAGCGCTCAATTTTCCGACGAAAGCGTGGGCAATATCGCCATCTAAAGAGCCGTCGTTGGTCGTGAGCGTTGCTTCATCGCTGCGGGTCGTATCGGGCAGGGCGCGGATAGCCCGGATGAGCGGCCAGCTGTGGCGCGGATAACGGTTAGCCAAGCATGGCCTTGCGTGCGCCACACAAATCGCCTGCGGGCAGCATAGCCGACTTCACGGCGTCGTTCCGTGCGGGGCCTAACATAGCGAACAGATCAATAGGCGTTGAGACCGAGCGCTTGTCGCTTTGGCATTAGGAATCGGGTGCGGGTGGCGAACGCGAAGGGTTCGGTGCGCGGAGAGAGGGGGCAGGTCGGGAAAATGCATGAACTCGCTGCGATTTCACTGCGCGTCCGGGATGCCGCGAATGCGGGATGGCGCGCGGAGAAACCGCCACCATCCCGCATCGAGTCGCTTATTGAATGAAGTTGTTTTGCCAGCGCCACGCGTCGGCGCACATTTGCGCCACATCGCGTTCGGCTGTCCAGCCCAGTTCGCGGGCCGCCAGTTCGGCCGCCGCGTAGCAGACCGCGATGTCACCGGGACGGCGCGGCATGATCGCGTAGGGGATGGTCTTGCCGCAGGCGCGCTCGAAGGCTTTCAACATCTCCAGCACGCTGGTCGACACGCCCGTGCCCAGATTGTAGGTCAACACGCCCGGACCCTGCGCCAGCCGCGCCAGGGTCTTCACATGCCCAAGCGCCAGATCGACGACGTGGATATAGTCGCGCATGCCGGTGCCGTCCGGTGTCGGGTAGTCGTCGCCGAACACGGCCAGGCGTTCGCGCCGTCCGTCCGCCACTTGGGCGATGTAGGGCAGTAAATTATTCGGAATGCCGCGCGGATTTTCACCGATCAAGCCGCTGGCGTGGGCACCCACCGGATTGAAGTAGCGCAGCAGCGCGATATGCCAGCTGGGGTCGGCAATGTGCAGGTCGCGCAGCATTTCCTCTATCATCAGCTTGGAGCGGCCGTAGGGATTGGTCGCGCTGAGCGGGAAGTCTTCCAGGATGGGTACCGTGGCCGGGTCGCCGTAGACCGTTGCCGAAGAGCTGAAGATGAGGCTCTTGACGCCGAACTTCGCCATCGTCTGGAACAGCACGACGCTGCCGTAGACATTGACGTCGTAGTAATGCAGCGGCTCGCTGACGGATTCCCCGACCGATTTCAGGCCGGCAAAATGGATCACGGAATCGAAGGCATGCTCGCTGAACACTTTTTCCATGGCGGCCCGGTCGCGGATGTCGGCCTGCACGAAGGCGAGCGACTTGCCGCTGATCTTGGCGACCCGCTCGAGCACGTCGGCGTGGCTGTTGGAAAGGTCGTCGACCACCACCACATCGTGCCCGGTGGTGAGCAATTCAACGCAAGTGTGGGAACCGATGTAGCCGGCGCCGCCGGTGACCAGGATTTTCAGGGGTTTTTTATCAGCCAATTTGGGTACATCCTTATACGTTGAATGAAATCGTTTCAGTTCGCTAGTCCGGCGGCCGCCGGTGCCAGCAGATAGTCGGCGCAATGCAGGCGCAATACCTTGCGCGCCAATGGCGAGCAGGCGGCGATGCGGAAGCCGCGCCCGACTTTGGATTGATGGCCATACAGCAAAATGAGCTGGCCGATGGCGGCGCTGTCGAGCCCCGTCAATTGGCCCAGATCCAGGCTGAAGTCGCCGGGCAGGGCGGTGGCCGCCTGGAAGGCCGCCCGCAGCGGCGCCAGATTGCCCTCATGCCAGTGGCCG
>DMYQ01000120.1:0-10784 GCA_003482555.1 Janthinobacterium sp. | reverse complement strand
CCCAGGCCACCCATCTTGGCGGGCGCGCGCGCGACCGTGCCGGCGACAAAGTTGACCACCGCGCCCAGATGGCTGACCAGCGGCGTTTGCAGGCGCGCCAGGTTGTATTCTATCCATGCCTGGCCGCGCTTGGCACCCAGAGCCACCACCAGGAAGTCTGGCCGCGCCTGGTTGATTTCCTCGATCAGGGCGGCGCCACTCATGTCGGCAATGCTGCCGAAGCCGGGCGAGAGGGCGCCCACGCAACGCATGCCACCGCCTTCGGCGTTCAGGGCGGCGGCGGCCCGCTGCGCCACGCCTTCCGGGCCGCCAAAGAAAAACACGCTGAGGGGGCGGCTCTTGTCGTTGCGCAAGCGCTCGAACAGGGTCGAGCCGGCCACCCTGACGTGCACCGGAATACCGAGCGCGCGGGCGATCCAGATGATGGGCATGCCGTCCGCCACCGACAGGTCGGAGCGGATCACGGAATCGCGAAAGGCGGCGTCGTGCAGGCAACCGATCAGAAAATTCAAGTTGGGCGTTGACAGGAAGCAGCGCCGGCCTTGCGCGACGGCCCCGCTCAGGGCCGCTTGCGCTTCCCCCTCGGTGAGGGCGTCGAAGGGCAAACCGAGTATGCAATACACGGGGCGCTGAAAATCGGTCGCCGGCGCGGTGCCAGGGATGGTCGCGGGACCATCCCGCATGGTGTTGTCATTCGCTATCACGTTGTGCCCTTACCCATTCAACTTGCCGGCGCACGAAAAAGCGCAGGTACAGTGGTATTTTCAAAAACATATAAAAGAGGGCGATCAGCAGGTGGCGGGCGGTGACGATTTGCCTGCCGTAACGCCACCACGACAGCATGATGGCCGTCCCCAGAGCGCCCAGCACCAGTGTGGCGGCGAACAGGGGCGCCTGGGCGCCGCTGAGCAGGCAAAACAGCCCTGCGCAGGCGAACAGGGCCAGCACCAGCAAGGTCAGCAAGGCCACCGGCGGCACGCACAGATCCAGGGCGAGGGCGACCAAGGTCAGGTTTCTTTGCCGTAGAGCGGCCGCGAACATGCCCGGCGCTTCGGCCAGGATCATGCTGATGTGGCCGTGTTCCCAGCGCGCGCGCTGGGTGTCGGCGCCCGCCGCGCTGACCGGAAACAGGCTGGTGACCATGGCGTCCGCGCAAAAAAGGGCTGGCGTGCCGGCCTTTGCCAGTTCCATGCCAAGTTTCATGTCTTCGACAACGTGGCCGTTCGCCAGCGACGCGCTGCTGATCATTTTCCAGGGGAAGGCCATGCCAGTTCCCATCAACTGGCAGGGCAGGCCCAGGCGGTGGAAGCCGAGCGGGCGCACAAAATTCTTGACGGCCCAGGCAAATTCGGCGATTTTTTTCATCGGGCCGCTGTCCGGCGGCGCCCGCATCAGGTCGAGCGCCTGTACCGGGCGTCCGCTGTGCAGCGCCAGGCAAGCCAGGCGGTCGACGCTGCCGACTGCCAGCAGGCAATCGGCGTCGACGATGAGCAGCACTTCCGGCGCCTGTTCGGCCAGGCAGCGGACGCCGAAATCGAGGGCGTAACCTTTACCGCGCAAGTGGGCGTCGAAGCGTTCGCGCACCTCGGCGCCGGCGGCGAGGGCGGCGGCGGCGGTGCCGTCGCCGCAATTGTCGGCCACCACCAGCACGCGGTCGCCGAGACGCAATTGTGCCAATACATTGGCGACGGTGGCGCCGACCCCGTTTTCTTCATTGTGGGCGGGGATCAGCACCGCCACGCGCGGGCGCCGGCCTTCGGGAGCGGTTGCGGGGCGCGCGCGCGGAAAGGCCAGGATCGCTTGCAGCAGCAGGACCAGCACGGGAATGGCGCCGATGGCGAGCGCGATCAAGAGTAGTAAGCTCACGAAAAATGTCATTGTCGATCCTTGAAATGCGTCGGCGGCGCGGGAAAAGCGTCCGGCGTATTGTAAATGATGCGGGCCGGCGCGCCGACAGCCGTGGCGCCGTCGGGAACGTCGCACAAGACCACCGACATGGCGCCGATGCGGCAATTGTCGCCGATACGCACGCCGCCCAGCACTTGCGCGTAGGCGCCGAAGTCGACATTGTCGCCGATCACGGGGGCGGGGCCGCCTTCCCGTCGGTTGCCTATCGTGACGCCCTGGCGCAGGGTACAGTTGGCGCCAAGCACGCTGTCCGGATGCAAAAAAATGCCGCCGAAGTGCCAGATGCGTAAACCCGGCCCGATCGCGGCGCTCTTGGGCAGGCTGATGCCGACGCCCGTTTCGATCAGGCGGAACATTGGCCAGTAGAGTGCCAGCAGGCAGCGCCGCAGGCCACCGTCGGCGCGTTTGTCAAGCCGGCGTCCCAGACGGTACAGCCAGAGCGCCCAGAGCGACTGTTCTTTCAAGAAGGGCCGGCGCATCGCGTAGCGATGCAAGTCTGCTGCCCAATCAGCGTCCATGGCTGCTCCCCGCAGCGGCAGCGGAAGCTGCGCCGCGAGGATGGCGCGCAATTCGCGCATCGGGCAAAATACGGCGAACGGAGGATGGCTGGTCGGCCCCGCAAACCGGGGTGGGGAGGAGACGCCTTGCCTGGGTCTCCGCCAGGCAGGCAGTCGGCTCCGAATTATTGCTGTACATTATTGTATTCCGATCGGGGATGCCAGTTCACCCTCGCCGGCCTGGCGAGGGCGCGCAAGAGGGGTATATATTTTCGGCATTTTATCACTTTTCCAATTTTTATTGATTTCTTGAAAACGTCGAGTGTCAGATGAGGCGCGCCGACGAGCGCGGCGGCACCTTGTCCGGCGAGGAAGGGGCGAGGCCAAGATGGCGGCGCTGGAATGAAAAAAGGGAGGCGAAAACGCCCCCCTTGCATGCTTGCCGACTTGGGCCATGCCGCCGGGCTGAAAGCCGCGGCGCCGTGAATTATTGAACCGCCACCAAATGGGCCTGAACCGATCCCTTTTCGCCGCTGATGCCGTTGGTCGCGTAAACAGTCGCCCAACCGCCGGCCGGCCAGGTAAAGTCCATGACTTTCCCGTTCGGCATTTCACCGCTGTTGAAAGCCACGGTACTGCCGTTATACACAACGACGCGCAAGGTTGCGCCGCCGGTGGTAGTGCTGGTCAGGCGCAATGGGCCGCCCATCCTGGCCCAGGCCACATGGCTGAATCCGGTTCCGTTACCGTTCGACATGTAAGTGCGTACCGGGCTGGGAGCGAACTCCATCGTTTGCGTCCAGGAATTGTAGACGCCGGGTACCGTCGTCGGCTTTCTATAATTGACCGTCCACGGTCCGCGCATCGACAGCAGGTTCAAGCCGCTGGGCGGGGTCAAACCGACCACCGCGGGCGTGGCGTTGTTGGTGAGGGCGAGGTTGCCGGTCTTCGCCGCGATCTGGATGCGGGCCAGCGTGACGTTATTCCCATCGACCCAGGAAGTGGCGCCTATCACTTGACGCAGGCCCATGCGGATGCGTTGAAGCTCAGCCGCCGCCACGCTGTCCCAAGGCGGCGGTGGGGGAGCCGGCACGACCGGGGGCAGGATTTCGGAATAGATATAGAACGGTGTGCCGGTATTGCGGTCGACCACATACGCGCCGTACAGCTTCAAGGTGTCCGCGATTTTGCGGATTTTCGGATTGGCGATTTTCGTGGTGTCGTAATCGGGTGGCAGCATCATCCGCGCGCCTTCCGGAATCGCTCCCGTATTTGGTATGGAAGTCGGGGTGTCGGCCGAGGTGGCCGGATAGATATAGGCAGGGCTGGCCGACAGGGCGTTATAGGTGAGCGACATGGCGAGCGCATGCATATAGGTGGGCTTGCCGTCGTCGAGTTCATGCCGGCGTATCAGACCTGCCGATGCCGGAATACCGGTCGCCCGGGCACCCTGATAGTAATGCGCCGGGTCGCCCCAGCCGGTGCCGCCGAGCGGCATCCACGTATACATGCTGGCGCTCCATTTGCCATTGAGCTGTTTCAAGGCGAAAAACGAATGGATGATGCCGGTGGTGGGGTCGACGATGTCGGCGTGACCGTCGTTACCGGTGGCGGCCAGGGTTTCGGCGGGCCAATGCGGGATGGTAATCGTGGGAACGCTGGCCAGGTTATCCTGGTCGGTTACGCCGGTCCTGCCGGCGAGCGGATAAATTACCATAGGAGGATCGGTGTCCTTGGCCAGGAACACCCCGGTCGAATAGGCGCCGGCGCCGAAAGCGGGATAGTAGCTCGACTTGGGAATGACAAACGTGCCAAGGACAGCGCCGACGGGGCGCGAGTTCCACAGCGAGTCCGCGGCAAAGGGTGTGTAATAGTCGCCAAATTTCGACGCCGCAGTCACCGCCGTCTTGACGGGTGTGGTGCTCGCCGCGACGACGGGAGCCTTGGCGACCGGGGCGGGGGCGGCTGCCACGACGGGGGCCTTGACGACAGGCGCGGGGGACCTTGCCACCACGTGTGCCTTGACGACAGGCGCGGGGGACCTTGCCACCACGTGCGCCTTGACGACAGGCGCGGGGGACCTTGCCACCACGTGCGCCTTGACGGCCGGTCCCGACGTTATCGCGACGACGCCGATCTTCATGGTCGGCGTGGAGGTTGCGGTCGTTGTGGCGAGGGCTGCGGGCAGGTTACATACCGCTACCATCCCGGCGATAGTTTGGAAACCGATTCGGTGAAGATTTCTGTTGGACATTCTTCGCTCCTAAATTAACTATGAAGGAAACTCAGCCGTCTCCCGATTGAGATAATTATACACAGATCATTCCGAAATGCATTACTTTATTGCTTGCGATTCCTCATCTTTTGATGCCATGTGTTATTTTTGTGCGCTAACGCAATATGGCGCGTGTAGATGTGCATTTTTCACATTAATTCAGAATTGTTCATTCTATTTGTATTTATGCAAAATTCTTATGGCGCGATACTTGTGTATATTGAATTGAAAGTAAAGTATTTATAAATTTTGATGAATTGCTGTTTTTATTCTGGCTCGTTGCGCCCGCCGTCAGCGCATCCGCGGCGATTCCGTGAGTCATCTGGCACCATTCGCTTCCCGCGCCGCAAAATATTCCTGCAATCCTGCCTTGTCTGGGCTTGAGGGAGGGGATGGTGCGGGCCGTGACGGCGCCTTCCGCATGCCAAGTCATATGAGTGTTACTCGCATGTTGTGGTTCAGGGGATGCCCTGGCGTCATGCCAATTCCTCTTCCTGGCATTCAGGAAGTATCAATTCTCCCCGTTCAGGCAATTTAATTCGAGCGGTTTGTCAGACGCGTAATGTGGCGGGTTGGAACATCTGCGATCCGATTGATGAAATTTTTCATTGGCAGGGCAAACCTTTTTTCCACAATTTTATTAATTAAAAATGCACAAACCAGCATTGCGATGAATGTTCCCCAGAAAAGAAGATGCGTATTGATCCGCGTGTAACCCAGGTTAAAAACCATGAAGCCGATATTGTGATGCAAAAGATAAAATGGATAAGTAAGCGCACCCGCCAATATCCAGCGGCGCCGGCCGAACGCGCCGGTACGGCGCAGGGAAACGAGAAGTAATACGGCAAAGATGGCACTGATGATGGCGGCGACGATATACGGATTCATTTCCACTCGATAGTGTTTCTCAAATGTCGGTAAAGTAATCAAGGACTGATAGATCGCCAGCACCCAGCAGGTGAAAATCAGGGCAATCCTGGCGCCGGAAATTCCCTGGGACCAAACCAGGAAGCACGCCGCGCCGGCGATGAAATAGGCTGAATAGTCAACGATCAAAAAATTGCGTAATTTTTCAACCTGGAAAATTTCGATGGCGATCGAGGCGGCCAGCCAAAGGGCGATGAGCAACTGGGTCTTGTGAATTTTTCCGACCACCAGGATGGCGGCAACCAGAACGTAAAATCTCATTTCCACAAACAGCGACCAATAGGCGCCATCGATGGAAGGCACGCCGACAAATCCGCTCAACATGCTCATGTTAATCAAATACTGGCTGATTGATGCCGAATAGCGGGGGGCGCCTATGAGCAGGGTGGCCAGAAATGTCAGGGTGCAACAAGCCCAAAAAGCCGGGTACAGCCTGACCAGCCTGGAAATGACGAAGGTTCGCAGACTTGCGCCGTTGGCGGTCATGAGAATGACAAACCCGCTAATCATGAAAAATAGCTCGACGCCAAGATAGCCGTATTTCGACACGGACGCCAGCGGCGGATAAGGCATGAGTGACAAATTATCGGCGGCATATCCGCGGAACGCATAGTGAAAAAATACGACCGCCAACGCCGCAAGAAAACGCAGTAAATCGATTTCATTAACTCTATTGTGTGACATGTTTGAGTGGCGCTGGCTACGCGAAATTGAAAAAAGCGCCAGCATAGCAGCATACTTCCTTGTTCCCCTTTTCTGTACGCCAGCCCAGTGCTGGCGCCGGCCATTCATTTTCGGATGGTAAAATCGCTTGCACGAGCGCGCCACCGCTTTAAGCAGGGTGAGCGAGCTTGGAAATGCATGGCGCGACTTGCCTTTGGCTTCGGATCTCGCGATTCTTGTGGGTGAGAAATATTTTTACACTACTATTCATGCTGCCGCCAAGCGTGTCCGGGCGCTCGGATCCGGGTGTGGGGCGGGCCGGTTTGTCGAGCCAGATGGCGACGTGAACGGGATCGGCTGTCGAAGGCGCCATGTTTTTCGCGTGCATTGTATAGTCTGAATTGTAGCGTCACCCGCACCTTGCGCGGTTTGGTCAAGCGGAAGGTTTCGTCGCGTCGGCATATGGTTCAAGGCATTGCGAGGTTTTCTTTGTCAGCATGGCCTCGCCTCAAGCCAGGGAAATTCTCGAAATTTTTGTGTAAGTTATTGATTTATATGAAATTGTTTGCTTCATCCTGGCGCCATGGATGAGCACTTGGCTGGAATGCGCGGGTGTTCTTACCTGGCCCGTTTGCGGAACCGGGCTCTATTTCCCGCGATGTGAACGAGAGCGGGCGCTGGCGCACGGGTGGGGGGGACCGGATTTTGAGATTTTTTGCCTAAAAAGTTGTAACATACACACACTTTTTTCAGCTTTCATGTAAGAATCTCCCGGAAAATGCTGCAGTGCGACAGGAAAAATGCGCACATGGGCGCCAGCCTCGGGCCGGCGTTGCGCCGCTGCCTGTCGGCGTTTGCATGGCGATTTCCTGGTTTTTGATGATAGTTAATTTTAAAATTTTATTGGTCATGTCTGGAAGGTTATTGATGGAAAATCATCACTCGTTGATGTTGAATTTACAAGAAAAACATGGTGTAATTTTCGATCTTTTGAAAAACAAATCCTTTCATTATCTTGACATCCCGGTTCACGATAATATCGGTGATTTGTTGATCATGCAAGGAACATTGCGTTTTTTTAAACGCTATGGAATTCAACCAAAGACCATTTCATCACTGGGCACCTTCGATCCGGCCTGGATCGAACCGGGCGATGTCATCGTCTTCCACGGCGGTGGAAATTTCGGGGATTTGTATTCGAACATCAATGACTTCCGAGAGGGAATGGTTGAACGCTTCGCCCGGAACATGATCATCATCATGCCGCAGACAATACATTTTTCCTCGAAGGAAAAAGAAGAAAAATCCGCATTAATATTCAGGAAGCATGCGAATGTTCATATTTTTGTCAGGGATAAAGTGACTCAGGCGATCGCTGGCAAATTTTCGGATAATATTTACCTGGTGCCGGACATGGCGCACCAGTTGTATCCTATGCCGTATAAAAAAATTTCCGCCCACGGCAGCTTGAGAATTCAGCGCGTCGACCTTGAAAAAAGATCGACGCCGCCGGCCATGCAGGGCCGGGTATTTGAAAAAGTCACCGACTGGTTTGAACTTGTGGGCGCCGAGAAAATATTGATCAGCCTGGTCTGGCGCCTGGAGTACCGTTTCAAGCGCTACAAATGGGATCGTCTGGCCAAAGCGATCGGCCCGATGTTTTGGATACCCATTTCCCACAGATTTTCACGCAAGGCGGTGCATTTGTTTTCCCAGTATGAAACGATAGTGACCGACCGTTTGCATGGCCATATTCTGGCGTGCCTGATGAGCAAGCCGAATATCGTGATCGACAATAGCTATGGGAAAAATTCGACATACATGAACGAGTGGACCATTCGAAGCGAACTGGTGACGTTGACCAAGGAGTAGTCGTGCGAATCGCCTACCTGATACTTGCGCACAATAATCCCGGACATTTGAACAGGCTGATACAGGCCCTGCAGTCGGCGCATGCATATTTTTATGTGCATGTCGATAAAAAAACCGATATTGGAATATACAAGAAAATCACGGGGAAGAATGTGATTTTTTGCTCTGAACGGATCGATTGCATATGGGGTAACATTTCCCTGGTTGATGCCTCGTTGGTTCTGGTCAAGTCTGCCTTGGCCGAGGGACGGTCTTTTGACTATTTTGTCTTGCTCAGCGGCGCCTGCTACCCCGTGCAGCCACGTGAGTATATCGAGGATTTTTTCGAACGCCATAAGGGCCGGGAATTTATCGAGGCGTTTGCGCTGCCAAACTTTGAGCACGGGAAAAAACTGGAGCGCCTGTCGCGTTACTGGATCAAGCGAGGCGGAAAACTGGACGGCATCAAATGGCGTTTGCAGAAATTCATGAATTCTTTCTTTCCAGAGAGAGATCATGTCAAGCATTTGAATGGTGCGCAAGCCATGGCGGGATCGCAATGGTGGGCCTTGAGTCATGAAGCGGTGAATTACGTCGTCGGTTTTATTGCCGACAATCCCAGTTTTTACAATTTTTGCAAACATACCGATTGTCCGGATGAGTTCGTTTTTCAAACCATCCTGTGGAATTCGCGCTTCAGGGAAAAGATTTGCCATAGCCTCACGTTTACCCATTGGGAAAAAAACAAGTCCGGGCCGGAAGAAATCGACGCGGCTTATATGCCCATTTTTGAAAGACGGACGGTTCTCGATTCGCAGACAAATAATTGTCCAAATGAAAAGGAAGAGGTTGTTTTTGCAAGGAAATTTTCCGACCGTTCCGGCCCGGTACTCGATCTCGTGGATGGCGCCAATCTGGAAAAAGCCGCGCTGTTCCTTGGCGAAAGAGCGGACACTGTGGGTGACGGCGGCGCAAGCCGGGCTTCCAGCGAGGCAGACTTGTTGATGCGAAAATTGCCGTAATTATAATTTTTCGAAAAGTGGCATCGTACTGCGCCGCGACCTGGCTGGTTCGTCCCGCGACGGCTCTGCGGTGCGTCGGGATTGTGCCGGGGGATGGTATTGTCGCGACCATATAGTACAGATGAGCATTTTTCATTTTCAACATTCGAGGAACACGCATGAAAGCAATGATATTGGCGGCTGGGAAGGGAACGCGCGTGCGTCCCCTGACCTACGATTTACCCAAACCGATGATCCCCATCCTGGGTAAACCGGTGATGGCTTACCTGATTGAACATCTGGCCAAGTACGGTATCACTGAAATCATGGTGAACGTCAGCTATCTGCACGAAAAAATCGAAGACTATTTTGGCGAGGGACACCAGTATGGCGTCCAGATCGGCTATTCCTTCGAGGGTTATACCAAGGACGATGGCGAAGTTGTGCCGCAGCCGCTAGGCTCCGCCGGCGGTATGAAAAAAATTCAAGAGTTTGGCGGTTTCTTCGATGACACGACCATCGTCCTGTGCGGCGACGCCGTGATCAACCTCGACCTCAAGTCGGCCCTGTTCGAGCACCGCCGCAAGGGTGCCATGGCCAGCGTGATCACGCGCGAGGTGGAGTGGGACAAGGTGTCGAGCTATGGCGTGGTGGTCAGCGACAAGGATGGCCGCGTCGTCACGTTCCAGGAAAAGCCCACCCAGGAAGAGGCGCGCTCGAACTGCGTGAGCACCGGCATCTATATTTTCGAGCCCGCCGTGCTCGATTTGATTCCGACGGATCGCCCTTTCGACATCGGTTCCGAGCTGTTTCCGCTGCTGGTGGAAAAAGGTTTGCCCTTCTTTGCCCAGAATCGCAGCTTCAGCTGGATCGACATCGGCAGCGTGAAAGACTACTGGGAAGTGTCGCAAAGCGTGTTGATGGGCGAAGTGGCGCACATGGACGTGCCCGGCATTCAGGTCGAAGAGGGCATCTGGGTCGGACTCAACACCAGTATCGACTGGCAGGATACCCGCATCGAAGGGCCCGTCTATATCGGTTCGGGTTGCAAGATCGAAGCTGGTTGCACCATCATCGGGCCAAGCTGGATAGGCCACGGCAGCCATATTTGTGCCGGGGCAAACGTTGTTCGTAGTGTATTATTTGAATACACGAGGATCTTGCCCGATGTGAGCCTGGAAGAAATGATCGTCTTCAAGGATTACAGTGTCAATCGCGCCGGCGAGATGCGCCATGTGTCCGAGTACGATCGGGATGAATGGGCGAACGCGCGCGACCGTCGCAACAAGCGCCGCCCGGACAGTGGACAAGATCAGGATCAGGATCAGGATCAGGATCAGAATCAGAACCAGGATACGGAAATGAATAAAGAGGCAGGTGCATGAAAATATATCCGGTGATTTTGTCGGGCGGTTCGGGTACCCGCTTATGGCCGCTTTCCCGTGCCATGTTGCCCAAGCAATTGCTGCCTCTGGTATCGGAGCGCACGATGCTGCAAGAAACGGCCCTGCGCGTGGCCGACTGGCCTGAAATGATGGCGCCGTTGATCGTTTGCGGCAACGAGCACCGTTTCCTGGTGGCGGAGCAAATGCGCGCCATCGGCTGCCAGCCGCTCGGTATCTTGCTCGAATCGGTTGGACGCAACACGGCGCCCGCCGTGGC
>DMYQ01000251.1:3038-8563 GCA_003482555.1 Janthinobacterium sp. | reverse complement strand
GTCCAGCGATGAAACACCGCCCCTGCGTCATGCAACGATAAACGCAGGGCAAGACCTGTTGACGCAGGCGCTTGCGAGAGAGAACATGCAACGCGCGTGGAAACGCGTGAGGGCAAACAAAGGTGCGGCAGGTGTGGACGGCATGGACCTTGCCCAGACAGGCCGCTATCTGGTGACCGCGTTACCGACCATCCGCGCACAGCTGATGGCAGGCACGTACCGGCCCAGTCCGGTGCGTCGCGTCGGCATCCCCAAACCAGATGGCAGCGAACGCGAATTGGGCATACCCACCGTGACCGACCGCCTGATCCAGCAGGCACTACTGCAAGTGCTGCAACCGCTGATCGATCCTACATTTAGCGAACATAGCCATGGTTTCCGCCCCGGCCGCCGTGCGCGTGACGCCGCAACAGTCGGATGGCGCTCAACAGTGTACTGACGATTGCCTACTTTGATGCCCTTGGCATGCCTCGACTCTCATGACCTCAACTACTCGAACCGCCCGGTGCGGATCCGCATGCCGGGTGGTGTGGCAGGGGATCGGCCAGTCACTGGCCGCCCCTATGCCGATGCCCTGTTTTTCGCGAAGTTAATATTGTTTAAATGATACATATCGCTTAAACTGCCAGCCTTTCAAACAGCAAGGGGAATCTGCGCGTGTCTTCCACTTCCACCAGACTGACGCTTGCGGCCCTGGCCATCGCCCTGACCGGGGCCGGCGCCGCCTATTATTTTCGGGCCGCTCCCGGCCTCCGTCACGTCTTGCCAGTGGCGCCAAGGCCGACACCGACCGCTCTCGGCTGGTCGGCGCGCGCCCAGGCCGTGGCGGGTGGGGATGGCAGCGGCGCCAGCGACGGGGCGGCGGCACGGGCCCGCTTCGCCGACCCCTTCGGGGTCGCCGTCGACGCGGCCGGCAACATCTATCTGGCCGATGCCGGCGCGAATAACCGCATCCGTAAAGTTGGCGTCGACGGCCTCGCCAGCACCTTGGCCGGTTCGGTCGAGGGTTTCAGCGACGGGGTCGGCGCGGCGGCCGCCTTCAACACGCCGTCCGGCATCGCCATCGACGCGGCCGGGAATATCTACGTGGCCGACACCGGCAACAACGCGATCCGCAAGGTGACGCCGGGCGGCGCCGTGAGCACGCTGGCCGGCGATGGCGTGGCCGGCTTTCGCGACGGCAAGGGCGCGGCGGCGCAATTCAACGGCCCCGTCGGCGTCGCCCTCGACCAGGCCGGCAATGTCTACGTGGCCGACACGTATAACGACAGCATCCGCCGCATCGCCCCCGACGGCAGCGTGACGACGCTGGCCGGCGATGGCCGGCCGGGCGAGCGCGACGGTGCCGCCCTGCAAGCCCGTTTCGACACGCCGTGCGCGCTGGCGATCGACGCCGGCGGCCAGATTTACATCGCCGACACGGAAAATTTCTCGATCCGCAAACTGGGGCGCGACGGCCAGGTGACGACGCTGGCGCGGGCGCCGGACGGTGAGCGCGACGCGCCGCTGCGCCGGCCCATGGGCCTGGCGCTCACGCACGACGGCTATCTGTATATGAGCGTGGCGCGCGGGCGCCTGTTGCAATTGGCGCCCGACGCCAGCCTGCGCGCCCTGGGTGACGCCGATCAGGGCGCGCAAGCGGGCAAGGGTGACGGCAGCCTGCGCCTGGGGCAGCCGCGCGGCATCGCCCTGGCACGCGACGGCAGCCTGTTGGTGGCCGACGCGGGCGGCTTGCGCCTGTTGCGCGTGGCGCCGCCGCTGCCGGGCCAAGCGCCGGCTGCCGGGCCGGCGCGGGCGGCGGCGCCGGCCGCGCCCATGTTGTGGCCGCTCAAGCCGCAGGGGCGGGCGCACGAGGTCGTCGGTCTGATGGGTGAGGTGCGCGGCAATTACGACGGCGAGAGCCGCGACCACTTGCATAGCGGCCTGGATGTGCGCGCCGCCGTCGGCGCGCCGGTGCTGGCGATCGAGGCGGGCAAGGTCAGCAATCCTTTGCCGAACGCCGATTTCGGCGCACTCAATGAAGGGCTCGGCATCGACGGCCTGTCGTACATCCACATGCGGGTCGGCCGCGGCCCGGACGACAAGGCGCTGGACGGGCGTTTTCAAGTGCTCCAGGACGAGGCGGGCAAGCCGGGGCGGGTGCGGGTCAAGCGCGGCGCCCGCTTTGCCGTCGGCGACACCCTCGGCACCGTCAACCGGATGGCCCATGTCCACCTCGACTATCGTCCGGACGGCGCCGAATTCAATCCGCTGGCCTTGCCTTTCATCGGTTTGCGCGACACGGTGGCGCCGCATATCCAGGGCATCGCGCTGTTCGACGGCGCGCGCCAGAAGCTTGTCGCCCGGCGCGGATCGCGCCTGCTGCTGGCGCGCAGTCTGCAAGAGGTGCATATCGTCGTCGACGCCTACGATCAAATGGATGGCAACGAGGCGCGGCGCCGGCTCGGGCTCTACAAGCTGGGCTACCAGTTGCTGCGCGCGGACGGCAGCCCGGCGCCCGGTTTCGCCGCGCCGCTGGTGACCCAGGTGTATGACCGCTTGCCGCTCAGCCGCGACGCCGTCAAGCTGATCTACGCCGACAGCAGCGGCATCACCGTGTTCGGCAGCGCCGCCACCCGTTTTATCTATGAGTTGAGCAATACCTTGCGCGACGGCCGGGTCGATGCGGGCGCCTGGAAGGTGGGCGGCCTGGCGCCGGGCGACTATATCTTGCGCATCCTGGCCCAGGATTACGCCGGCAACGCGGCCCTGGCGGGGCGCGACCTGGCGCTGACGATCGAATAGGCGGACGCCCTTGCGGGCGCGCAAAGGAAGGCTATTTCCTCTGCGCATTACTTAACTTGAAGAAATGGTTGAATGATACTGGCTTTGGGCAAATTTTCTGAAAAGCAAGGACGCAAAGCCTCCGGCCTAACACCCCGCGGGATCACGGTAGCGGGGCCACCGATGCCGGCGCGCACCAGTAGGCAAGCGCGCGGATCGAACGCGCCGCCCTTTGTTTGACGTCCAACAAAGGAAGCCATCATGAAAAAAGATCCCGTCGCGGCAAAGTCCGCCAATGCATCGAATTGGCTGGCCCGGCACGCCGGCGTCAGCGCCGTCGCCGCCGCCGTGGCCGTGCTGGCCGGGGTCGGCGCCTATGCCGCGACCGACCCGGCTGCCGGCGCCGGCCCGGTCGCGGCGCGGGCCGCCCCCGACGCGTCCGCCCCTGGCGCATCCGCGCCCGTGCGCCAGGCCAGCGCCGCCGCCGCTGACAGCAAGGCACGCCTGGCCCAGTACGCAAAAATGGAGCAGCCGGCCGATTTCGTGCCGGCCAGCGCGGGCGGCTCCACCGACAATGCCCCGTTCACCCACATCAGCCTGGCGGAATTCTCGTCGGGCCAGCACGCCATCGACTTGCTGGGCCGCGACCTGGCGCCGGTGGCGCAGTGATACGGCAAGACGGCCAGCAAGGGTCTTGCCGTGACGCTGCTGGCGGCGGCGCCGACAGTGCGCAAATAAGCCCTGCGCCGAGCCGCGCGGGATTTCCCGCGTCCGAGACTAAGCGACATGCCTGGCATGTCGCTTTTTTTTCGCAAAAGCCGGGGAATGCTGATGAAAGCTGTCATTGATGCTGAATTTATAAGGTACAATTATTCAGAACGATCGTGCTTTTTTTGCGCACCCAATAATAAGGAGACAGCATGGATTTGAACTATACGGACGGGGACTTGGCTTTCCGCGACACAGTGCGCGCCTTCCTTGACGCCAGCCTGCCGGCCGACTTGCAGCGCAAGGTGAGCCAACATCTGCGCCTGGCGAAAGAAGATTATGTGCGCTGGCATAAGATCGTCGCGCAACAGGGCTGGGCCGCGCCCGGCTGGCCCGTCGAGCACGGCGGCACGGGCTGGAGCGCCGTTCAGCGCCATATATGGGAAGACGAGTGCGCGCGCGCCGGCACGCCGCCCATCCTGCCTTTCGGCATCAATATGGTGGCGCCCGTCATCATGGCCTTCGGCAATGAGGCGCAAAAAGCCTACTATCTGCCGCGCATCCTGCACTGCGATGACTGGTGGTGCCAGGGTTATTCGGAACCGGGCGCCGGCTCCGACCTCGCTTCCCTGAAAACCACGGCGGAACGGCGCGGCGACCATTACCTCGTCAACGGCCAGAAGACCTGGACCACCCTGGGCCAGCACGCCGACATGATCTTTTGCCTGGTGCGCACCGACAGCGGCGTGCGCAAGCAAGAGGGTATTTCCTTCCTGCTCATCGACATGAAAACGGCTGGCATCACCGTGCGCCCCATCATCATGCTCGACGAAGACCATGAAGTGAACGAAGTGTTTTTCGACGACGTCGAAGTGCCGCTGCAAAACCTGATCGGACAGGAAAACAAGGGCTGGACTTACGCCAAATACCTGCTCGGCCATGAGCGCACCGGCATCGCCGCCGTGGGACGCTCGCGCCGCGAATTGCTATTCCTGAAAAAAGTGGCCAGCGAGCACTTCAAGCAGGGCCGGCCCTTGCTCGACGACGCCCGCTTCGCGGCCAAGGTCGCGACCCTGGAAATCGAATTGATGGCGCTGGAAATGACGGTGCTGCGCGTGATCACCCAGGAAGACAAGGGGCCGGGGCCGGAAGCATCCATGCTCAAGGTGCGCGGCTCGGAAATTCAGCAAATGCTCACCGAATTGATGGTCGAGGCCATCGGCCCGGACGCGCTGCCCTTCGATCCCGCTTACCTGGACGGGAGTGCCGAGCACAGCGTCACCGGCGCCGACGCCGACGCGCCGCTGGCCGGCTATTACTTCAATTATCGCAAGACCTCGATCTACGGCGGCTCGAACGAGATTCAAAAAAACATCATCACCCAGATGATCCTGGGCCTGTGAGGAGACGACATGGATTTTACTTTTAAACAAGAGCAACTGCAATTCGCCGATGCCTTGCGCCGCTGGGTCGACAAGGACTACAGCTTCGAGACGCGCAAGAAAATCATCCATTCCGCCGCCGGCGTGTCGGACGCGGCCTGGGCCACCCTGGCCGAGCTGGGCATGACGGCCCTGCCGGTGCCGGAAGAGCAGGGCGGCTTCAGCGGCAGCGCCGTCGACATGCTGGTCGTCATGCAGGAACTGGGCCGCGGCCTGGTGGTCGAACCCTATCTGGCGACCGTGCTGGGCGCGGAATTCCTGCGCCTGGCGGGCGGCCACGAAGCCTTGCTGGAACAGGTCGCCGGCGGCACTCTGAAACTGGCGTGCGCGCTGGGCGAAAAACAGTCGCGCCACGATTTGTCCGACATCGCCTCCACGGCCACGGCCGGCGCCGACGGCTTTGTGCTGGACGGCGTGAAAACCGTCGTCATCCACGGCGCCCAGGCCGGCGCCCTGATCGTGTCGGCGCGCAGCGGCGGCGGTCAGCGCGAGCGGGCCGGCATTTCCCTGTTCGTGCTGGCGACCGACACGCCCGGCGTGAGCGTGCGCGACTACCGCACCATCGACGGCCAGCGCGCCGCCACCGTCACCTTCGCGGCGGTCGCGCTGCCC
>DMYQ01000251.1:0-2937 GCA_003482555.1 Janthinobacterium sp. | reverse complement strand
CAGCCTGCTGTGCTCGGAAGCCGTCGGGGCGATGGACGCGATCTTCGCCGCCACCCTCGATTACCTGAAGACGCGCAGCCAGTTCGGCGCGCCGATCGGCAAGTTCCAGGCCCTGCAGCACCGCATGGCCGACATGTTCATTCACATCGAACAAGCCCGCTCGATGGCCATGCTGGCGGCCGGCAAGCTCGCTTCAAGCGACGTCGAAGAGCGCCGCCGCACCGTGTCGGCGGCCAAGGTGCGCGTCGGGCAAGCCTTGAAATTCGTCGGCCAGCAAGCCGTGCAGTTGCATGGCGGCATGGGCGTGACGGACGAGTTGCCGGCCGCCCACCACTTCAAGCGCCTGACGATGATCGAGCTCACCTTGGGCGACAGCGAACATCACCTGGAGCGTTTCATCGCCCAGCCGGGTTTCACACTGCACGCCTGAGGCGAATATGGATAGAGGGGATGACATGACGGACAAGCGGCACTGGTATTTCGAGGATTTCTTTGTCGGGCAAGAGCTGCACATGGGTTCGCGCCTGGTGACGGCGGAGGAAATCATCGCCTTCGCCACCCAATTCGACCCGCAACCCTTCCACCTCGACCCGGTGGCGGCCGAGGAATCCATCTTTGGCGGCCTCGTCGCCAGCGGCTGGCACACTTGCAGCATGATGATGCGGCTGGTGGTGGACGGCTTGCTGGGCTGTTCGTCGAGCCTGGGGTCGCCCGGCCTGGACAGGGTGCGCTGGATCTTGCCGGTGCGCGCCGGCGACACACTCAGCGTGACTTATGTGACCAAGGAAGTGCGGGCTTCCGGCTCGAAGCCGGATCGGGGCGTGGTGGTGTCGGTGTGGCAAGCGAGCAATCAGCGCGGCGAACTGGTGGCCACCGTCGAGGGCATGGGCATGTTCCGCCGCCGCCCGGCCGCCGCCGCCGAGGCGCCGCATGCGTGATTTCGCCAGCCTGGCCGCGATGCAAGCCCAGGTCGGCGCGCAGGTGGCCGTGTCGGACTGGATCGAGATCACCCAGGCCCGCATCGACACCTTCGCCGACGCCACCGGCGACCATCAGTGGATCCACGTGGACGCCGAGCGCTGCCGGCGCGAATCGCCCTACGGCTGCACCGTCGCGCATGGCTTTTTGACCTTGTCCCTGGTGCCGGTGATGCTGCAAAACGCGCTGCGCATGCTCGACGTCGGCATGGCCATCAATTACGGCTTGAACAAGGTGCGTTTCCCGGCCCCGGTGCCGGTCGGCAGCCGCCTGCGCGCGCGCCTGAGCATCCTGGCGGTCAGCGAGCTGGCCGACGGCGCCCAGGTCGATTGGGGCATCGCCATCGAGCGCGAGGGCGGCGACAAACCCGTCTGCGTGGCCGAATTCCTGATGCGCCGCTATCCCTGAGGCCGCCGCCTCGGGGGGGCGCCTATGATCTGCGCCGGAGGTCTGCGCCTTCTTCCAGCCGATCCGCCCGTATCAAAGTTGGGGCGATGAACAGCACTTTACGCAATGACTTTCGTGGCCCGTGCGGCTGCATGCGGAAATGTCCGCGCCGCCAGTGCGGGGACACCTCGCCATGTTGACCCTGAAGGTGGTCGGGCAGGGTCAATGGCCCCAGGAGGATTCTGTCGTAGAGCTTGTCCAACTGGCGGCGCAGCTTGGCCGCCTTCTCGGGGCCGTGCCCCTTGAGTTGGATCATGGCGTCGGAGTACGGTGTTTGCGCATCGTGGCGCGCTCTTTCAACATTCCAGTAGAGGAAAATTTTGGCGCAAAGCTGAGCCAGGGCGAATTGCTGCGCTTGACCAATCTCCTTGGCCTGCCTGGCGCAAATTTCCTGAATGATATCAATCAGTGGCGTTTGCTCATCGGAGATAATCATGTCGATGGTACTTACTCCGAAAGCCGGCTGGTCGCTCAGCGCGCAAATTCACAGTAACGCCACGGAGCGCTGTTCTTCGCGCACCGCCTCACGTAGACGCCCTCAACGTGGCTGCATATGACATCTTCGAACTTGACCGGTATGATGGCGCGCTGCATCGCCTCGCTGAATTTGATGTAGCACGCTGGCATCGGCGGTCTGAGCAAATCGGCCGGAATGTCGTCGCCCAGGTCGGAGCGGTCGAGTAATTGCTCAAGCGCTGGCGTCAACTCGATTAACACATGTGGGCGCCGCCAGTACATTAGCGGCGCCGCCGCGAAAACCCCCGACGTGTCCAACTGCTGCGCCGAAGGCGGTGTGACGACGCCTTGATTCCAGATCGGGTCGATTCGCATCGATTCCTTGACCAATTCCACGCACGCGTCAAAATTATTGCATTGGTTGGCGACGATGCGATCCGCTATCGAACGGTAGTCTGGCGCCCCTTCCTGCCGCGCTGTCCATTCTTGCCATGCTGATACAAGACCGACATTGCGGGCCAAAACCGGATGCGATACAGGTGTCGCGGTGATGCAATCGTTCAATGCGGCCATGAACGTAAGCAGCGGCGAAGCGCAATGCGATTCCTTCTGTAGTGCAGCGACGGTGCGCATGGATAGCGCGGGCCGCATGCCTGTGCGAGATTTAGACGAGGCCAATGACAAATGTGATATTTCATTCATTTTTATTTCACCTTTCAATCGTTAACTAAACAATCGGTGCCGCGAAGTAAAACGAAAAAACATCTATTGCATATGTGTCGGCCACAGCGCGTCGCCGGGAATTGGGCCGCCATGCCGATCATATTGCCCCGGCTGTGGCAAACGATGGCGACGCCGGTTTGCATCGGCGGCGGTTTAACCGCGTCCGCTAGTGAGCATGCTCGACATCAGCACCGCGCCGCAGTCGGCCTTATGGTCGTCGAGCGCCACCGGGATGCCGTCTTCGGGTCGCGTTTGGTTGTATGGCACGTCCTTCCGTCGCGGTTTCTGTAATCACTGCTGATAGTTGGCGGGATCAACCGCAGGGGTGCCGTG
>DMYQ01000356.1:4923-6151 GCA_003482555.1 Janthinobacterium sp. | reverse complement strand
AAAAGCGGCAGCCAAGCCAGCGGTAAAAGCAGCAGCCAAGCCAGCGGCAAAAGCAGCAGCCAAGCCAGCGGCAAAAGCGGCAGCGCCCGTCGCCGTCGCGGCGCCAGTCGCAGCAAAGCCAGTCGCGAAAAAAGCGGCAGCCAAGCCAAAGGCAGTGGCAGCGAAGAAGGCTAGCACCGCCAAACCGGCAGCGGCAGCGGCACCTGCAGTAAAAACAGTGTTGGCACCGGCCGCAGCGTGGCCGTTTCCGACCAGCACTCGTCCTTCGTAAGCAAGTTCGCTTGGGTGCCTGGATGAGGCAATACGCCGCTGTGTGAATCAATCACACAGCGGTTTTTTTTGGAGAATCGTCGTGCTTAGTATTCTTACGTTTATCGTTGATACGATTGCCAGTGTGTTGGGTAGCGTCTTGTTATTGCGATTCTGGATGCAGGCGGTGCGCGTCCGGCCGCCATCACAAGTGGCCCAATTCACATTTCAATTGTCCGATTGGCTGGTACGACCTTTGCGCCGTATCGTCCCTGGCGTGGGCGGATATGACTGGGCCAGCCTGATCGGCGCTTTTCTGGTCGTTCTGCTGGCAACATCGATCTGGCTTATCAACGGGCTGCCGTTTCAAACGATTTTCCTGATGGCCTTGCATCGCTTCTTGCAATGGATCATTTACGGCTTCATGGCTTTGCTGGTGATCGAGGCGATCTTTAGCTGGGTCAATCCGCATGCGCCGCTGGCGCCGTTTGTGCGGGCACTGAACGAGCCCCTGTTGCATCCTTTGCGCCGGGTCGTTCCTTTGATCGGCAACCTGGATCTGTCGCTAATGGTGGCCTTGATTCTGCTGCAGGTGGCGCAGCAACTGCTGGGCATGTTGTTCGAAATGCTGGGACGGTGAGCAAGGCCTGGTGTTCGGCACTGCCTGGCGGGGTACGCGTGGCGGTGCAGATCACGGCCAACGCCAAGAAAACCGAAGTCATTGGCGTACTCGACGATGTACTGAAGGTCAAACTGCACGCTCAGCCCATCGAGGGCAAGGCCAACGAGGCCTTGATCCGTTTTCTGGCCGACACCTTGTCGGTGCCCAGGAGCGCGATCACGCTGACGCACGGGCATACGAATAAACGAAAATTACTGGAAATTATGTCGCTCAAGTTGAGCCCGGAAGCCGTCACGCGCTTGCTGCTCGGCGACGGCCCGGTGTGATGCGCGCGGGCCGCGCCTAGCCGGCCGCGCC
>DMYQ01000356.1:2645-4759 GCA_003482555.1 Janthinobacterium sp. | reverse complement strand
CGCGCCTAGCCGGCCGCGCCTAGTAACGGTAGCCGAAGGCCGCTTCGAAGCGGTCGCCGATCTCGGCCGTCGTCAGTTTGTGGTTTTGCGCGCCCTTGTGGGCGATCTTGATGGCGCCCATCAGGCTGGCCAGGCGGCCCGAAGTTTCCCAGTCCAGATCGTTGGTGATGCCGAACAGCAGGCCGGCGCGGTAAGCGTCGCCGCAGCCGGTCGGGTCGAGCACCGCGTCGGCCACCACCACTGGAATGTCGATGCGCTTGCCGCCCGTGTAAATTTCGGAACCCAGCTCGCCGCGCGTGATGATCAGCGCTTCCAGGCGGGCGGCGATGTCCGTCACCGTCAAGCCCGTGCGTTCCATCAATAATTCGATTTCATAGTCGTTGGCCGTCACATAGGTGGCCTTGTCGATGAAGTCGATCAATTGCGCGCCATTGAACATCGGCAGTTGCTGACCCGGGTCGAACAGGAAGGGAATGCCCAGATCGGCCAGATCCTTGGCGTGCTTGAGCATGCCTTCGTGGCCGTCCGGCGAAATGATCGCCACGCGCGCCGGGCCGGCGTCGGCCACATTGTTTTCATGCGCGAAGGACATCGCACCCGGGTGGAAGGCGTTGATCTGGTTGTTGTCGGCGTCGGCGGTGACGAAGCACTGCGCGTTGTAACTGTCAGCCTTGATCAAGATGTTCTTGGTCGAGATGCCCAGCTTTTCCAGGCGTTCCAGGTACAGGGCGCTGTCCTGGCCCATCACGCCGACGATGCGCGGCTCGCCGCCCAGCAACTTCAAGCTGTAGGCGATGTTGCCGGAGCAGCCGCCAAACTCGGTGCGCATGGTCGGCACGAGGAAGGATACATTGACCTTGTGCAACTGATCCGCCAGCAGCGATTCGCCGAAGCGGCCGCCGAATTGCATGATGGTGTCGATGGCGAGCGATCCGCAGATCAGGGAAGTCTTGTTCATGATGATTTTATGGATAGAAAACAGCAATGTGATAGCCAGATGCTTTGAGCTGGGCTAGTTCAAAATAGAGTTTAACGGCTTGTTCTGAATGCGTGGCGAAACCTTTGGCCACATCCGTCGTCGGCGGCAGGTATTCGCGCGGAGTTATGACGCGGCGCAATACCGGCTTGTCGGCGGCGTCATTGAGTATCAGTTCGATGTCGGGCCAGGCTTGCGCGGTACCGCTTTGATTATGCAGCACGCTGGCATAGGAAAAGCTGGACTCGCTCAAGCTTTGCAGTTCGCCCTGCTCGATGGCGATGGCTTCTATCTGGGCCGGTAATTCGACGCGGCAGTCGAGCATGGCGCAGGCCGACACCAGTGCCGGCTTGATCTGGGGCAGGCGGGCCGCCAATTGGTTGCGGAAGGTGCTTACGCCTTGGCCCAGCAGCGTGATCAGCAAGGCCACCGAGCCGAGGCCCATGGCGATGCGCATGGCCTTGCCGCTGCGCTCGCGGCGCCGCACTTGCTTGACGAAGCCGGGCTCGTCGATGTCGTCGGCTTTCACTTCGGCCGCGCGGGTGGGCGCCGCCGTTTCAGGCAACTCGTAGGCGGGCGCGGCAATGGCGAGGATGTGTTCGTCGTGATTGGTCAGCAGCGCCGCGAACGAAGGTTCGCGCTTGCCGCCCGGCGGCTCGGGCGGCTCGAAGTGATGCGACTCGGACGGCTCGGCGTCGTGCGCCGGTGCAGGCTCAAAGTGTTCCGGCGCGGACGGCTCAAATGCTTGCGGATCGGCTGGCTCAGCGTATGGCGTAGCGGGCTGGGCGAGCTCCTCCGCGCCGGCGTCGTGCACCGGTTCGTGCAATTCAAAGAACGGATCGACGGGCAATTCCACGAGCAATTCAGCGGACAGGTCAATTGGTAACTCAACGGGCAGTTCCACCAGCAGTTCGCTGGACAGATCTACCGGCACTTCAAGGGGTAATTCGACGAGAAGTGCGGCGGGCAGCTTGTCCGATGATTCAAGACGCGGTTCGGTGGCTTGCTCGACGGGCAATTGAGTGTGCGGATCGAGGAACGGATCAAGGGACGCTTCAATCGGAAGGTCCACAAATGGATCTGCCGCCAGTTCAGACGGCGATTCAAGGGGCGGTTCCATGAATTGTTGGGCCGGCGC
>DMYQ01000356.1:0-2546 GCA_003482555.1 Janthinobacterium sp. | reverse complement strand
CCAGCAATTCGCTATGAAATTCAGCCGCCGATTCAATGGGCGACTCAAGGGCTAGTTCAACGGCCGATTCAACCGGCAACTCAATGGGCGATTCAAGCGGCGACTCCATGGCTAATTCAAGCGGCGACTCGGGCGACTGTTCAACTGGCAACGCGATGGCTAATTCGAGCGGCGATTCCAGAGCGTGCGGCGCATTGCCGGACACCGCTGGCGGCACCACGCCAGGTGGCAATTCCAGCTTGTCGTCCAGTTGCGGCACCAGCAAGCCTGCCGCCGCGGGATGGATTTGCGCGCGCGCCGGCAAGATGCCGAAGGGATCGTACGAGGTATCGAAGTCGACCGTCGGGATGAGAAAGGCCGCGACCGGCGGCGCAGCCGGGGCCGGCGCAAGCGCGCCCGCCAGCGCTTTCGGCGCCATGATGGCGCTGACGTCGAGCAGCGCGGCGTTGCCATCGAATACGTCATGGCAAGTGCCGCAGCGAACTATGCCTCCACGTAACTTCAACTGGTCAGCGGCGACCCGGAAGATCGTGTTGCAGTGGGGGCATTTAGTGGCGAGCGCCATCGCAGCTGTTACACGCCTTCTTTGACGCGGGCCGGCGGCACGTCGGCGCCCTGGCGTCCGTGCAAGGCGACCCAACCGTCTTGCTCGGCCCACACACCCAGCTTGATGAAGGGCGCATAGGCGGCGATGACTTCATCGGCCTGGCGTTCCAGCACGCCCGACAGGATCAGCGCGCCGCCGGCGGCGACGCGGCCCGACAGCATGGGCGCCATCACCTTCAGGGGGCTGGACAGGATGTTGGCGACGACCGTATCGAAGCGTTGTTCCGCGTGCGCCGACTTGGCCAGATCGTCCGGCAGGAAGTAGCCGACCTCGCAATGGTTGCGGGCCGAATTGTCGCGCGCCGATTCGATTGCCTGCGGGTCGATGTCGACGCCGACGACCAGGTCGGAAGCGAGCTTCTTGGCCACCATGGCCAGGATGCCGGAGCCGCAGCCGTAATCGAGCACTGTCTTGCCCGGGCTTGGGTTGGCTTCCAGCCATTCCATGCACAGGCGCGTGGTCGGATGGCTGCCGGTGCCGAAGGCCAGGCCCGGATCGAGTTCCAGAATCAAACCGTCCGGATCCGGCGCTTCGTGCCAGCTCGGCACGACCCAGATGTTCTTGCCGATGTGGATGGGCGCGAACTGGGATTGCGTCAAGCGCACCCAATCCTGCTCGGCCACGGCGCGCAGGGTGAATTCCGGCACCACCTTGAGACGGATGGCGGCGGCGGCGGCGGCCACGATGGCGGCCTGGTCGGCGTCAACGTCGGTCAGGGCGACGACGCGGCTGTGTTCCCAGGCCGCTTCGTCCGGTTCCATGCCCGGCTCGCCGAACAGCGGCTGCTCGGCGTCCGTGCCTTCGTCGGCGTCTTCCACCGAGACCGACAGTGCGCCCGCTTCCATCAAGGCGTCCGACAGGGCCTCGGCGTTGGCGCGCGCGATTTCGATGACGATTTCTGTCCAGCTCATGCTTGTACCTTGACTTCCGATTTGTTTGCGATGCTCGGGCTGGTCTTGCTGGCGCCCTTGCCCAGATCCGGCATGTCGGCCAGTTTCTGTTCCAGATAGTGAATATTGGTGCCGCCTTCGATGAAGCGGGCGTCGATCATCAGCTCGCGGTGCAGGGCGATATTCGTCGAAATACCCTCGACCACCATTTCCGACAGCGCGATCTGCATGCGACGGATGGCTTGCTCGCGCGTGGCGCCGTAGGCGATGACCTTGCCGATCATCGAATCGTAATGGGGCGGCACATAATAGCCGGCGTAAGCGTGCGAATCGACACGGATGCCGGGGCCGCCCGGCACGTGCCAGGAAACGATCTTGCCCGGTGAAGGCGTGAACTTGAATGGATCTTCGGCGTTGATGCGGCACTCGATGGCGTGGCCCGAGAGCAGCACGTCGCGCTGGCGGAAGCGCAGCTTTTCGCCGGCCGCGATGCGTATCTGTTCTTGCACGATGTCGATGCCGGTGATCATTTCAGTGACCGGATGCTCGACCTGCACGCGCGTATTCATTTCGATGAAATAGAATTCGCCGTTTTCATACAGGAATTCGAAGGTGCCGGCGCCGCGGTAGCCGATCTTGCGGCAAGCTTCGGCGCAGCGGTCGCCCACTTTTTCGATCAATTTGCGGGGAATGCCGGGTGCCGGCGCTTCCTCGATCACCTTTTGGTGGCGGCGCTGCATCGAGCAGTCGCGTTCGCCCAGCCAGACGGCGTTCTTGAATTCATCGGCGAGGATCTGGATTTCCACGTGGCGGGGATTTTCCAGGTACTTCTCCATATACACTTCCGGATTGCCAAAGGCGGTGCCGGCTTCCGTCTTGGTCATGGCGACCGCGTTCAACAGGGCCGCCTCGGTGTGGACGACGCGCATGCCGCGCCCGCCGCCGCCGCCGGCCGCCTTGATGATGACCGGATAGCCGACCTTGCGGGCGGTCTGGATGATGATTTTCGGATCGTCCGGCAGCGCGCCTTCGGAACCGGGCACGCAGGG
>DMYQ01000140.1:541-29339 GCA_003482555.1 Janthinobacterium sp. | reverse complement strand
TCCGCCTTTCTAGTGTAGTGTTGCGCGTTGATTGCGACCTAATAAAAATAGCGGACTTTTCGCCGAGACAAGGAAAAAACCGCTGCAATACTGAGGTATTGCGAGGATTTTTGACGAGGTATCGGCGGAAAAGACGCATTTTTATGTCGCAAGAAGAGCGCAACACTACACTTGCCCTCGCCGCCCCGCGCGGCGGCGCCATCTCATCACCTACTTAGAAAGAGCTTCCCCATGAAGGGCGATAAAGAAGTCATCCGCGTACTTAATGCGCAGCTCACCAACGAACTGTCCGCCATCAACCAGTACTTCCTGCATGCGCGCATGTACCGTCACTGGGGTTTGAACAAGCTGGGCAAAAAGGAATACGAAGAATCGATCGGCGAAATGAAGCATGCCGATAAATTGATCGACCGCATACTGATGCTGGACGGCTTGCCCAATCTGCAAGCGCTGCACAAGCTGCTGATCGGTGAATCGACGCCGGAAATCCTGGAATGCGACTTGAAGCTGGAACGGGCCGCCCACGCAACCGTCAAGGACGGCATCGCCATCTGCGAAAAGGCGGGCGACTATGTGTCGCGCGACCTCTTTCTCACCATCCTCGACGATACCGAAGAGCATATCGACTGGCTGGAAACGCAGATCGACCTGATCGCCAAAGTCGGCCTGCAAAACTATCTGCAAAGCCAGATGGGCGAATAAGTACTCCCGCCCGCACGCCGCTTGCAATGAACTTGCATTTGGCGGTCGCGGCGGGAACGGAAATCTCCTCCCCCGCACACCTCCCTGTGCGAGACACCGCGCGACCCGGGCCAGCCATTCCCACATGCTGGCCGGACGCGGCGCGCGCATGCCAGTGATATCGACCCGCTGCGTTATTAATTGTATAATCGAGCGTTATACGTGAAATTATCCCTCAATAATAAAAATGCGGTTAATAAAAAAATGGGCACCTCTTGTTGCCATATTTGCCATTGGCATATTATCGGCTCACGCGGAAAACCTTGCAGCCGCGCCCCAATGCGCGCAGCTTGACCTGCTCTTTTCAAAGAAAATCCCTACCCTCGCTTCCTTCACCTGGAGCACACAAGCGGGCGCGGCAGACCTGACCGCGCCGCCACGTTCGATCGCCCTGTGGGGCGACAGCCTGACCTCGACCCGCGATTTCATGGACGCCGCGCTGAAGGTTGCGGGGATCTCGACGGTGACCGCCCTGCCCTCCTTTATCCAGGCCGGCATGGCGGTGCCGGGACTGCGCCTTCCGCTGAAAGCCGCTTGTGCCAGCAAGGGCTGGCAGACGGCTTACGCGCATAAGCAAAAGCGCGATTCATCCGGATTTTCAAAAGGCTTCGTGAGCTTGAGCTCGGAAAACCCGGGCGCCACCATTTCCCTGGACTTCAGGTTTCCTACGCCATCGACGCGCGTCAAGCAATTGACGCTTCTGTATGAGAAGCCGGAGCCGGATGCCTCGCTCTTGCTTGGCGTAAGCGTCGACGACGGAGATGAAAGTTTGATTTCCTTGAGCAAGACGTCGGCCTCGGTTTTGCAGATCCGCCCCACCGCGCCCATGGCGGCCATCAAGATCCGCCTCGTGTCGGGAAAAATGACCGTGCATGGATTCGCGCCCTCCTACCAGGAAGCCCCCGCGGCCATCCTGGATACCTTCAGCGTCCCGGGTGGCTTGCTGCGCGGCTGGTCGTACATGAACGAACGCCTTTTTACGGCGACACCGGAAGTGGCGGCGAATTACAGCACCGTCCTCGTCCAGTACGGCACCAACGAAGGCGCCAATACCGATTTTTCCGCTGCGGCCTATGCCGGCTACCTGCGGACGAACCTGAGCCGGATGCGCACATTCTTTCCGCGCTCGCGCTGCATCCTGATCGGTCCGCCCGACCGGGGCGTGGTCGGCGCCGCCGCCCAGTCCAACCCGCTGAAATATTCAACCATCCATCGCCAGATCGCGCTGGCGCAAAAACAAGTCGGTGCCGAATACCGCTGTGAATTCTGGGATTGGCAAGCCGCGATGGGCGGCCCCGGCAGCGCCCTGCGCTGGGCCAGGATGAATACGCCACAGATGCAGCAAGATCTTACCCACTTGACGGCCAAGGGTTATCAAATCAGCGGCCAAATGTTTGCAGAATCCCTACTCTTGAATAAGTACTGAAGCTGAACATATCCATGTCTCATTCTCACATCAATCAAGGTCACCCCCGGTTTGCCGAACTCGATGGCTTGCGCGCGCTCGCTGTCGTCTCCGTGATCCTGTTTCATTGCAATATCTCCGGACTCTCCGATGCCGGCTTCTTCGGCGTGGACGTGTTTTTCACGATTTCCGGATTCATCATCACGGCCTTGCTGGCCAAGGAATACCGCGAAAATCGCGATTTCCGTTTCCGCGCGTTTTATTTCCGCCGGCTGAAGCGCCTGTTGCCCCCCGTTTTCGCGCTGCTAATGCTGGCCGCATTCACGTTTTTTATCTCGGACACGGGCTTTGCCGCGTTCAAGGACGATATGCCCGCGGCCTTGGCCTATGGGTCGAACTGGTGGCAAATCATCGAAAAACAATCGTATTTCGATAAGACGCCACACGTTCTCAAGCACCTCTGGTCGCTCGCCGTGGAAGAGCAGTTTTATTTCCTGTGGCCGCCGATCGCCTATTTTTTCCTGAAACGGTTCGGGCCGAAAACCACGGGGATGGTGGCACTCCTTCTCGCCTGCGCGAGCACCGCATGGATGTACCAGCTGTACGACCCGAACATCGATGTCGCCGACCAAGCCCGGATTTACCTGGGAACCGATACCCATGCAATGGGACTGCTGGCGGGCGCCGCGCTGGCTTGCTTCTGGAATCCATGGATACAGCCCAACGACAGTTTGCTCGCGCGCAACTTGCGGCGGCTTGCGGTCTGCCTCAGCCTTGGCGGCCTCGGCTACATGATCCATGTCTTGAACCCATCCCACCCCTTCCTGTACCGCGGCGGTTTTCTCTTGGTCCCGGTACTGACGGGCGTGGTGGCATATGGCACGATGAACGACCAGCGTTTCTTGGTGTCCCGCCTGCTGCAAGCGAATATCGTCCAATGGCTGGGCTCGCGCTCATATTCGCTCTACCTGGTGCATTGGCTCATCTTTGTCTGGATGCAATTGCGCGGCTTCGACGACTTTTCACAGCCGCCGGTGCTGGGCGCGGCGCTCGCGGCCGTGGCCGTGTTGTCCGAATTGATGTATCGCATGGTCGAAGTTCCTTCGAAAAACATCAAGTTGCAACATCTGAGCAATCGGCGGATGGCGCTCTGCGTCATCGCCTATTCGACCGTGGCATGGTCGATTTTCGGCGTGGCCCTGGGCACGCGCGGCGAAGTGGCGCCAACCCTGGCCGTGGCCGCGCCGACAGTGGCGCTCGCCACCGGCCCGGTTGCGCCCGCGGCGAACGCGCCCGCTGCGAGCGCGGCCGTGCCCGTGCCCGTGCCCGATGAACCGGACGACGCCGACCAGATGATAGACGGGGGCGAAGACATCTACGCCATCGGCGATTCGGTACTGCTGGGTGCCAAAGAACAACTATTGAAGACCATCCCCGGCATCCGCGTCGACGCCGAGGTGGGACGCCAGGCCAGCCAGGGACTCAATGTCATCAGAAAATGGCGCAAAAAATCAGGCAAGGCATCGACCATAGTATTGCATTTGGGAACGAATGGCTACATTAACGAAACCCAGTTCCGGGAGCTGTTGAGTGAATTGGCGGATCGCAAGTCGGTCATCGTCATCAATGTCCACGCGAATCGCCGCTGGACAGCGCCCAACAATGAGTTGATCGGGCGCCTGCGCCCGGAATTCCCGAACATGCGCATCATCGACTGGAGCGCGGTCTCGTCCGGCCGGGCCGACTATTTCGTCAACGATGGCATCCACCTGACGACGAAAGGCTTGCGCGCCCTGACCACGCAGATCATGCTGGCTAGCGGAGGCGCAGTCATTGCCCCGACGAAAGACGATACAATGTTAGCAAGTGGAAATAGTACGCGCGGCTCGCGTCGGCCGGCACCGAAGCCAGCCGCGGTTGCGGACAAGCCCGCTTTTATCGCGCCGGAAGCCAGCACCGCCCCGACCATCAGCCCGGCGCAAAAGGCGGCCGAGGTGGCCGAGGCGGCAAAAGCGCCCGCCGCCGTTAATAGCGAAAGCGAATCGAAGGCGCCGGCCCCATCGCCTTCCGCTTCGCCCGAAACCGCCCGGCCCGACTAGCGGGAGGCGATTCTTGCCTGACGGGCGGCATCCGCCGCCGACGCGCCGGATGGGGGCGATGGAAGTTTTTATTAGGGAGTGCCATGATTGCAATGCGTAGCTTATTGAAGCCCCTCAGAGTGCTCGGTGTTCTGGCAATGGCGCTGGCCCTGTATGCATGGATGTATCCCGCCAGTCTGGAAAAATGGATAGGAGCGGCGGGCGTCGCGGGCGTCACCCCGGCGCCACAGGGGCAGGCGGCGACATCCGCCGGCGGGGGAAGCGCCGCCGCGCCGCCGGCGTCCGGGACGGCCAAGCCGATCCAGGTATCGGTGGCCCAGGCTACAATGGCGCAATGGCTGGGCAACAAGTATCGCGTCTCGCCGTCGGCGATCGCGGCATTGATCGTCGAGGCGGACAAGCTCTCGAAACAATACCGTCTCTCGCCCAACCTGATCATCGCGGTGATGGCCATCGAGTCGAACTTTCACCCGTATATACAAAGCGAGGCCGGCGCCCAGGGACTGATGCAGGTGATGCCGCTCATTCACGCGAAGCGATACGAAAAGTTCGGCGGCAAGTCGAGCTTCATCGACCCCTTCGTCAGCCTGAAGGTGGGCGCGGAAATCCTGCGCGATTGCACCAAGCTCAAGGGTGGCTCCGAGACCGAAGCCTTGCGCTTCTATTTCGGTGGCGGCGCTTCGAGCGATCTCTACATCGACAAGGTGCGGACCGAGCAGCACCGGCTCAACCAGGTCGCGGCCGGCCAGCACGTGCCTGTCAATTAAATTTTTTCATATTTTCGCCCTTGTTTTACCGGGGCACAAAGGGTCTCATGCGCAGTCCGATTTTTTTGATGTTTTTCGCCATCGGTACGCTGCCTATCGATTCGTTTGCTCAGCAGCAGTTGCCCGCTGTTACACAATTGTCCGTCCATGCGCGCGCCAACGTGCCGGATCTGGTCTGCGAAAAGAGGCCGCCCGTCGTGCGCAGAGCGGCGCCGCCGAACACGGATCCGATGGAGATTCCCAGCGACGACTTGCTCGTGGACACGACACCGACCGCTCCCGCAAACGATGAGCTAGCGCGGCCGGCGTCCGCGCCGCCGCGGCTTGGCTCGCTGTCCTCACCCGAGGGATTTCGGATCGCCGTCTGGGGCGACAGTCATCTGGCCGCCAATTTCTTTACCGAAGAGCTGGCGAAACAGCTCAAGGTGTCGGCCGACGCCGCGCCGAATGTACTCATCCCGGCAACCATGGGCAAGGCGGGGGTGCGTCTGCCGCTGCGCCAGTCTTGCGTGTCATCGTCGTGGAAATATGAACCGGGCTACCTTGGCGGCGAACGCGCGGTGGCGCCCGGACCCGGGCTGGTGAATCTATACAGCGAGCAAGCCGGGGCGACGCTGGCCTGGGATATCCGCAAAGACGCGCAAGCGCCTGGTTACGAGCGTGTGCGCATCCTGTATCAGCAAACCGAGGCGCCCATGGTGGTCGCCATCAGCGTCGACGGCGATACGGAACAGGAAGTGACGCTGCATGAAAAAGCCGGGCCGGCGATCCTGGAACTGGTGGCGGAGCGTCCGATGACGCAAGTCAGACTGCGCCTGATCGATGCCCGCTTCCGCTTTCATGGCCTGGAACTGTTGTCCGCGCAAGCGAAACCTGCGCAGCCGCAAGCGCTTTCAATGGACGTATTCGGCTATCCCGGCGCCACGGTGGCGAGCTGGAAATATGCAAATCTCAATTACCTCGGCGCCTGGTTCGCGCAGCGCCAATACCAGTTGGTCATCCTGGAATTCGGCACCAACGAGGGCAATGCCAAACCGTTCGACCTGGCCGCTTACCGGCAAACGTTGACTGAATCCGTGCGCAACATGAAAACCATCTTTCCGGCCGCCGCCTGCGTCTTGATCGCACCGGGCGACCGCGGCGTCTTGATACGGCGCTCCGCCAACGTGCACAAGAAAAATCGGACGAGGATGCGCGCAATGCTCGACATGTTGAAGTGGCGCAACAAGAAGAAATCGATCGATCTGTTCGAATATTCGAAGATCCACGCCGCGATCGGGCGCGTGCAGGCGGAAGTGGCGGCCGACGCGGGTTGCAGCGCATGGAGCATGCAAGATGCAATGGGCGGACGAGGACGCGCCTATGAATGGGCGCAGGCGTCGCCAGCCCTGATGTCCAGGGATCTGACCCATTTCACGGTGGCGGGCTACCGCCGTCTGGCCCAGCAATTTGCCAAGGATATGGGCTGGATCGAGGCGCCGCCGCCGTAATGCCGGCGCCGCAATGTTGGTGCCTTCATGCTTGCCCGTCGCTTGCGCGACTCATGCGCGCGGACGGACAAGGATGCTTGCGCGCATCGGGGCCGGGCATGGACAGCTCCGGGCCCGGCCCCGACGCCGGTCACGGCGCCGGTTTCATTTTCACGAACAGCACCGCCGCCGCCCCGCACAGCAGCAGCGCGCCCGCCAGGCGGATCACGTTGGCCGGGTCGCCTGCCAGCCAGGCCCGGTAGTACAGCGGCAAGGTGAAGATCTGGATGATCATCGGGATCACGATGAACATATTGAAGATACCCATGTAGACGCCGGTGCGCTGCGGCGGAATGCTGCCAGCCAGCATGATGTAGGGATTGCCCATGATGCTGGCCCAAGCCATGCCCACGCCCACCATCGGCAGCAACAGCAGGGCCGGGCTGTGGATCAGCGGGATGGCCAGCATGCCGATGCCGGCCAGGCTCAGGCATACGCTGTGCGTCACCTTCGGGCCGAAGCGGCGCGTGAAGGGCAGTAGCGCGAACGCGGCGATGAAGGCGACGAAGTTGTAGAAGGCGCCGATTTGCCCGTTCAACAGGCCGGCGTCGCGGAAGCCCCGCGACGCCGGATCGCTGGTGTGGAACAGCGTGCCCGCCAGCGACAGCATGATGTACTGCCAGTAGCAAAACATCGCGTACCACTGGAATAGCTTGACCACCGCCAATTGCTTCATGGTCGACGGCATTTCGCGCAGGGCGCTGCCGATGTCGCCCAGCGTGGCGCGCCAGCCGGGCGGCTTGGCGCGGATCTGCGCCAGTTCGATGGCCGTCAGCGGGTGCTCCGGCGTCGTCTTCAGCGTCCACAGCACCGAGGCGATCGAGAACAGCGCGCCGATCAGGAAGGCGACGATGACGATGTGCGGAATGTGGCTGCCGTTCACGGCATCCTTGTCCATGCCCAGCAGCACCAGCAGCGAGGGCGCCAGATAGGCCAGGGTCTGCCCCAGGCCGGTGAACGCGCTCTGGGTCAGGAAGCCGAGCGAGTGCTGCTTCGCATCCAGCTTGTCGCTGACGAAGGCGCGGTAGGGTTCCATGGTCACGTTGTTGGCGGCGTCGAGTATCCACAGCAGGCTGGCGGCCATCCACAGGGTCGGGCTGAACGGCATCAGCAGCAAGCCGATGCTGCAGACGATGGCGCCGACCAGGAAATAGGGCGTGCGCCGTCCCCAGCGCGTGACGGTGCGGTCGCTCATGGCGCCGATCAAGGGTTGCACCAGCAAGCCCGTCATCGGCCCCGCCAGCCACAGATACGGCAGGCTGGCCTCGTTGGCGCCCAGATATTTGTAGATCGGGCTCATGCTGCTTTGTTGCAGCCCAAAGCTGAACTGGATGCCGAAGAAGCCGATGTTCATGTTGATGATCTGCCAGAACGACAGGTGCGGTTTGCGCGCGATCGTGGTGCTGCGAGTCTTGGTGTGCATATCGTTTTCCTTGGAGTGGGACTTATTCCGCGCGCGCCAGCCACAGCATAGCCCACGGTTGCAAGGTGACGCGACCGCTGTGGACGTCGCCGCCCAAATGGTCGACCCAATGGCCGGGCGCGAGCTGGTAGCTGGCCGGCGCCGCGCCGAAATTGCTCAGGCTGAGGAAGCGCGGGCCGCGCGCCAGCGCCAGCAAGGCCGGCTGCCAGGTCGGCAGCAGCGCGCGCGGGGCGTCGGCGGCCAGCTCGGCCAGTTCGCGGCGCGCCGCGATCATGCGCCGCAGCCCGGCGTAGACCCGGCCCGGCGGGCTGCCGCCTTCGCCGCGCCGGGCCAGCAGGGCGTCGTCGAAATCGGGCCGCTGCAGCCAGCGGCTGTCAAGGACGCGTTCCGGCCGCTCCAGATAGGAATAATCGTTCAGCATGCCCAGCTCGTCGCCCATGTACAGCATCGGCAGCGCGCCGAAGCAGAGCGCCAGGCCGTGCAGCAGCAACAGGCGGCGCAGCGCCTCCTGGCGCGCCTGCTCGTCGCCGGCCCGCTCCAGCCCCGCCAGCGCGGCGGCCATGCCGTTGCTGCCGTGGGCGGCGCTGCCGTCGGCGCTCTGGAAGCGCGCGCCGGCCGCGTAGCCGTCGGCGCCGCCGGCGTAAAAGTCGGAAATGCGCGCCAGCCGCGCCGCGCCATCGGCACCGTCGGCGCCGGCCTCGGCGCGCAGCACGTTCCAGCCGATGTCGTCGTGGCAGCGCACGTAGCTGAGCCAGCAAGCCGAGGGCGGCAAGGGCGGCGTCGCCTCGATGACTTGGCGCAGCAGCGCGGTGTCTTGCTCGGCCAGCGCGCCCCAGGCCGCCGCCATCAGGCTGCTATGGTAGGCCAACTGGCATTCGGGTGCGGCGGCGCTGCCGAAATACGCCGGCAGCAGCGGCGTCGGCACGATCGCCTCGGCCTTCAACAGCACGCCGGGAGCCGCGATCTCGACCAGGGCGCGCAGCGCTTGCAGCAGGCTGTGCGCTTCGGGCTGGTTCATGCAGTTGCTGCCCTCGCGCTTCCACAGGAAGGCGGTGGAATCGAGGCGGAACACTTCGATTCCCCGGTTGGCCAAGCCCAGCAGCGCCGCCGCGATGGCCGCGAAGACGGCCGGGTTGGCGTAGTTCAAGTCCCACTGGTAGGGGTAGAAGGTGGTCCAGACCCAGCGTCCCAGGGCCGCGACATAGGTGAAGTTGCCCGGCGCGGCTTGCGGGAAGACCTGGCCCAGCGTGCGCTCGAAGCGCTGCGGCTGCTTACGGTCCGGGAAGGTGTGGAAAAAGTCGCGCAGCGCCGGCTCGCCGGCGAGCGCGCCCAGCGCCCACGGGTGGTCGTCGGCCACGTGGTTGAGCACCATGTCGGAGCACAGGCTGATGCCGTTCGCCCGCAGTTGCGCGGTCAAAGCCTCGAGGTCGGCATTGTCGCCCAGCGAGGGGTCGACCTCGTCGAAGCTGGCCACCGCGAAGCCGCCGTCGCTCTCGCCGGCGCGCGCGCGCAGGAAGGGCAGCAGGTGCAGATACGTCACGCCCAGCTCGCGCAGGTGGGGGATGCGCGCGGCCACGCCGCGCAAGTCGCCGCCGAAGCGCTGCGCATAGGCGCTGTAGCCGAGCATGTGCTGGCCGGTGAACCAGTCCGGCCGCTCGGCGCGCTCGGCGTCGAGGCGCAGCAGGGCCGGCGAACGGGCCCCGTGTAAGCGTCCCACGGTTTCCATCAAGTCGCACAACCAGGGCTGGAAGGCGGCGCCGGCGCCGTACAGTCCGCCCAGGCGTTCCAGCAAAACAGCTTCCTGGCGCGCGTAGCGGCGCGCCGCTTCGGCGCGCAGGGGTTCCGGCATCGGCGCCAAGAGGCGCTGCAGTGGGGTCAAAGTGGCAATCATACAATCCAATGTGGTGCGTGGGGTGTGCCGCGCATCGCCCGGTCGGCGGCGCGCGGCGGGGGCTTAGAACGAGTAGCGCAAGCCGGCCTTGACGGCGCGTCCGCTGATCGAGCGTGCCGCGTGGCCGTCGCCCTCGACTTCGGTGTAGCCGATCTGGTTGAGCAGATTGTTCGCGCTCAGGGACAACTGGGCGCGCGGCGTCAACTGGTAATTGAAGAAGGCGTTCAGCACGTGGTAGGCCGGCATGACGATGGTGTGGGCGTCATCGGCCCAGGACTTGCCGGTGCCGATCACGCTGACGCCGAAGGTGGCGTCGCCCAGTTCATAGCTCGGAGCGATCTGGTACACCACGTCGGCCTGGCGCCGCGGCGAGTTGCCGATCACCGCTTCCGCGCCCGGCGCCGTGGCCGTGATTTTGGCCCTGGTGTAGGTCAGGCCGCCGTTCACCCGGAAGGCGCCGGCGCTGTAAGCCGTCTCCAGCTCGACGCCCTTGGCGTCATAGCTGTTGGCGGTGCTGGTCTGGGTGGTCGCCTCGAAATTGCTTTCCTTGGTCTTGGCCTGGAAAAACGTGACGAAGGCGCTGACCGGCCCGCGCCGCCACTTGGCGCCGCCCTCGAGCTGGCGCACGGTATTGATGCTGACCGGCGCGCTGCCGTCGAGCGGCGTGCCGAACAGGATGCGGTCGGCGTTGAAGGCGACGCCGTCGCTGGCGCGGGCAAACACGGCCAGGGTGTCGGCCAGGCGGTAATTCCCGCCCACCGAATACGAGGTGTGCTCGAGCGTGTAGTCGACCATCTGCGTGTTCGCTTGCGCATAATGGGTGGCGTCGGTGGCGATGTTGGCCGTGCCGCTGGCGCGCTGGCGATCCTGGCGCAGGCCGCCGTCCAGGTTCAGGGGGCCGCTTTCCAGGCCCAGGTTCAGATAGGGTGAGCTCAGCTTGTATTCCATGTCCACCGCGCGCGAGCAGCAGCCGCCGAAGGCCGGCCCGACCAGGCCGGGGGTGGCGCTGGCCGTTTGCAGCAGGGCCGGTTTGTCGCCCGTCTCTTGCATCAGATATTGGTTGAAATTCCACGTCAGCCCCAGCTTTTGCAGGGAGTTGTACCAGCCGGCGGTGGCCGTCAGCTTGCCCTTGTTCAAACGCCAGGTCTTGGCCAGCTTGGTGTCGCTGAGAGTATTGCCGGCGTCGTCGATCGAGGTATTGAACACCACTGCCGAGAAGGCCCGGCCGTTGTAGGCTTGCCCCTTGTTCGGGCCGGTGGCGAAGATATAGTCGCCGACCTTGCCGTTGTCGCCCGCGAAGACGCCGATGAAGCGGCCGGAGTTGCTGGCGTGGCGGAAATTCTCGTTCAAGGTCCAACCCTCGCCCAGCTTGAATTGCGCTTCCAGCCCCAGCGCGTCGCTCTTCACGCGCAAGCCGTCGTTGACATTGCTCGAGACGGCGTTGTTGTTCTTGTCGAGCGTGACGTCGCGCACCCAGTACGGCGAATAAAAGCTGGCCGTGCGCGGATCGACGCCGGGGATTTCCGAGATGTGGCCGTTGCTGACCTGGACCGGCACCGGCAGCGCCGTCGGCGACTTGTCGTCGAGGTGCTTGAACGACAGGCGGATGAAGCCGTCGTCGAATTCGTGCGTGACGTTACCGCGGATCTGGCCACCCTCCTCGCTGTTCACGCCGGTCTTGCGGATTCCCTCGCCGCTGCGGTAAGAGCCGCCGATGAAGAAGCGGGTGCGCTCCGACAGCGGGCCGCCGTAGTCGAAGTCATAGCGCGTCTGGTCGTAGCCGAGGCCGCGGCTGACGCCGATGCTGCCGCCCTTTTCCGTGCCGGTCTTGCCGATGAAGTTGATGATGCCGCCCGGCGCGTTGCTGGCCAGGGTGGAGGCGGAGCCGCCGCGCACCACTTCCAGGTGATCCAGGGTGCCGTCGATCTTGACGTAGCTGTCCGGCGTGATGAAATTGAAATCGCCCGATTGCAGCACCGGCAAGCCATCTTCCTGGATTTGCACGTAGCGCGAGCCGCCGGCGGAGATCGGCACGCCGCGCACCGTGATGTTGGCGTTGCCCTCGCCGCCCGACGATTCCGAGCGCAGGCCGGGCACGGCGCGCAGCGCTTCGGCGGCGCTGGTGGGCGCGTTCTGCTGGATGGCGTCCAAGTCCATGCTGCTGACCGAGACGCTCGATTTCATCTTGGATCTGCCGCCGATGCTGCCGGTGACGACCACTTTTTCCAGGTTCAAGCCGTCGGCGACAGGCGCGGCGGGGGCGGCGGCTGGCTGCGCTTGCTGTGCTTCAGCGACGGGCGCGGCGGGAGCCCCGGCCTGTTGCGCGCGGGCGGCGCCCAGTTGCAGCATGCCGAGGGCGACGGCGGCCGCCATGCGGCCAAGTTTGACGTTACAGGTATTCATAGTCTCCTCCAGGGGTCTGGCGCCGCGTCGATGACGCTCGCCGGTGGGCCCGGACCCGCGCGCGCAAAACCGACACGTCCGTTTTGTCGCTGCGCTTGCCGGGCAGGTGCTGCATTATTCATCGAATTTAAATTTATTGCAATCGATTGCAGTATTGCGCTGCAACATGGCAATCGCCTTGCTTTCAAGCGAAAAATTCGATGCTACAGAGGGAAATAGGGGGGTTTTCATCGGTAGGGAAGTCCGGGCTCATGTGACGATGCAGCGTGAGCCATTGCGAAATTTATAAAAATAATGCAATCGATTGCAACAACTGAGTAAGCGACATTGGCCGGGGCTGAAAAGTCAGGGGACGGCGCTGGTGCCAGCAACAGGTGGACGCCGGAAAATCAGGGGGCGGAGCTGCTGGTGCGCACCGGCAGCGAGAGAAAGGCGCTGGCCGGCGCCGGGAAATCAGGCGCCGGCGCTGGTGTCGCGCACCACCAGTTCGGTCGGCAACTGGCGCGAGGCGACGGCGGCGCCGTCGACCAGCGCCAGCAGCGCCGCCACCATGGCGTGGCCGGCGGCCCGCACCGGCTGGCGCACGGTGCTCAGCGGCGGATGGAAATAGCTGGCCAGTTCGATGTCGTCGTAGCCCACCACGGCCACGTCTTCCGGCACCCGCAAGCCCGCCTGGCGCAGCGCGTTGATCGCGCTCATGGCCAGCAAGTCGCTGCTGGCGAAGACGGCGTCGAAGGGGACGCCGCGCCGCAGCAGTTCGGCCACCGCCTCGGCGCCGCCCTGCGGCAGGAAGGAGGCCGAGACGTGCAGCAAGGGCTCGGGCGCGATGCCGCGCCCGGCCAGCGCGGCGTGATAACCGGCTTGCCGCTGTTCCACCTCGGGCAGCTTGGCGTCGCCGAAAAACGCGATGCGGCGGCGCCCGCCCTCCAGCAAGTGGGCCACCGCCAGCCGGCCGCCGGTCAGGTTGTCGCCGCCGATGGTGCAGTACAGTTGCTGCGGCAATTGCGCGCCCCAGACGACGATGGGCACGCCGCGCGCCGCCAGTTGGTTGAGCTGCTCGTGGTGGCGCCACTGGCCGATCAGGATGACGCCGATCACCCGGCCGTTGTCGAACGGCCGCGCCGCCGCGTCCAGCGTTTCGGCGTCGACGCGCGAGAGCAGCATCTCGAAACCCTGCTCGGTGAGGGCGTCAGCCAGGCTGCCCAGCATGCTCAAGAAAAAGGGATCCGACAGGTGCTGGCGGGTATGCGCGTCGTAGGGCACCACCACGCCGATGGTGCGGTTTTGCTTCAGGCGCAGGTTTTGCGCGCCGATGTTGATCGAATACTTGAGCGAGCGGGCCAGCTCCAGCACGCGCTTGCGGGTTTCCTCGTTGACCAGGCTGCTGCCGCTGAGCGCGCGCGAGACGGTCGAGGTGGAAACGCCGGCCAGGCGCGCGATGTCGGCCATTTGCAGGCGCTGGCGCGCGGCGGCGCCGGATGGATCCTTGGGATTCTTGCTCATGCTGTGTGTCCGAGTGAAAAGCGCCGCCGCGACCGCGGGCACGGCGGGCCGCCGCCTATTGCGGCAGCGTGTCCTTGAACGAGGCGCGCTCGGCCAGCTTGTCGGCCAGCCTGGCCAGGTTCGGGTGCGCGCCGCGCCAGTCGATCTCCGGGAAACGGAAAGCCAGCCAGCCCAGGGTGCAGCCGACGGCGACGTCGGCCAGCGTATAGTTCTTGCCGGCGCAAAAGACCCCTTCGCCGAGGCGTTGCGACAGCGCCGTCAAGCCCAGAGTGACCTTGCTCATCTGGCGTTCGACCCAGGCCTCGCTCTGCTGCCCGGGCGGACGCTGGGTGCGCTCCAGGCGCATCAGCACGCCGGCGTCGAGGATGCCGTCGGCCAGCGCTTCCCAATTCTTGATGTCGGCGCGCTCGCGCCCGTTGCCTGTGGGCGGCAGCAATTTGCACACGGGCGTGAGCGTGTCGATGTATTCGACGATGACGCGCGAGTCGATCAGCGCGCTGCCATCGTCGAGCATCAGGCAGGGAACCTTGCCGAGTGGATTGGCGAGCGCGATCTTGCTGTCGGGCTGCCAGACGTTTTCAAGCTCAAACGCATAGTCGAGCTTTTTTTCCGCCAGCACGATGCGCACTTTGCGGACATAAGGGCTGGCGAGGGAACCAATCAGTTTCATAGTTGCTTATAGTGAGAGTTCGAATGCCAGTATAACATCGGCGCGGCGCGGTTTCGCGGCCGCCAGCGGTGGTAAAATCTGGCATTCATCGCTCGCCGCGGCCCAGGTCGCGCGCCGGGTCGGCCGGACGTGTGCCCGCCCGGCCATACGACCAACCTTTTCTTTAACTTGCGTCCGCTCCCATGACCTCTTCTACACCCTACTCCACGCTGTCCGCCCTGTCCCCCCTCGATGGCCGCTACGCCAGCAAGACCGACCTGTTGCGCCCCATCCTGTCCGAAGCGGGCTTCATGCACCACCGCGTGAAAGTGGAAATTTCATGGCTGCAAGCGCTCTCGCAAGCCGGTTTCGCGGAAATCAAGCCCTTCTCGGCCGAGGCCAGCGCCCTGCTCGACAAGATGGCGGCCGCTTTCACGGAAGCCGACGCGGCCCGCATCAAGGCCATCGAAGCGGTCACCAACCACGACGTGAAAGCCGTCGAATACTGGCTCAAGGAACAGGTGCAAGACGTGCCGGAACTGGTCGCGGCCTCCGAATTCATCCACTTTGCCTGCACTTCTGAAGATATCAACAACACCTCGCACGGCATGATGCTCAAGGCCGCCCGCGACCAGGTCATGTTGCCGGCGCTGCAAGGCTTGATCGTGCGCCTGACCGCGCTGGCCCACGACAACGCCGACGTCGCGCTGCTGGCCCGCACCCACGGCCAGGCCGCCAGCCCGACCACCCTGGGCAAGGAAATGGCCAACGTCGTCGCCCGCCTGCAACGCGCCGTCAAGCGCATCGCCGAAGTTGAAATCCTGGGCAAGATGAATGGCGCCGTCGGCAATTACAACGCCCACCTGTCGGCCTACCCCGGCTTCGACTGGCCCGCGTTTTCCAAGGAAGTCATCGAACAGCGCCTGGGCTTGACGTTCAATCCCTACACCATCCAGATCGAGCCGCACGATTACATGGCCGAGCTGTTCGACGCCTACGCCCGCGCCAACACCATCTTGCTGGACTTGAACCGCGACATCTGGAGCTATGTCTCGCTGGGTTACTTCAAGCAAAAGACCAAGGCCGGCGAAATCGGTTCCTCGACCATGCCACACAAGGTCAATCCGATCGACTTTGAAAACTCGGAAGGCAACCTGGGCATGGCGAACGCCGTCCTCAAGCACCTGTCGGAAAAGCTGCCCGTCTCGCGCATGCAGCGCGACTTGACCGATTCCACCGTGCTGCGCAACATCGGCGTCGGCCTCGGCTACACCCTGCTGGCCTACGACAGTTGCTTGCGCGGCCTCAACAAGCTGGAAGTAAACCACGCCCGCATGGCGCAAGACCTGGACGCGACCTGGGAAGTGCTGGCCGAGCCGGTGCAAACCGTGATGCGCCGCTACGGCATCGCCAACCCGTACGAGCAATTGAAGGAATTGACACGCGGCAAGGGCATCTCCAAGGAAGCGCTGCAAGAGTTCGTCAACGGCCTGGCCATTCCCCAGGACGCCAAAGACTTGTTGCTGGCCATGACACCGGCCAACTACATCGGCCACGCCGCGGAATTGGCGCGCGCCATCTGAGTTTCCGGGCCGGGGCGGGCGGTGCCCGCATCGCCGCCCCGTCAGGCGGACGTCCACCGCGCCGAAAGCCTTCGGCCCGGTGGACGCGCGCCAACACCCTGCCCCGGTGCGGTTTCGCGCGGCCGCCAGCGCATATCGCTATTCTTTGGTAGTATTAGTCCTAATACGTACTATTTACAAGGAAGCTTCGATGCACCGCTACACCAAGACCGCGATTCTCTTGCACTGGCTGACAGCCCTGCTCATCGTCTGCGCCTTCACCCTGGGCTTGATCATGACCGACATCCACGGCCTGACTCCCACCAAGCTGAAATATTACTCCTGGCATAAATGGATGGGCGTGACCGTGCTGGGCCTGGCCTGCCTGCGCGTGCTGTGGCGCATGAGCCATACGCCGCCACCGCATCCGGCCAGCATGGCTACCTGGCAAAAAAAGGCCGCCGACGCCATGCACGTGATGTTCTACGTGCTGATCTTCGCGGTGCCCGTGTCCGGCTATTTCTACACCCTGTCGGCCGGCGTGCCGGTGGTCTACCTGGGCCTGTTCCAGTTGCCGGTGCTGATGGCGCCGAATCCCGAACTCAAGCCCCTGCTCAAGGAAATCCACTACGTGCTGACCATGACCATGGCCGCCGCCGTTCTGGCCCACGCCCTGGCCGCGCTGAAGCACCATTTCATCGACCGCGACGGCGTGCTGCGCCGCATGCTGCCGTAATCGGCCTGCCGTCATCGGCCGCCCCCATTCATCCACCGGAGTCCCCATGAAAATATCGCAACGCACCCTGCTGGCGTCCCTGCTCGGCCTGTCGCTGGCCGCCAGCGCCGCCACCCTGCTCAAGACCGACCCCGCCAAGACCAGCGTCTCGGCGGTGTTCAAGCAAATGAACGTGCCGGTCGAAGCCAAATTCAAGAAATTCAACATCGCCATCGATTACAACCCGGCCAGCCCGGACGCGGCCAAGGCCAGCGTCGACGTCGAGACCGCCAGCCTGGACGTGGGCGAAGCGGAAATGAATCAGGAAGTGGCCAAGAAGGAATGGTTCAACTCGGCCCAGTTTCCGAAAGCCACCTTCGTGTCGAGCGCCATCAAGGCGGCCGGCGCGGGCAAGCTGACCGTGACCGGCAAGCTGAGCATCAAAGGCAAGACCAGCGAGGTCAGTTTTCCTTTGAGCGTCAAGACCGAAGCGGGCAAGCAAGTGTTTGACGGCGCGCTGCCGATCAAACGCCTCGCCTACAACATCGGCGAAGGCGAATGGAAAGACACCGGCATGGTGGCCGACGAAGTCACCATCAAGTTCCACGTCAGCGCCGCTCCCTAATCAGCTCGTTGGCAGTCCGTTTGACATGTTCGCAGTCCATTCTTCGCCAAGGAAATTCATGAAATTATCGCAATTGTTCGTCGCCCTGCTGGCCGTCGCTTCCACCGCCGCCTTCGCCGCCGACTCGTATACCATCGACCCGGGCCACACCTACCCGAGCTTCGAAGCCGATCACATGGGTATATCGGTCTGGCGCGGCAAGTTCACCAAGACCAGCGGCACCGTCACGCTCGACCGCGCCGCCAAGACGGGCACCATCGACATTGCGATCGACCCGGCTTCGATCGATTTCGGCCACGCCAAACTGAACGAACACGCCAAATCGCCCGACATGTTCGACGTCAAGAAATTCCCCACCATCAGCTACAAGAGCAAGTCCATCACCTTCGACGGCGACAAGCCCGCCTCCGTCGATGGCGAATTGACCATGCTGGGCGTGACCAAGCCGGTCAAGCTGATCATCAACAAATTCACTTGCATCATGCACCCGATGCTCAAGCGTGAAGTGTGCGGCGCCGACGCCTCGGCCGAATTCAAGCGCACCGACTTCGGCCTGAACATCGGCACGCCGAAATTCGCGCCGGAAGTCAAGCTGGAAATCCAGGTGGAAGCCGTCAAGGCCAGCTAAACAAGCGGCCTGCAATGCAAGCGCCCACGCAAGGGGCGCCTACATTCCCCGCTCTTCCCGCTTCTCGCCGCCCGCCCGTTCCTGTTCTTCCTTCCGCCCATCGCCTTCTTCGCGCCTGGCTTGGCCCGCTTCGTCGCGCCCGTCACCCCCGCCATGCGCGCTCCCCCCCATGGCCCGCTCGACCCGTTCCCATGCGGCCCGCGCCGCCGCCCTGGCTTGATCCCAGGTCAGGCGCGACTTGCCCTTGATGCGTTCCCACTCGTCTTGCAGGATGTGCTCGGCGCCCTCGAAACTGCCGCGCAAGCGTCCCCGGCCCTGGTAGCCGACCGCGTAAGCCGGGCCGTAATCCTCGTAACCGTAATCGGACTGGTAGTCGGGCGCATCGCGATAGCTGTCGCGCCAGTACGCCGACTCCGTCTCCGGGGCGACCGTGCCGGCCACGCCGCCGCCCGCGCCGAAGCTGGCGCCGAGCACATGCTGGCCGCGCTCGCGCCAGCGCCGCTCGATATACTCGGCGTCGTCGTCCGAGCGCGCCCTCACGCCCATCAGGATGCCGCCGCCGCGGAGATGCTCCTCGTAGTGGCGCACCCTTTCCTCGGGGATACCGACGCCGATCAGCGCGCCGACCAGGCCGCCCGCCAGGCCGCCCGCCAGGCCGCCGGCGCCAGCGCCCGCCAGCGCCGCCGCCAGCGGGCCGGCCACGACCAGGCCCAGGCCGGGCATGATCAGATTGCTGCCGATGGCGGCCACGCCGGCCACCACGGCGCCCAGCGCGCCGCCGATGGTGGCGCCGATGCCGGCCCCCTGGCCCGCCTTGCTGCCCAGCTCAGTGACATTGTCTTCGTTTTCGGGAAACATGCGCCGCCGCGTGCGCTCCGACATCAGCACCCAGACCTCGTCGCGGGCATAACCGCGCTCGACGAGCGTGCGGTAAGCGTCTTCCGCGCTGGCGCGGTCATCGAACATGCCGCTGACCGTGCCCGACTTGCTTTCATTGCTCATGATGATTGCTCCTTGATTGGCTGGCCCTGGAAAAATACGGTTGGCCACGCGCTGACCGGCCCCGACCGCCAGGCGCCGCAGTCCGGGCCACAGCAATACGATAGCCGCGCCGGCCATCCCCATTCCGTGCGTTGACACACTTTCGGCGGCCCTTCGCGCGGCTTCCTGTTCTGCGTCAAGGGCGCGCCGCGCGCCCGCGTACGCTATCGTACGGACGCCGGACGCCACCACCCTTAAAATTTTCCCAGCACCAGAAATGGCGCCACCTGACACTCAGCTCAAGCTTCCCGGGAGTATCGACATGAACTTCATCCTCTGGATCGCAATTGGCGGCATCATCGGCTGGCTCGTCGGCATGACCGTGAAAACCGACCCCCAGCGGGGCATCTTCCTCAACATCGTCATCGGCGTCGTCGGCGCCGTCCTGGGCGGCTGGCTACTTTCGCCCGTGTTTGGCGGTGGCGGCGCCGACAGCGACAACTTCACGCTGGGCTCCCTGCTCGTCGCCCTGCTGGGCGCCGCCCTGCTGCTCGCCATCGGCAACTTCCTGCTGCGCGACAAGGCGCGCTAGCGCTTTCCGCCGCGGCCGCCGAGGCGCCCAAGGTACCGGCGCGCCCGGTGCTGTGCCCCCGCTCGCACCAGGGTCTATTGGCGAAATTCCAATTGACTATTGCGTGACCGATACAAATAGTCTGGGTCGCCCGCTGCTCACGTCACCGGGCACACCCATCCCGTACTCTCACGTTCATAAGAAACAACTTGAATGAGGAAGACTCTCATCACGCTGGCCATCCTCAGCAACGTCGCCCACGCCGACGAAGGCATGTGGATGCCCCAGCAACTGCCACAAGTAGCGAAGGAATTGAAGGCGGCCGGTCTGAAACTCGACCCGGCCGCGCTCACCGAACTGACGGAATTTCCGATGGGCGCCATCGTCAGCCCGGGCGGATGCTCGGCTTCCTTCGTCTCGCCCATGGGCCTGGTCGCCACCAACCACCACTGCGTGTACGGCAGCGTGGCGCATAACTCCACGCCCGAGCGCGACTTGCTGGCCAACGGTTTCCTGGCCAAGAGCTTCGCCGAAAAATTGCCGGCCGCGCCAGGTTCGCGCATCTTCGTGAGCAAGGACGTGAGCGAGGTCAGCACCAGGATCATCAGCCCGACGGTGGCCAGGTTGCGCGGCAAGGAACGCAGCGACGCCATCGAAAAAAATGAAAAAGCCCTGGTCGCCGAGTGCGAAAAAGACGCCGGCCACCGCTGCACCGTGTCGGCCTTTTACGGCGGCCTGGAGTACTACCTGATCAAGCAACTGGAAATTCGCGACGTGCGCCTGGTGCACGCGCCGCCGGTCGGCGTGGGCAAGTTCGGCGGCGACACCGACAACTGGATGTGGCCGCGCCACACCGGCGATTACGGCTTTTACCGCGCCTACGTCGGCCGCGACGGCAAGGCCGCCGACTTCAGCAAGGACAACCTGCCCTACGTGCCGAAGCACTTCCTGAAACTGGCCAAGGAAGGCGTCAAGGAAGGCGACTTCGTCATGGCGCTCGCTTATCCCGGCCGCACCGACCGCCACCGCCTGCCGTCCGAAGTCGCTTACACCTTCGACTGGAACTATCCGGCCTTCGTGAAAGCGTCCGGCGAAAGCCTGGCCATCATCGCGCGCGAAACCAAGGGCAACGCCGACACCACGCTGAAGTATGCGGGCCAGGTTGCCGGCATCAACAACTACTATAAAAACCGCAAGGGCATGCTCGATTCTTACGCCGGCGGCGACCTGCTGGCGCGCAAGACGCAAGAACACGCCGCATTGAAAGCCTGGGTCGACGCCGAACCGGCCCGCAAGAAGGAATACGCGGCCGACATCGAGCAAGTGGAAAAGTTGATCGCCACGCGCGACGCGGAAGGCAAGCGCGACTTCTTCCTGGGCCGCTCGCAACCGCGCCTGCTGACATCGGCGCGCACCATGTACCGCGTGGTCAATGAATCGGCCAAGCCCGACGCCGAGCGCAAGGCCGGCTATCAGCAGCGCGACTTGCCGCGCCTCGAAGCCGGCATCGCCGCCGTCGAGCGCAGCTACGACGAAAGAGTCGACAAGGCCCTGGTGTTCAACAACCCGAGCCAGTACGCCGCCCAGCCACAGGCAATGCGCCGCGCCAGCTTCGACGCCGCCCTCGGCATCAAGGACGGCAGCAGCCCGGCCGAACTGCAAGCGGCCGTCGACAACCTGTACGCGGGCAGCAAGCTGGGCGACAAAACGGAAAGAGCCGCGTGGCTGAAACGCACGCCGGCCGCATTCCAGGACAGCAACGACAGCTTCATCAAGGCCGCGGTGGCCCTGTATGACGCCGGCCTGAAGCACGAAGCGGAAGACGATGAACTGGGCGGCAACATCCAGCAAAGCTACGCCAACTACATGAAGGCCAAGATCGCCTTCATGAAGAACAAGGGCCAAACCATCTATCCCGCCGCCAACAGCACCCTGCGCGTGACCTTCGGCCGCATCGCCGGTCGCCAGCACGGCGTCGACGGCACCGCCTGGACCGCCTTCGATGGTGGCCATGTTTGGCCGTCGCTGTCACAGTGACAATGTGTGTATTTTTACACCTTAAAATTTGCTATCCTCCGGGGGCCGCTTTGGCCCGCGCAGCCATTCGGGATGGAACTTTTCAAGTAGCCATTTCTGGCTTCTCCAGTAATATATAATCGACATTGAACCGCTCAAACGAAAGTGGCAAACATGAATGCGTTTAGTTACCTATCGCCGGTATTAATTCCGGTTATCGCTCTTCTTATCCCTATCGTATGGATCGTCGCCGCGGTTATTTTGAAAATTACACGATTAAATTTACTGCATGAAACGGTACGGATTTTAAGCGCGAATGGGCAAGCAATTCCGCCCGAATTCCTGGATAAAATACTCGATAAAAAATCATCTTGATTGCATGATATTTCGGCTTTCGGCCAAGCGCGGCCGTTCGCGTGGCTGCCTTGACCACGATTATCGGGGTCGGGGCGTTTCGTGACTGCTCAGGCGCCGGCACGCTTGACGCTGTGGCCGAGTTTTACCAGCGCTTGCGCGACCAGTTCACAATGGTCGCCCTGCACTTCGATGACGCCATCCTTGACCGTGCCACCGGAACCGCAAGCGGCGCGCAACTGCTTGCCCAGCAGGGCCAGGGCGATGGCATCGAGCGCCAAGCCCTTGACCACGGTGACGCTCTTGCCGCCCCGGCCCTTGGTCTGGCGCGACACGCGCACCACGCCATCGCCCGCGGGCACGGCCTGGGCCAGCTCCTTGCAGACGCACTGCGCCAGGGCGCGCCGGCATGCGGGACACATGCGTCCCGCATCGGTGGAATAAACGAGGCCGCCTGTTGAACTGTTTTTCATGATGTGCTTGCGAAAATGGTGAACGTGGATTTTGCCACATCCGGGCCAGGCTTCAGCTTGGCCATAGCTTCGCCACCTTAAAATGGGACGCGCGCAAAGAAGGTTTCTGCGCCATCGGGCCCGCCCGCCACTTTCACACGAGGACAGTCGATGCGACTCGCGACTCTGAAATTTTACTGATCGGCGCCGCGCTGTGCGGCGCGCAGGCATCCGCCGCCCCGGCCGGGCAAGGGCCCGCCGCGCCGCTGGCGACCCTGGGCAAGGTCGACGTCGAAAGTCTGAGCGAGGTGGACGAAAAACCGTACGCCAAGCTGTTCAAAGGTATGGCGCTGTTTGACAAATATCACCACATGGCCCCGGCGGCGGCGCTGCGCTGCGCTTCAGACTGTATCCACGCACGGCCGGTGTCGCGCTCGACGGCCTGGTCGTGAAACTGGTCGGCGACAAGACCAATCTGCCCATCGCGCTCGATTCCGACCTGGGTTTCAGCCTGCCGCAAGACGCGCGGGCGGCAAACGACGGCGCCTACGTCAGCACCAACCGCCAGGCCAAAAGCTTCGCCTGGCGGGTCGACATCCGCAGTCCCGGCGTGCCGCCCAATATGCGCCGCCTGGGCGACTTGCGGCTCGAATGCAAGATCGACTTGATGGCCGCCGAACTGACGCCGGGCATCAAGCCGCCGGCTTTTTACGCGCTGCTGGCCCTTGGCGTCGATCCCTGCACCGTACGTACCGTGTCGGTGGGCTACTTTGCCGAGCGGCCACTGTTTGGCGTGAGCATGGTGGCGGGAGCGCGCCGACAGGAGCTGCCGGCCTTCGCCTTGTTTGGCAGCAAGTCTCCGGCGTTATTCGCCTCCGTGTTCGACTGGATACTGTTGCGCGATCGCTTTTATAGCTTGCCGATCTGGGATGCCCGTTGGCCCGACGACAGCCTCGTTGAACTGGAATATGTCGACCACGCGTCCAGTGCAAGCGCGCCCGGGATCGAAGCCACGATCGAGGCCGGAGCGGGAGGAGCAATGAAGAACATCGCCGCAATGACACTGCTGTGCGCCATAGTCGCCCACCTGGCCGGCTGCGCCACGACGGCCGGCAGCAGTACGTTCAAGAACATGAGCCAGGAGCGGGCCGGACAGTTGCTGGTGGTCGGCAAGACGACCAAGGAAGAGGTGCGCGCCGCGCTGGGCCCGGCCGACGTGACGCCGTTCGCCGGCGGCGCACGGGCCGGCGTTCGGGCAAGCGCCGCGCCGGCCCGAATGCTACAATTCCAAGCTTAACGGCAGACTTACCCAGCCCGCCCTTCCCGCACTCCAGACCCCGGAACGCTATGCAAGCAACCATGCGCACGACCTACGAACTCGGCAATCAAAACCAGACCACCACCTGGCAGGAATGCATCGCCTTCTACCAGGAATTGACGGCCCGCTTCCCGCAAGTGCTGCGCTTCGAGCAAATCGGCCTGTCCGATGCGGGCGTGCCCATCCATGCCGGCGTGGTCAGCGCCGACGGCGTCTTCGATCGCGCCCGGATCAAGGGCGAAGGTCGGCCCGTGTTTTTCAATAACAATGGCATCCATCCGGGCGAGCCGGAAGGCGTGGACGCCTGCATGGCCCTGGTGCGCGACTTGTGCGTCGACCCGGCCCGCCTGGCCGCCCTGGGCCGGACGGTGTTCCTGTTCATCCCCATCTACAATGTGGACGGCAGCCTGAACCGCGCCGACACCTCGCGCGTGAACCAGGACGGGCCGGAGCAATTCGGCTTTCGCGGCAACAGCCGGCACCTCGACCTGAACCGCGATTTCATCAAGTGCGACAGCTTGAACGCGCAAGTGTTCAACCGCCTGCTCACCGACTGGGACCCGGACGTGATGGTCGACACCCATACGTCGAACGGCGCCGACTATCCCTACACGATGACCCTGATCCACACCCAGGCCGACAAGCTCGGTGGCGAGCTGGGCCCCTTCCTGCGCAACACCATGCTGCCGCATATCTTCGCCGAGATGGAACGCGCCGGCTGGCCGACCTGCCCCTACGTCAACCCGGTCAAGGACAGCCCGGATCACGGCATCGCCGAATTCCTCGAAGTGCCGCGCTTTTCGACCGGCTACGCGGCGCTGCACCACGTCATCGGCTTCATGCCGGAGACGCATATGCTGAAACCGTTCGCCGACCGCTACGCTTCCATGCGCGCCCTGGTCGACGTGACCCTGGCCTTCACGGTGGCCCACGGCGCCGAAATCGCCCGCCTGCGCGCGGCCGAGAAGGAGCACGCCAAGCACACCACGCATTGGCCCGTGAGCTGGAAAATGGACGAAAGCAATCCCTCGACCTTCCGCTTCAAGGGTTACGCCGCCAAGTACACGCCGAGCGTGCTGGGCGACTACCAGCGCCTGTCCTACGAGCGCGGCGAACCGTGGGAACGCGACATCGCCTATTACAACAATTTCGTGGCCGACGTCGTGGTGCGCGCTCCCAGCGCCTACGTGGTGCCGCAGGCCTGGCGCGAAGTGATCGAGCGCCTGCAATGGAACGGCGTCGAGATGAGCCGCATCGAAGCGCCGCGCACGGTGCGGGCGCGGTATTACCACATCGTTTCCGTCGGCAGCCGCGCCGGCGCCTACGAAGGGCATATGTTCCACGACGAGGTGGAACTGGAAGCGCGCAGCGCCGGCGTCGAATTGCAGACCGGCGATTACTACATTCCGCTCAAGCAGGCCAACGCCCGCTACGCCGTCGAAACCCTGGAACCGCAGGCGCACGACAGCTTTTTCCGCTGGGGTTTCTTCAACAGCGTGCTGGAAAAAAAGGAAGCGTTTTCCGACTATGTGTTCGAGGACCTGGCGTCCGAACTGTTGCGCGACGAGCCGGAACTGGCGGTCGCCTTCGCCCGCTGGAAGCTGGACAACCCGGCCCTGGTCGGCGACCAGGACAAGGTGCTGCACTTCATCTTCGAACACTGCCAGCGCCATGCCGAACCGGAATGGCGGCGTTACCCGGTGCTGTCCATCGTCTGAGTCCGACGCCGAGTCCGTAACGCGGCGCCGCGCCAGCGCGGCGTTTCACGGCGAAGTTCCAGTCTGTACACTGTAACTTCGCCGGCCATCAAGGTATTCCATGCACTACGCCCTACATCCGCGCACCTTCGTCTACAGCCATTATTTTCACCTGGGGCTGCGCTTCGCCATCGGCCTGGTCGCCATCACCCTGCTGACCCTGCGCCTGAGCGACAGCGCCACCGCGATGACGGTCTGCATCGGCGCCCTGTGCACGGCCCTGATGGACATGCCCAGCCCGCTGCGCCACAAGTTCAATGAAATGCTGGCCTCGGTCGTCCTGTGCGGCGGCGTCACCCTGCTCATCAGCCTGTGCAGCCCGGTGCGCCCGCTGCTGCTGACGATGCTGGTGCTGGTGAGCTTTTTTGCCAGCATGATGGTGGTCTACGGTAAAAAATCCATGCCCCTGCAATTGGCGGCGCTGTTCATCATGACCATGTCGATGGAACACAGGATGACGCCGCCGCAAGCCTTCGCCCACACCGCCCTCTTCCTCGCCGGCGGCCTCGCTTACCTGGCATATTCGATGGCGGTGTCGTGGTTCCAGCGCCACCGCATCAAGCAGCAGGTGCTGGCCGAAGCCCTGTTCGAGCTGGCCGCCTATATCGACATCAAGGCCGACTTTTACGACACGCGCTACAACCTCAGCGAGCAGTTCAACAAGCTGGTGCGCCAGCAAAGCCTGCTGGCCGACCGCCAGCAAGCTTCGCGCGACTTGATCTTGCGCAGCTACGGCAACAGCAAGGACGCCATCGTCGTGCAAGTCCACGTGTGCATGCTCGACCTGTACGAAATGATCTTGTCGACCCATACCGACTACGCCCAGTTGCGCCAGCACCTGGCCGACTCGCCCGTGCTGGGCGCGCTGCACGACCTGGCCTACAAGGCTGCGCGCGATATCGAGGCGGTCGCTTACGCGGTCACGCGCAAGCGCGCCTCGTACGCGCGCATAGACTACGAGACGCAATGGCTGGCGATCGAGGCCGAAGTGCAAAGCCTGCAGCGGCGCGGCGCCGCCGGCGAGCCGACCGCCGAGGCGCTGGCCGTGCTGCGCGCGCAGCGCAACAAGATCCGCGCCATCCTGACCGCGATCGGTGAGCTGCACCTGGCCAGCCAGAAAGTCTACGCCGCCACGCCGTTCTGGAGCGGCGCCGACATGGCGCCCTTCCTGTCGCAGCAAAAATACGAGGCGCGCATGTTGCTGGCCAATTTGCGCCTCGATTCGCCCGTGTTCCGCTTTTCGCTGCGCGTGGCGATGGCGATCTCGGCCGGCCTGCTGATCGCCGACCACCTACCCTACGCGGCCCACAGTTACTGGATCGTGCTGACCATCGTCATCGTGCTGCGCCCGACCTTCAGCATGACCAAGCAGCGCCGCGGCGACCGCATCGCCGGCACCATCATCGGCTGCCTGCTGACGGCGCTGGTGATCCGCTTCGTCCACAGCCAGGCGGCGATCCTGGCGATCCTGTTCCTGGCCACGGTGGCCACGCCCACCTTCATCTACCTGCGCTACCGCTACGCGGCGATCGCGGTCAGCATGATGATCTTGCTGCAAATGCACTTGCTGGCGCCGGGTAACCCGAACCTGATCGCCGAGCGCTTGATCGATACCTTCGTCGGCGCGGCGGTGGCGACCGCCTTCAGCTTCGTGCTGGCCAGCTGGGAATACCAGAGCCTGCCGCGCCTGATGCGCCAGGTGCTGGACGCCAACCTGCTCTACATGCAAGCGAGCTTCGCCCTGTTGCAGGGCCGGTGCCGCGACGACTTCGCCTACCGCATCGAGCGCAAGCATCTGATGGACAGCCTGGCCGCCCTCAGCGCGGCGCTGATGCGCATGCTCGACGAGCCGGCCAGCAAGCGCCGCGCGGTGGAAGACATCAACCTCTTCATCGTGCAAAATTATTTGCTGGTGGCGCACGTGGCGGCGCTGCGCGCCATCTTGCTGCGCCACGCCAAGGACTTGCCGGCCGCCGAAGTCAATCAGATGCTGGCGGCCAGCCACCTGCGCATTTGCGCCACCCTGGCGCAGGCGATACGGGGCCAGGGCGGCGCGCCGGAATTGCCGGCCCCGATGCCGGTGCAGGCCCACGCGGCGGACTGGTCGGGCTGGCCGCTGGTGCGGCGCCGCGTGCGCCTGCTGCAGGCGGATGCCGACAAGATCATCGTCCACAGCGCCGCCATCGCCCAGGCCGCATAATCCGCGTGGTTCGCGTGGTATCAAAGGTCGACTTCCTGATAGCGCTCCTTGAAGTGGGCGCGCAACAGTTGGCGCAAGCGCAGCGCTTCTTGCGGCCCCAGCTTCGACATGGAAATCAGGTGGCGGCCGCCCGCCGTTTCAAGCAGCAGCGCCCTGCTCGGGCGGAGGAAGCGTGCCGATAGCTGTAGTTGTACTTTAGCGATATCAACCATGCGAAAGTGCATTTTTTTCCACGGCAAATTTCCGTAGCAAACCATGACACCGCGCCGTATCTTGAGCTGAGGCGTCAGCCAGCGGTACAGCCCGACCGTCAGGCCGACCACGGCGGCCACGCCGAGCGGCAAGTACAAGCAGTGCGACCACAGCGCCGAGCGCCGCATCAACAGCCATATCACGGGCAATACCAGGATGCCCCAGCCGCGCCAGACCCGGGGCACGCGGTTTCCCGCCACCTTGTCGTGCTTGGCCGCCGCCAATAATTGATCCGCGATTATTTCAGCCTGCGCCTTGGAAATCATGTCGTCCTCCCGCACCGGATATGCAAACGATGTTATCCCGCTGCCCGGCGCAGCGTCCTCGGGAAAATCAAACAAATAACAATTGCACAATAATTATATAAAAGCCATCTGACAGTGTCAGGAGGCGGGCAGCCATTTCAGCGGCGGCGAACTTTGCGGTGCCGGAAAGGAATCGACCCGCCACACTATAATGAAGGCTGATCTCGGCCCGCGTAGTTACGGCCAGCAAAGCAAAGAAAGCCGTTACCACCATGAGCAATGTGAACCACCATCCCCTGAGCGGGCGCGACTTGATCGCCGCCCTGTGCGTCGTGCTGATCTGGGGCACCAACTTCGTGGCCATGAAACTGGCCCTGCGCGACCTGACGCCGCTGCAACTGGGCGCGGCCCGCTATCTGTTTGCCGTCTTGCCGCTGGTGTTGCTGGTCAAGCCGCCCAAGCTGCACTGGAAATGGGTCGTCATTTACGGCTTGTGCCAGGGCGTCGGCCAGTTCGGCCTGCTCTTTCTATCCCTACAGATGGGCATGACGGCGGCACTCGCCTCGGTGGTCTTGCAAACCCAGGTATTTTTTACTGCCCTGTTCGGCTTCATTGCACTGGGCGAACGGGTCGCCCGGCCCCTGCAAATCGGCTTGGCGTTGGCCGCGCTGGGCCTGGCTTGCTTTGCCATGAATTACCTGGCGCCCGGCGC